>NZ_JBDKEE010000013.1:0-162978 GCF_051130085.1 Enterobacter sp. PTB
GAGCGCTTGCATGGCATGCAAGAGGTCAGCGGTTCGATCCCGCTTAGCTCCACCACACTCTGAACCCAACAGAGTGCGGTCAGTAAAGTCAACATGTGGGGCTATAGCTCAGCTGGGAGAGCGCTTGCATGGCATGCAAGAGGTCAGCGGTTCGATCCCGCTTAGCTCCACCAAAATTTGAACCCTCGTCGAAAGACGGGGGTTTTTTTATGCTTTTGTAAAACCCTTCACCCTAATTTGTTGCTGAAATAGAGGTATTTTTGTACCTCACCTCAATCAAAATCAATAAAGCGGTCTATAAATAGACTTCAACTTGATTCGCGCAATTAATAAACCTATTATCCATCCGGTCAATGATACGAATGGAAAATAGATTATCTAACTTAATGAATAGAAAAACTTACAATAATGTAAAGATATTTATAACTGCCCTGGCGCTTTGCCTGGTTGCGGTGCCATTCTCCCGTTATATCTCTCCGCGCGCTGTTGTTAATGGTCATGACGTATATTTAGCATGGCTGCCTTTAAGCGTAATGCTGGCGGTTATTCTGGTATTTGGGCGTCGGGCGGTTATTCCTGTTCTGTTAAGTTTTACTATCACTAATATATTCAGCATTGATTTAGCACCGCTACAATATTCAGTTTTATTGTTCTGTCAGACGTTCTCGGTGTTTGCGGGGTGCGGCATTCTCAGGATCATACTGGGCAAGCGCTGGCGCTACTGCGTGCCGAACAAGCATATTGGGTTACGGATATTTTGGCTCGGCTTTATGGTACCGATAGGCATAAAAGTGTCGATGTACCTGGCAGGTTATTTGTTCCATTTCCCGGTTACTATCTCAACCTTCTTCGGTGAAGGTACCGCAATTTATAACGTAGTCGATATACAAAGTCTGATCTGCGCGGCGTTGATATTTACCATGATGTTCTATTACCCGTTAAGAATGATAATTAATCCACGTTATGCCATCACCTTCTGGCGACGCAGTGTAAAGCCCGTGTTTTTTCAAAAGAAATCGCTATATATATTAGTCTGGCTGATGCTTTTAATCGTCATCCTCGCAATTTTATGTGCTCCTTTTGAGTCACCTATTATTGCGGGCTATTTAATGCCAGTGATTTTTATTCTCTTTACGTTAGGGATCAGTCGCCTGAGCTACGCGCTCATTTCTCTTTTCTGGGCGGCATCTGCACTTCTGCTGTTGACCTATAACTATAATTTCCTCAATGGCGTGGAGTCAGGCCATTCGCTCTCCTTTATTCTGTCTGTCCTTATCTCTTTCGCCATCTGCTTGCTCTACATGTCGCGGATTTATCAGCGCAGCGAGTGGCTGAAGCAGGACTGGCAGGACAGGGCGCTAACCGATCCGCTGACCGGTTTACCGAACATTCGTGCACTGGAAGATTTTTTGCAGGACCACCCTGATGCCAAAGTGTGCTGTCTGCGAATGGACAACCTCGAGTTCTTGAGTCGTCACTACGGCATTCTTATGCGGGTGCATTGCAAACGGATGGTGACCACCTCGCTGCAGCCATTTTTGCAAAAAGATGAGCGGCTTTTCCAGCTCCCGGGCAGCGAACTGGTGCTGGTATTGCTGGGGCCGGGAACCGCTGAGCGCCTGCAGCATATGGTCGATCAGCTGAACAGCCGTAAGATTGTCTGGAACAACACCGGGCTGGATATTGAATTTGGCGCTTCCTGGGGAATGGTTGAGAACGGTGAGAAGTTACACCATACGCTGGGGCAGCTCAGCTGGCTGGCTGAGCAATCTTGCGGAGCGCATAATGTACTGGCGCTCACCAATAGCCTCGAGGTGGCATCAGGACAAACAACCGAGCGGGTTTTGATGTTAGCGCGCATCAAACATGCTCTGGATGCCGGACAGTTTCATTTATACGCTCAGCCAATCCAGAAGGCAGATGGTAGCGGGTATTACGAAATACTGACGCGCATGGAAAGCGAGGGCGAGATCATCACCCCAGACCGCTTTATACCGCTAATTGCCCAGTTTAACCTGAGCCACCGCTTCGACATGTGCGTGATGGAAAAATTACTGGTGTGGCTGCGCGATCATCCAGCGACGCATGCCGGTGTGCGTTTTTCTGTCAATCTGATGCCCCTGACGTTGATGCAAAAAGAGGTGGCCATCGAGATTTGCTCGCTCTTTGAACGCTATGGGGTTGCACCACAGGCGGTGGTGATTGAGATCACCGAAGAGCAGGCTTTCTCTAATTCGGGCAGCAGTATCAAAAACATTCAGCAGTTGCGGGATTGCGGTTTCCGGATCGCGATTGATGATTTCGGCACCGGATATGCCAACTACGAACGTCTCAGACGTTTGCAGGCGGACATCATCAAAATTGACGGGTGCTTTGTGAAAGATATCTGTACCGACGATATGGATGCGATGATCGTGCAGTCGATTTGCAACCTGGCGAAGACGAAATCACTGAGTGTGGTGGCCGAATATGTTGAAACGCCGGAACAGCGGGAGAAGCTGCTTCACTTCGGGGTCGACTATCTGCAGGGTTACCTGATTGGCAAACCCAAACCGCTTAATGAATTACGGACATAAAAAAACCGGGAGCTGAGCTCCCGGTTTTTATTTCGCTGCAGGTGTTACAGTACCAGTGCCGCAATAGAGGCAGACAGTACGCTCACCAGCGTAGAACCGTAAACCAGCTTCAGACCGAAGCGAGAAACCACGTTACCCTGTTCTTCATTCAGACCTTTAATCGCACCGGCGATAATACCGATGGAAGAGAAGTTAGCGAAGGAGACCAGGAACACGGACAGGATGCCTTCCGCGCGTGGAGAGAGCGTGCTGGCAATTTTCTGCAGATCCATCATTGCAACGAATTCGTTAGAGACCAGTTTGGTCGCCATGATACTGCCTACCTGCAGCGCTTCATGTGCAGGAACACCCATCACCCAGGCAACCGGGTAGAAGATGTAGCCCAGAATGCCCTGGAAGGAGATACCCAGAACCGCTGCGAACAGGGCGTTCAGGGCAGAAATCAGGGCAATAAAGCCGATCAGCATCGCCGCAACGATAATCGCCACTTTGAAACCAGCCAGAATGTACTCACCCAGCATTTCGAAGAAGCTCTGACCTTCATGCAGATTTGCCATCTGCAGGTTTTCTTCGCCTTCGTCAACACGGTACGGGTTGATCAGAGAGAGAACGATAAAGGTACTGAACATGTTCAAGACCAGCGCGGCAACCACGTATTTAGGTTCCAGCATCGTCATATACGCACCCACGATAGACATGGAGACGGTAGACATTGCGGTGGCTGCCATGGTGTACATGCGGTTGCGGGACATCTTACCGAGGATGTCTTTATAGGCGATGAAGTTCTCAGACTGACCCAGGATCAGGGAGCTGACGGCGTTGAACGATTCCAGTTTACCCATGCCGTTAACTTTGGAGAGTACGGTACCAATGGCGCGGATAACGACGGGCAGAACACGAATGTGTTGCAGAATACCGATCAGCGCAGAGATGAAGACGATAGGGCACAGTACCTTCAGGAAGAAGAACGCCAGACCTTCGTCGTTCATTTTACCGAAGACAAAGTTCGTCCCTTCGTTGGCGAATCCGAGCAGTTTTTCGAACATTTCGGAGAAGCCTTTTACGAAGCCAAGCCCCACGTTGGAGTTCAGGAAGAACCACGCGAGCAAAACTTCAATAACGAGAAGCTGAACAACAAAGCGGATGCGGATTTTTTTACGGTCATGGCTGACCAGTAACGCAAGCGCAGTAACGACAACGAGTGCCAGGACAAAATGAAGGACGCGGTCCATATTTGCTCCAAATATGAGGCAGGTTTAATTTTCGTGCACATTCTATGTAACAAGCGAAAAGAAAACGAGATCAAGGACACACTATAGTTACATCCTGTGACGAGTCTCAAAATTAGTGATCCACAATACATTTTTGTTATGTTAGGTAAATGCGTGAAAAGTTAAGTTTGTGTGCTAGTCTTCACAAAAGCGTGCGCGATTGCAGGTTTTGTTAGATCGCCCCACCTTACCCGCCCGTCTATTGTTCAAAGCTATCAGAGAAATCACTATAAACTCACTAAATGATCTTGATAATCATTCTCATTTTGATAGCATTAAACATAGCAAAGGCTATATTTCCAGAGGCAGAAATGACAAACAGTCGCGTAGAGGGTAGCAGTGGCAGAGCAGCGCGCAAGTTGCGGTTCGCGTTAATGGGACCTGCGTTCATTGCTGCCATCGGCTATATCGATCCAGGTAACTTTGCGACCAATATTCAGGCCGGGGCCAGCTTCGGCTATAAGCTGCTCTGGGTGGTCGTGTGGGCTAACCTGATGGCCATGTTGATCCAGATGCTGTCTGCGAAGCTGGGGATTGCCACGGGCAAAAACCTGGCTGAACAAATTCGCGATCATTATCCGCGTCCGGCGGTATGGCTTTACTGGGTTCAGGCGGAAATTATCGCCATGGCAACCGACCTCGCCGAATTCATCGGGGCCGCGATTGGTTTTAAATTGATCCTCGGCGTCTCGCTGCTTCAGGGCGCGGTGCTCACCGGGATTGCCACTTTCCTGATCCTGATGCTGCAGCGTCGCGGTCAAAAACCGCTGGAAAAAGTTATCGGTGGGCTGCTGCTGTTTGTGGCGGCGGCCTATATCGTCGAGCTGATTTTCTCTCAGCCGAATCTGGCACAGCTCAGCAAAGGGATGATTATCCCGAGCCTGCCAACCTCTGAAGCGGTATTCCTGGCCGCCGGTGTGCTGGGCGCAACCATCATGCCGCATGTCATTTACCTGCATTCCTCGCTGACTCAGCACCTGCACGGCGGGACGCGCAAAGAGCGTTACTCTGCGACGAAATGGGATGTGGCGATCGCCATGACCATTGCCGGTTTTGTGAACCTGGCGATGATGGCGACCGCTGCCGCCGCTTTCCATTTTAACGGTCACACCGGTATTGCCGATCTCGACCAGGCATACCTTACGCTGGAGCCGTTACTGAGCCACGCTGCTGCCACGATATTCGGGCTGAGCCTGGTGGCGGCCGGT
Organism: Enterobacter sp. PTB; assembly: GCF_051130085.1. NCBI lineage: Bacteria > Pseudomonadati > Pseudomonadota > Gammaproteobacteria > Enterobacterales > Enterobacteriaceae > Enterobacter > Enterobacter sp. PTB. Next base: position 5,056 of record NZ_JBDKEE010000013.1, read on the forward strand.
CTCTCGTCAACGGTTGTGGGGACGCTGGCAGGGCAGGTGGTGATGCAGGGCTTTGTCCGTTTCCACATTCCGCTTTGGGTTCGTCGCTCCGTGACCATGCTGCCCTCCTTTGTTGTGATTCTGATGGGGCTGGATCCCACGAGAATTCTGGTCATGAGCCAAGTACTGCTGAGTTTTGGTATCGCGCTTGCACTGGTGCCGCTGCTGATCTTTACCAGTGACAAAAGCCTGATGGGCGAACTGGTGAACAGCACGCTGGTGAAACGAACCGGTTGGGTCATTGTGGCGGTAGTGGTGTCGTTGAACCTGTGGCTCCTGGTCGGCACTGCACTGGGGTTATAGCATCGCGTTGAACCAAAGAAAAAGGAGCCGGGAGGAACCATATCTCGCGCGTTAACACATGGATTAATAAGGATATTATTTTAACGCGATCCATAAAGTGACCACATGCAAGAGGCCTGAAAGCAAATTTCAGCCTCTTACAGGCAAAAAAATGCCAGCCCGTAGGCTGGCTAATGCATCGATGTAAAGAATGTGGAAAGGGTGCCGGGAAGCTCTGCGCCTGACAACTGAGGGCGGGGAATTGCTTCCCCGCCTGGTTGCCTTACCGTCCAGAATCGCAGGCCAGCACAGCCGCTACCTCCTTGTCTCCGTCTTTGATCCGCAACTCGCAAAGCGTATTACGTGTCATTAAGGTGAATGCCAGAATAGTGATACAGATGACTACCAGGCACAGAACAATAGATTTTAGCGGCATAGCCAGCCTCCTTTCATTTGCCCTAGCTTGCTTTAGCTTCCTTTGGATTAGCTTAGGCTTGCATTCAGGCGGGTAAGAGGCTACCTTTATGTTGTCACGCATAAGAGGGGCCTCGAGTTGATTTAATGACTCGGGGCCTTTTCTCTATCTGCTCCAGGATACCCGGAACAGACAGTTCCCAGGCACCCGGCGCAAGTCTAGCAGATTCATAGCATTACAAGTAAGTAATTTAACGGTATCTAACGACCTCTAACCACCTCGCACACCTCCCGTAACAAGGTATTTCAAAAACAGTCAATAACAGGCTTAAAAATGCCGTTATGTCTGCATGTAGATTGCCTTTGCATCACATGTAACAAAATGAAACTAACCCCCTGTTTTCAGTCACCCTCTGCTGTGGTCAGTGACCACCATCCCGGCATCACGAGCGCCGCTATCGCATTGCAATGATTTCAGTTTTGTTTACACAGCATGTTTTCATAAGTCATTGTTTTGAAATGAACTTAATCAGGAATGAAAAAACGCCAATTTGCATTGCTTTCACTGAAAATCAGACATAAAGCCTCTCATTTACTTAAAAATCATTGTGTTAAGTGGTGTTTTTGCCGTGATTGTATTGCACTGCATTTGCAATTTACTGAAATTCTTTTCAATTCGTGCAAAAACACATTATCGAAAAAGCCCTTGTGGCGCGGGTTCTGGAGGGGGATTTTGCGCTGATTTCTGTTTGCAAAAATCACAAAGACGGGAAAAGCGCAGGCGGGAGGGGGTAGCGCCGTTTAGGTGGCGTTGGGTCTTAAGTGGATTTCATTTTTTTCTTGTATGGGCAGGTAATGAGTGATGGTGAAATGGAGCGCACACAGCGCCCGCTACGCTGACGTAACGGGCATGATGATGCTCTTGCTACAGAGAGGGTTACAACGTGGCGCAGACAGGCGCACAGGAGGATTTTTATTTCTTCGACATCATGCAGCTGTCTGGCGAAGATGCGGGCGCATGATGGTTGCCAGAACGCGTTGTTTCAGCGTGATGCATGGTAATGATACCGGGGGCTTTCCTGATAATGAGTGCAGCATGAGGGTTGCCGCATCATCAATGAGGCCATCAATAAGGCCACGCTCACCAAATACCCATGAGGTGTATTCTGATGAAAATAATGAAAGTTCCGTATTGCTCATTAATGGGATTAACTTATTTACGTCGGTGATGGCATCACGCCGCTGTTTTGCTTTCCGGGATATAGTTCCCGGTGAAACAGTAATAACATATAAGCACGCCAGCACCGTTAGCATTGCTGAACCAAAGAAAAGAATAATTGGTATGGAGCATAAAGAATAAAGACAGTAAGCGAATAATAAAAATGAAAGCATGACAATAAACATTGCTGTTAACTCAATCCACTTGTAGATAGTGTGATTGATATTTTGATAGTGATACTCGTGAACTATCATCCCTAATAAATGCTCTCTGCTCATTTCCTGCAATCCTCCACATGATATTACCAGTAAAATTATTTATGCTTTGCTGAATCATTCAGTATTAAAGCGGTATTCTTTCGCTGTTCAGGCGACAGGCAATCAATCAGCGTTTTGACGACACCAGCGGTATCTAAGGCACTCGGGCTTAGCGTATGAGAAAATGAAATGCTCATTGTGAACGTGTGCCCGCACTCAACATTTGTACAGGCACAGTAAATAGTCCCGACATCCGGCGTAATCCATACTGTTTTTTTTATGTGTGCTCGCTTCTCACATTTTCCACAATGCACCATAAACAATCTCATAAACACACTCCATATCAATTATTTTCGGAAAACCCTACATAACCGAAAAAACATAATCAAGATGTAAAACTCAATCACCACAAAGACAATGAATAACTACATGTAATGTCTAATTTATTATTTAGTTAACGTTATATACCCTTTAATTAATATAATCAGCATAGCTCATGCGGTTCTGTGAAATAACTGGCACTCCTCTTTTTCTTCCGCAGCGAGCGGGGGCATCGGAAAACCGTCACAAACGTCACACCCACCCAAAACACCTGTTATCCGTTTGATTTACATGAAGAAAAGTTGTGACGGTAAAACCATCACAAAACGCAACAGAAAACGTCACAACAAGAGAAATCAATGAGTTAGGGAAACGAATTGTGACGCTTTAAAACCGTCACACTGTGATGGTTTTGTGATGCTTTTGTGATGGTTTTTGATTTGGCTATTTATCCTTTAAAATCATTTAGATATGAGTAGTTTTTAAACCTTGTGACGTTTGTGACGGTTTTCCGATGCCCCCGCTCGTTGTGGAAGAAATTCAAATGATGGATAAAAAACACACAAACCCAGAACAGATAACATGCGTGATTATTACGCTCTAGAATGAACTGGAATGGTGAAAATCTGCCGGATTTGGATTCGTTTTCACGAGATGGCCAGCCAGGAAAAAAGCTGTAACGGGAGAAGGTGCACAGTGTCGCTTACTGGTGTTCAGGTTATTTTTCAATCAATAATCATAACTATATAATTAAATTGAATATTCACACTTTTTTACTAAGGTCGAACGGTATACCCCCCCCTTGTTTTAAAATATTCTCTCTGATTGTTCACTCTGTTCACCCGTGATAAAAAACCTTATTAAACATTAGATTAAGTGGTGAACAGACAGAATTCAACTCATCACCTTTGTTCACCCATCGTTCACCCATGCTAAGCAAAAAAGGTGAACAGTGGTGAACAGTGGTGAACAATTGAAAAATGATTATTCACCCTTTAACTCATTGTATATGAATGGTTTTTGTTGCTGGTGAACAGTGGTGAACAATCAAACGCATTTATTTTTAAACTCTGCCACCTGACAGAAAAAAGCTATTCTTCTGGCTGGCCTGTTCCCGTCGCCTCCGGTAGCCATTCACCTGCGCAATCGTCATCAAGATTCATATTACTGCGGATCCCCTGCTTGGTTTTTTTGCGCATGTACTCCTTTCCGAACTCTGCCAGAGCCCCCGGCATATCCAGCCCGAAGCGCTTAACAGAAACAGGCTTCGCAAGGTTGTTCCCCTTCATGTATGCAAGATAAGCGTGATAGAGGTACTTACGCGGGTTGAACGGTATTGCCTCAGCGTTACCAATCAGCATCCCGTCAGCCTCGATGGAGGCCAGCAGATAGCCGCAAAAATCGACCAGTGAATCAGTAGTTCGCTTGATGGCTAGCGCCTCCTCGGATTTTTGCTGCTCAACCAGCATTTGCCTGGCTTCCTGCTGGTTGGTAAAACGCCTGAGAAGGTGGCGGATAATCACCGGAAGTTCACGCGCAATCTTGCTCCGCAGGTGTGGATCTCGCTCGCTCTCCGGTACGGCTTCGCCAAAGTGGAAGATAACCCGCCTGCGGGACACGCCGCCGCTGCGGTCACTGAATGCCATTGCGTTGTTATTGACGGCAAGCACCACAGCCGGAATACGCGTTGAGTAGGGCGCTTTGTGTTTTGGGTCAATGCTGACCTCATCGCCCCCGGTAATGGCCTTGATGCCGGAGCCGTCGCCAACATAGCGGGTCTGGTCTGGCATGATGATTAGCGAATACCCCACGACAATCGCCCTTTCGCGCGGATTTTCCAGCGCGGCCATGTTGGCCGATACGGTGTTATTTTTCCCGGCCAGCATGGTGCAAATCTCCGCAAAAATACTTTTACCGCTGCCACCCGGCCCCGTCACCTCAAGGAATAGCTGCCAGTCGTAGCGGTTCGCCAGCACCATAAACAGCGCTGACATGATCCGCTCGATTTTGCCTTCACTGCCGGATGCGGCACGGCTCACCCATTGCCAGAAATGCGGGGCGTGTTGTTGCAGGTTTTCGCCTGGCGCCGGTGCGGTGAATACAACGTCACTGGCAATCAGTAACCAGTCCTCTTTACGGTGCGCCCGGAACTCGCCTTTGTGCAGGTCAAACACCCCGTTACTGAATCCAATCAGGTTCCGCGCCGTTCCCCCCATCATGGGGATTTGTAATTTCAGCGCATCAACGGCAGAGCGTATTGCATTCGGTGAAAACGGAATGCTGCCAGCGATAAACACTGACGCCATTTCGCGCATCAAATCGCGGTCACTGACGGGACGCCACGCCGCGCCGTCATAGTAATGGACGGTATCGGAAAGGCCGTCTAGCGCCATCTCACCGTTATAGCGTTCAAGAAGCACCTCGCCGCGCTGGCTGGCTCCCATCTGGCTTAAGGTGGGCTTCGCCTGTTTATCCTTCTCAGTGCTTTCCGGCTTCTTACCCGGCTGATACTGGCCTGCACTGAATGCCTGACATGCGGCATCCTGTCCGGCGCTGCGGCGGTAATCATCCCAGTCCGTTTTGTTTTCCCCTGGTGGAACGGCAACCCAGCCATTAACCGCCTTAGCGGCCTTTTCTGCTGACTCAAGCCCCGTGTTTTTCTCCCCCTCACTGGTGTCATTGTCTCCGGCAATAATCAGGCGTGCCCGTGGGTATCTTCCGCGCATCAGCTGCGCCACGTTGCGCAGGTTGTTCGCTGATACCGCAGCCACGACGTACCCGCCACCCAGCGCCTTAACCGCCAGTGCGGTAGCAAATCCCTCCGTGATGCTGATAACGTCCGGCGTCTCGTCGTTCAGCGGCTCAGGTTCAATATACGAGCCAGCCAGCACAGAGCCGGGCAATAGCCGTTTTTCGCCCTCCGGGCTGATAAGCTGCGCCCCTGTGACGCCCCCTGTTGCATCACGCAGTGACAGTACCGCCGAGCCAGCAGGGAACAGCACACCACCCGCGCGAACGTCAGCAGAGGTTAAGGGTAAAAGATACCCGTTCACCCCTTTGCGTTGCAGGTACTCGCTTTCTGCGCTTTTACTGGCGGCAATCATGGCCTGATATCCCGCCGAAAAGCGGGCGCGCTTCTCCTCGTCTGAGGCTTTTTTCCTGGCTGGCGCTGTTTTGGTTTCCTGTGCAGGAGCCGTGCCGATGGAGTCAGCCACATGGCGCGCTGCGCCCGCTAAATCAGTCCCGGAAACCACGCGCACCAGGTCAATACCGTCACCGCTTCCGCAGTGGGAGCAAAACCACGTTCCGCGCCCGTCAATGTCATCAAAGCGAAAGCGATCCACGCCCTCACATTTCGGGCAAGGCCCATGTTTACCGTTTGCAGGTACTTTAATACCCAGCACAGGTAATAACTGAGGCCAGCGATTTTTAGCGGCTTTAGCCGTATCTGAAACAAAATGCTTATTCACTTTGTCAGCATCCTTAATGGTGAAAGCATAAATCGAATGATTATGTATATCTGGAACGTGGTGATATGTTCCAGACATACAAGTTATTAAAGGTTTTCAGTATTTCTTTCCTGAGCCTGCATTTTTAACCACTTTTCAAATAAACCTTTATCCTTTAACTCCCTGTACACGTGGGTGATATCTTCATGAATATAGCTAAACATGTGCGGGATACATCTGTGTATAAATCCGTCACAAAAACTATCACTCAATACAATATGTAAGACCTGCGAAACGGCAATTGAGCGATTTAATTTGTGAAAGCTTTCAATGCTGAGTTGGTTTTTGATATCCATGCTCTCACTCTTTGCGTTCGTTAAGTTGCCAGACAATAAAGCCATTAGCGCGAATTTCTTTTGCCTCACTCTCAGAAACCTCTTTAACGCATTCATGGCGTAAGATTTCATACCCTGCACAGGTAAGCTGGTGTTCTGCTTTTCTTAACGCATCATCACGCGTCCCGGTAAACATAACGGAGGTCACTCTTATTTCTGGTACTGAGTTTCCGCAGGGAATCAGGGGTGATGTGTTTTTAACTATGTTAATTACTGCGAATGCATACGGTACTGACATATTTATCTCCTCATTAAATTATGGGGGCATCCTGAGGCCGTTACGACATGACAGGTATCCGCCCGGCAAAACAGGCAACATAACTGGCTGATACTTTCTTTCTGGCTTCATGGTAGGTCGTTGCATTGATTCTGATGCTGTGCGGCTTGTTCTTCATGTCCGAACGTCGTACAGCCAGAAACAACCACATATACGAACGCTCTGCCAGTGGCCTTTGTGACTGATGCGGCACGGGATTGGAAAATGATGAAATTGCAGGTATACTAATCATGTACATATTCTCGTGTGTGCGTGAGTAAACCAAAGCCGAATCTCGTAAATTTGGCTTTTTCTTTTCTAATTAAAGCCAGCAACCATCATCTTGATTCAGTTCAGCGGTTTTATTGTTTTGGGTGCCATTATTTTCAAATTTTTTGCCATCTTTTTCATCGTCCTTCTTATCAGAGACATCTACAGACATTCCAAGACCGTCTGCCTTGAAGTCTTCGTCTTTTGACGCGCTCATTGCCGACTCTGAAATTAATGAAAGCAACGCGCTAATTTTGGGTGAAAAGTCCTTATCATCGGAATTCAGCGTAATGGATTCCTTACCAATAGAAATGGTCATTTGTTTCATTTGTTTTTCCTTTTAATTCTGGAGTTACAGTGATTCTTTTTGTCTGGTCAGTTCTGCAATGCGCTGCTGCCTTACAATGTGATTATCTGCCCCATTAATGCCGGGTAATTCATTAACCATGTCTGAAATAACGCTATCAAACATAAGGTTGAATTCAGCGTCAGGGATGTTTCTTAAGCCGCTGTCTGCATGCCTGATTTCACACATGGATGATGAAATATATCCTGCAATAATGTTATTAACCTCATCACAATCAATGTAAGGATAAACGCCATTTTTACAGAAAACGTCATCAATAGCTAATTGTATGTCTCTCGCCAGTTGCATAGTGCGATAGCGATTATATATATTTAATGCATCACCTCGCTTACCTTTCCAGTCACTATAATGGCGGTAATTATTAAGGAGCAATAGTTCGATATCAACATTGTATTTGTCAATGAGCTTATTAAGACCATTGATAATGACTTTCTTCGATTCGTTTCGTGCAATAGCCCCCGTTAGTTCATTCATGCGTTCGGCATCCTCAACGCATTCTATATCAATGTCGGTGCCAATCTCTTTTATCTCACCCGTAATCTGTAAGATCTTATCCTCAACCAGTTTTTTATCTGAATACATTTTATCCAGAGTATTAGCAAGGTCAGTCATTACCGAACTGGAGACAGATAAATTTCTGTAGCACTCATCAAAAATAGTTTTTAATGAGTCTATGGAATCATCTAACGTGACATTATCATCAATAATATCATCTGACATAATAAGTCCTTATTTATCGTTAGCGCGGAGCGTTAAGCGGATTGGTAATGTAATCCATCCCTTCAATGAATGACGCAGCGAACACAGCGGCAACATTGACGAACTTCAATTCTTTATCCATTCCGGTGACGGGCTTCATTAAAGGCAAATAATTACGCTTCGCGTCGCTCTGGATTTGGTGTAATGGCTTACCTGTAAACTCCGCATATTCCTTTAATGTCATTTTTGGCTTAATGCCATGTTCAATTAATTTATCAATGGCAAATTCCATTGCCTCATGTTCTTTCGTTGGCTTCCGCTTTGCTGGCGCTTTTTTGGCTGGCTGCGCCGGAGTCTCAGCGGCGTTACCGCCCTGAACCCGCTTCGCCCTGTCCATGATGCTTTGTGCTAGCGTTGACATACGTTATCCTCAATAGATTACCGTAGATTCATTTAAATACCCTCCCATATAGGAGGATTACTTTTGATGCTACATCCTATATAGGAGCCATGTCAATGACACTAAGTGAAAAAATTAGAGAGATTAGAAAAGCAGAAGGGCTTAGTAAGCCAAAGTTCTCTGAACTTACAGGTATCCCATTGAGTACATTAGATAAATATGACATGGGGAAGTTCGAACCTAGCGGTTCTGCACTAATGAAAATCACACTCAACCCGCAATTTAAAAAATACAGCTTATGGCTTATGACGGATGAGACAGCACCAGAAGCGGGACAGATATCCCCGTCTCTCTCCCCTGATGGGCACGGAAGCACTACCAATCACCACAAACAAATGAAGGCTGGTTAACCCTTCAACGCATAAAAGAACGCTGGTATCGGTTATAGGACAAAACAGGGGCGCACGTGTCGGTTAAATCGCTTGAGTCTGGCGGGTGGATGGTTGATGTTCGCCCACGAGGCAGAAACGGAAAACGTATCCGTAAAAAATTCACCACTAAAAATGAAGCGCAGCAATATGAGCGCTGGGTTGTCGCTACGCAAAATAATAAAGAGTGGAGGGATAAGCCTGCGGATAAACGCCCATTTACAGACCTGATAGATTTATGGTGGATGCATCACGGGCAAACTCTGAAAGATGGGGAAAATACGCGTCGAAAACTGCAAGCAATGGATCGCTATATGGGGTATCCGCGGGCGGATGAGATTACCCCGGCATTCTTCTCTGAATATCGCTCTCAGCGTCTTCAAAGTGGCATTGCACCCAAGACCGTTAATCTCGACTTTACGCGTCTCTCAGGCGTGTTCACAAGCCTTATATCGCTGGGGTTATACCATTCAGAACACCCGCTCACCGGGTTCCCTAAACTGAAAATAAACCATAGCGAAATGGGGTATCTGACACACGCTGAAATCATCGCGTTACTGGCTGGCCTGAAAGGTGATAACCGGCTGGCGGTAAAGCTCTGTCTGGCAACAGGTGGACGCTGGAAAGAGGTAACGCAACTGAAAGCGGAGCATGCCGTTAATAACCGTGTCACGTTCGTTGACACGAAGAACGGCAAAAACAGAACCGTTCCGGTTTCCGCTCAGTTATTTAAAGAGATAACCCAGTCACGCCGCCCCGTGTTATTCCCTGATGCCAGCTACGTTACCGTAAGAGAGCGCATCAAGGAGATAGGGGCGAGCCTGCCAAAAGGACAGGCTGTACACGTACTACGCCACACGTTCGCCAGTCACTTTATGATGAACGGCGGCAATATCCTTGCCCTTCAAAAGATACTCGGTCACAGCACCATTTTGCAGACGATGACCTACGCGCATTTTGCCCCGGATTACCTGCTGGATGCGGTGAGATTTAACCCGCTGGAGAACGTGGGCAGTGATCCACAAATTGACCAGGTTAGTTAATTTTAAATGCGGTTTGATTACTTTTAGTATGCTGTTAACCCTATGATTATTTAATATTTGACTGTTTTTTGAACGTAAAAAAAGGAGCCGGGAGGCTCCTTTTTGCATTATTGATGATGCATTATTGATGATGCATTACTGATGACGCATTAGTGATGATGGCCGTGACCACCGTGTCCTCTGCCACCGCGACCCCAGCCACCGCGGCGGTCGTCACGATCGTTCCAGCCTTCACGGTAACCACGCTCATAGGCGTTGTTTTTGTACCAGCCGCGATGCAGGCCATTATCATGTCTGCGCCAGCGGTCGCCGCGCCACTCATAGTGACGGTTCCAATAATCACGGTCGCGCCAGTAGCCACCGTCCCAGTATCTGCCGTAGTCGTCACGATCGCCAATTTGTAATTTAACTGATGGCAACAGGGTGATTTCGCCCGCAGTGGCGATCAGCGGGGCCGAAGCCAGTAATACCGCTGCAAGAATCAGTGACCTGAACATACTCTTTCTCCTTCACGATCGGGGCCTTTGTGGAGCCTGTTAACGCAATATTACGAGTTGGTAAAGGCTCGTTTCATCGCCTCAACTCCTAATTCATGAATGAGAGCACTTTTTGCTAAAAGTGATTTTATTTTGAGCTGTTCAGGATCCCATCAATGATTGCCAGTTCTTCCGCCGAGAAATGGCGGTTTTCCAGCATTGCCACGGCATCGTCAATCTGGGCAGTTTTACTGGCCCCAATCAGGACTGACGTTACCGACTCGTGGCGTAAAATCCACGCCAGCGCCATCTGTGACAGTTTCTGGCCGCGGCTTTCCGCCAGCGCGTTCAGTTGACGAACCTTCTCCAGCTTCTCTTCGGTGATCTGATCGGGGTTAAGGAACTTACTGCCGCTTGCCGCACGCGAGTCTGCAGGAATACCGTTCAGGTAGCGGTTAGTCAGCTGTCCCCCTGCCAGCGGCGAGAAGGGAATGCAGCCGACGCCTTTTTCCTGCAGCACGTCCAGCAGGCCTTCCTCTGGCGCACGTTCAAACATCGAATATTTCGGCTGGTGGATCAGACACGGCGTCCCAAGGTCATTCAGGATATCGATAGCCTTGCGAGCCTGTTCTGCAGGGTAATTTGATAACCCGACGTAAAGGGCTTTTCCCTGGCGCACCACATGGTCAAGCGCTTTCATGGTTTCCAGCAGTGGCGTTTGTGGGTCAGGACGGTGATGATAGAAGATATCCACATATTCCAGCCCCATACGCTTCAGGCTTTGATCCAGGCTGGCAACCAGATATTTGCGTGACCCCCAGTCGCCGTAGGGGCCATCCCACATGGTATAACCCGCTTTGGTCGAGATGATCAGCTCGTCGCGCCATGGCAGGAAATCTTCCTGCAAAATGCGACCGAAATTACGTTCGGCTGAGCCGGGAGGAGGACCGTAATTATTGGCAAGGTCGAAATGCGTAATACCCATATCGAACGCGCGTTGTAAAAGTTGACGGCTATTTTCGACAAGCGTGGCGTCGCCAAAATTGTGCCACAACCCGAGTGAGATGGCGGGCAACCTGAGTCCGCTTTGCCCGCAGCGGCGATACTGCATTGTCTGATAACGATTTTTGTCCGGCTGGTAACTCATTCTGATGCCCTCTGGTGCTGAAAGGAAAAATCAGTGTATACGTTTACATTAACGTGAAAAAAAAAGAGCATAGCGCAGCCTTTTTTGTAAAGCATTCTTTCCATGCCCTTCTTACGACCAATTCTGGACAGCCATCACGCTTCTTTAATACTCAAAGTGAGGTCAACGTCAGAAGGACACCTGTTATGCGAACCCCATACTGCGTCGCCGATTACCTGCTGGACCGTCTTACAGATTGTGGTGCCGATCATCTGTTTGGCGTGCCGGGCGACTATAACCTGCAGTTTCTCGACCACGTAATAGACAGCCCGGATATTTGTTGGGTGGGCTGTGCCAATGAGCTGAACGCATCCTATGCCGCTGACGGATACGCCCGATGTAAGGGCTTTGCCGCGCTGCTGACCACATTCGGCGTTGGGGAGTTAAGTGCCATGAACGGTATTGCCGGCAGCTATGCCGAGCATGTCCCGGTTTTACATATTGTGGGGGCGCCGGGTACGGCGGCACAGCAAAGGGGAGAGTTGCTGCATCATACGTTGGGGGATGGGGAGTTCCGTCACTTTTATCATATGAGCGAGCCGATCACCGTCGCACAGGCGGTCCTTACCGAACAAAATGCCTGTTATGAAATCGACCGTGTGTTGACAACCATGCTTCGGGAACGTCGCCCCGGTTATCTGATGTTACCCGCCGATGTGGCAAAAAAAGCCGCCACGCCGCCTGTAAACGCTCTCACTCATAAGCAGGCTCATGCCGATAGCGCCTGCCTGAAAGCGTTCCGTGATGCTGCTGAGAACAAACTGGCGATGAGCAAACGTACCGCGCTGCTGGCTGACTTCCTTGTTCTGCGCCATGGCCTGAAGCATGCGCTACAGAAGTGGGTGAAAGAGGTACCGATGGCCCATGCCACCATGCTGATGGGGAAAGGGATATTCGACGAGCGTCAGGCGGGTTTTTACGGTACATACAGTGGTTCAGCCAGCACCGGTGCGGTAAAAGAGGCGATTGAAGGGGCTGACACGGTATTGTGTGTTGGCACGCGTTTTACCGATACCCTGACGGCCGGGTTCACGCACCAGCTTACCCCGGCGCAAACCATTGAAGTCCAGCCGCATGCCGCACGCGTCGGGGATGTCTGGTTTACCGGCATCCCAATGAACCAGGCGATTGAGACGCTGGTCGAACTCTGCAAACAGCACGTGCATGCTGGCCTTATGTCGTCATCATCCGGCGCAATACCGTTCCCGCAGCCGGACGGTTCGCTTACCCAGGAGAATTTCTGGAGAACGTTGCAAACCTTTATTCGCCCGGGGGACATTATCCTTGCCGACCAGGGAACATCGGCCTTCGGCGCGATTGATTTGCGTTTACCGGCTGATGTTAACTTTATCGTCCAGCCGCTGTGGGGCTCGATTGGTTACACGCTGGCGGCGGCGTTTGGTGCACAAACCGCATGCCCGAACCGGCGCGTGATTGTGCTGACGGGGGATGGCGCGGCCCAGCTCACCATTCAGGAACTAGGCTCGATGCTGCGTGATAAACAGCACCCCATTATTCTGGTGCTCAACAACGAAGGTTACACGGTTGAGAGGGCTATCCACGGGGCGGAGCAGCGGTATAACGACATTGCTTTGTGGAACTGGACGCACATTCCGCAGGCGTTGAGCCTCGATCCTCAGTCTGAGTGCTGGCGGGTCAGTGAAGCGGAACAGCTGGCGGACGTACTTGAAAAAGTGGCGCACCACGAGCGGCTCTCGTTGATTGAGGTGATGCTCCCGAAAGCGGATATCCCGCCGCTGCTCGGGGCGCTTACCAAGGCTCTGGAAGCGCGTAATAACGCCTGATTACTTGTCGTTTCGCCAGGCCATCATCATCGGTTTGCCCGCCAGCAGGAGCCAGGCGGGCAACATCACGATACAGAGCAGGGGGAAGAGCGTTGAATCCGGCACCACTACCGCCGCCATAAACAGGCTCAGCCAGGCATCGCGCGTCACCACCAGCACCAGCCCCAGAATTGAGCAAGAGACCGTTATCGCTGCCGGCACCGCATCCACATGCTCATGCAGCATCAGCCCCAACGCCACGCCGATAAACACCGCCGGGAAGATACGCCCACCGCGGAACCCACATGCTGCAGCTACCACCAGCGCCGCCAGTTTAACCAGCGCAAACAGCAGGTAATCAGACACGCTGAACACCTGGCTGAAAGCCAACTGCTGCATTTCATCAAGGCCTTTAAACAGCGTTACCGTTCCGCCGATAGCCCCTAATACGCCCAGCATCAGACCACCCGCCCCCAGAATCAGCACCGGGTGCTTCAGCCGGTGCATCAGACGGTGCAGGCGCGGAAGGCACCATACCGCAATCATCCCGAGTGCAATGGCGATCGCGACGACGATGGCACCGCTGAAAATATCGGCAATATGCATCTGACCGTAGTGGGGCAGAGAGAGTGAGAAATGAGGATGGAAAAACAGACTGGTCGTGAGCGCACCAGCCGCAGCGGCCATCAGCGGCGCAAAGAGTTTATCCCAGAGCGGGACGTCGTTATTGCTGGTAAGCGTCTGAGAAAAAATAAGGGCGGCGGCAACGGGCGTGCCGAAAAGCGCCCCGATGGTGCCTGCAGAGGCGAGGATGGTCCAGTCCAGCGCACCGACCCGGGGTAAAATGCGCGAACCGAGAAAGACCGCCATACCAATGTTTACCGCCATGATGGGGTGTTCAGGACCAAGGCTGACACCGCCCGCCAGACCCAGGATCAACGCGATAATCAGCCCCGGCAGCGCCGAGGGGGGAACGGGCGCACCGATCAGTGGCTCAAGCGCCGGATCCGGCCCGGCGTGCCCGGGGCTAAAGCGGATCACCAGACCCACCGCAACGCCGGTGAGCGTCAGCATCAACATGATCCATCCCGGCGAATCCACGCTGACGCCCAGTTGTGCAGGAAGCGCCGTCCATAACATCGCCTGCAACACCGACGCGACTTTCATCACGACAATGAGCACCAGACTTGAGGCAACGCCAATGATCAGCGCCGGTATTGCCAGTAAGAGCATGGTTCTGGCTCGCGGATGGAGCATGATGATTTCCTTGTACAAAACGCTATTACGTTACTTTGCACAATCAGCTTTATGGCAATAGTGCAAAAGGTGCTGAAACGGTAAAGTTATTCTGTGACGAAGATCGATAATCCACGGGCATTCACCTTCCGGTCGTTGTTGTTATCACGCCTTGAACTTACAGTGTCCCAAAGATTTATTCTGACTTTAGCGGAGCAGTAGAAGAATGACAAAGTATGCTTTGGTAGGCGATGTGGGCGGCACGAATGCTCGCCTTGCCCTATGCGATGTAAATAGCGGTGAAATTTCCCGGGCGAAAACCTATTCAGGGCTGGATTATCCAAGTCTTGAGGCCGTTGTTCGGGTCTATCTTGAAGAGCAACAGGTGAGCATCGAAGACGGATGTATCGCCATTGCCTGCCCGATTACCGGTGACTGGGTGGCGATGACCAACCATGTCTGGGCATTTTCCATCGCTGAGATGAAAAAAAACCTGGGTTTTTCGCATCTTGAAATCATCAATGACTTTACTGCCGTGTCCATGGCGATCCCGATGCTGAAGCCAGAGCATCTGATTCAGTTTGGCGGTACAGCGCCAGTAGAAGGTAAGCCGATTGCGGTCTACGGTGCCGGTACCGGTCTTGGCGTTTCACATCTGGTTCACGTCGACCAGCGCTGGGTAAGTCTGCCGGGTGAGGGCGGTCACGTGGACTTTGCGCCCAACAGCGAAGAAGAGGGCATTATCCTCGAAGAGCTGCGCGCTGAAATCGGCCACGTCTCCGCCGAGCGCGTGCTTTCCGGTCCGGGTCTGGTGAATCTGTACCGGGCGATTGTAAAATCAGACGGCCGTCTGCCGGAGAATCTGCAGCCAAAAGATGTGACCGAGCGCGCGCTGGCGGATAGCTGCATCGACTGTCGCCGTGCGCTGTCGCTGTTCTGTGTGATCATGGGACGGTTTGGCGGCAACCTGGCGCTGACGCTGGGTACCTTCGGGGGAGTCTACATCGCGGGCGGGATCGTACCACGTTTCCTCGACTTCTTTACAGCCTCAGGCTTCCGCGGTGCGTTTGAAGACAAAGGTCGCTTCAGAAGCTATGTGCAGGACATTCCTGTGTACCTGATTGTGCACGATAACCCTGGCCTGCTTGGCTCGGGCGCGCACCTGCGTCAGGTACTGGGTCAAATCCTCTGACGACTATCCCTCTCCTGCGGGAGAGGGGATTTTTACAGATGCATCAGCTGGCGGAACTCTTTCACCTTGCTGCGACTCACCGGGACCTGAAAATCAAGATCCTTCAGACGCAAAATATAGGTGTTGTTAAACCACGGTTCGATCTCGCGGATCTTGTTTAGATTGACGCAAAACGAACGGTGGCAGCGGAAAAAGTGTGCCGCCGGCAGTTTGTTGCAAAACTCGGTGATGTTCATTGCCATCACGTACGATTCACGCCGTGTATAGACAAACGTCATCTTCTCGTGCGCTTCGGCATAGTAGATATCGTCGATAGGCGTCACGATGATGCGTTCATCCTTGACCAGGTTTATGGTGTCGTTTTCACGTATCGCCGGGCTTGCGTTAGCAGGCGTGGCCTGTTGTTGCCATGCGGCTTCCAGCTTTCGCAGCATGCTGACAATACGCGATTCCTGGTAAGGCTTCAGAATATAGTCAAACGCTTCCAGTTCGAAGGCTTCTACGGCGTGCTCTTTCCAGGCGGTGACGAAAACAATAAACGGCTTATGAGCAAACTGATTAATATTTTGCGCCAGTAATACACCGTCCAGCGATGGAATGTTGATATCCAGAAAAATGGCGTCGACCCGGTTATGCTGCAAGAACTTGAGCACGTCCAGACCATCCTCAAAGGTACCCACAATCTCCATCTGGCTGTGCGTTTTGATAAGCCAGCTCAGCTCCTGTTGAGCCAGAATTTCATCTTCCACGATGATGACTTTCATTGATTACTCCGGCCTATGGCAACAGTGATGTCGCCGCATGAACGGGGGAGCGTTCATTCGGGACGTAAAAAGCAATTTCGGTGCCGGGTTCGAGACGGTGAATGTGCAGTCCGTCGCCGAACAACAGCTTGACCCGGTGGTGCACGTTCAGCAGTCCAATTTTATTGCCCGGCATTTCGTTAGACTCCACGCGCTCAATGACTTTTGGATCAATACCGTGGCCGGTATCGCGCACGGCAATGCGCACGCGGTTACCGCTTTCGGTTACGCTGATGGTGACCACGCCTTTACCTTTACACGGCTGAATGCCGTGAACTATCGCGTTTTCCACCAGCGGCTGGATCAGCAGGCTTGGGATCACACAGTTGACCTCTTCATCAATATCGTAAATCACCGTGAGCTTGTCACCAAAACGGGCCTGCTCAATCGCGATATAGTCCTTGATCTGATACAGCTCTTTTTTGATGTCGATCTGCTCGTCATCGTTCAGTTCAATGTTGTAGCGCAGGTAGCGCGACAGATTGAATATAAGCTGGCGCGCGGTGTCCGGATTCATCCGGATGGAGGACGAGATGGCGTTCAGCGCGTTAAACAGAAAATGAGGATTGATTTTGCTCTGAAGCGCGCGCAGTTCTGCCTTATTTGCCATCTCGCGCAGCTGTTCTGCACGGGAAACTTCCAGCTGGGTAGAGATAATCTGCGACAGGCCGATGGCCATCTCCTGAAGCGTGGAGGTGATCTGGTGCGCGTGGCAGTAGTAGATTTTTAGCGTGCCCGTTACCACGCCTTTTTCCCACAGCGGAATCACCAGCATGGAGTGGATTTCCGGCGTTCGGTGAGCTTCATCATTGTTCTTAATGATGATTTTACCGTAGTTGATCGCCTGTCGGGTGGTGGGGCTAATGGTATCGTCATTATCGCGGTAATTGTGTTCCCCGACGCCGACATAAGCCAGTACGTGGTCGTTATTGGTAATGGCGACCGCATCGGCATGAATATCGCGGCGGATAATATCGCAGACCTGACGTAACGACTCCGCGTTCACATGGCGGAAGAGTGGCAGCGTTTTGTTGGCGATATCCAGCGCCAGCTTGGCCTGACGCGCGGCACTGGCCTCTTTTTCTCCCTCAACGCTTTGTACCAGCAGCACGATAAAACCGATGCAGACGCTGCCGAGGATCATGGGAATACCGATTTTCGAAACGATATCCAGCCCCAGTGCGATAGTGGGGGCCCACACCACCACCAGGATCATGGTCAGCGTTTCGCACACCATGCCGGCGATGATCCCGGCGCGCCAGCGCTGCTTTTTTGGGATCTTGCGGTTAATCCATCCTGACAGTACCCCGGCAATAATACTGGTAATAAAACAGGGAATTGCCGTCACGCCACCGATATCAATCAGGTAACGGTGCGTACCGGCAATCAGTCCGGTGATGACGCCGACCCACGGGCCAAACAAAATCCCGCCGGACATGACGGCAATGATACGCACGTTAACCAGCGATCCCTCGACCGGCACGCCGGACCAGGTGCTGAACAACGCGAACAGCGAGAAGATAGCGGTGACGGCCAGCAGCTCTTTTGGCGAGTGCGCAGACTTGTGCAAAAGCTCGCGGAACAGGCGAATGCGGATAAGGAAAAACAGGCAAATCAGCATTAATGCCGCGCGGTCAAAAACCGCCAGCAGCATATTGAATATTTCGTGCACGAGTAGACCAGGGAAAACGGGAAAGAACCATGATAAAAAACCTGGCGCGTATTGACCAGCTATCCGTCAGGTTTATCAAATGGGGAAAAACCCTGTTTTGCAAAGGGGATTATCAGGAGAGGGCTGAAGTCTCCCGATTTTTTTGTGATAACGCCTGAGCAGGTAACGGTTTTGATATCATCGTGTTACACAACAGATATCAGAAAGAGGCTGTCACTTCGGACGCTTCCGCTTTTCAATACAGCAGGGTTCCGATTTTAGCGCGCACTCTTTTTTTTCATTTCCCTCTCGACAGCATGATTTTTTTCAGGTTATTTTCTAAACATGCCACATCGGTGGCAGCGTCGCTCGGACGGTCCGGGCGCTAACGTTAATCTGAGGAATCTATGGCTGAATTCAGTCCTGAACGCCGTTTTACGCGTATCGATCGTCTCCCCCCTTATGTATTCAACATCACTGCTGAACTGAAAATGGCTGCGCGTCGGCGCGGCGAAGACATTATTGATTTCAGCATGGGTAACCCTGACGGCCCAACACCGCCGCATATTGTTGAGAAATTATGTACGGTTGCTCAGCGTCCGGATACGCACGGCTACTCTACCTCTCGCGGTATTCCTCGATTACGTCGTGCAATTTCTCGCTGGTATCAGGATCGCTACCAGGTCGATATCGACCCTGAAAGCGAGGCGATTGTCACCATCGGCTCAAAAGAGGGTCTGGCGCACCTGATGCTGGCGACTCTGGATCATGGTGATACCGTACTGGTGCCCAATCCGAGCTACCCGATTCACATCTATGGCGCAGTGATTGCCGGAGCGCAGGTTCGCTCCGTACCACTGGTGGAAGGGGTCGATTTCTTTAACGAACTGGAACGCGCGATTCGCGAAAGCTATCCGAAACCTAAGATGATGATCCTCGGTTTTCCCTCGAACCCGACGGCGCAGTGCGTAGAGCTCGATTTCTTTGAAAAAGTGGTCGCCCTGGCCAAACGTTACGACGTGCTGGTGGTGCATGATTTAGCCTATGCCGATATTGTCTATGACGGCTGGAAAGCCCCTTCGATTATGCAGGTTCCTGGTGCACGCGATGTGGCGGTTGAGTTCTTTACGCTGTCGAAAAGCTACAACATGGCTGGCTGGCGCATCGGCTTTATGGTGGGCAACAAGACGCTGGTGAATGCCCTGGCGCGCATCAAGAGTTATCACGACTACGGTACCTTTACCCCTCTTCAGGTCGCGGCTATTGCAGCCCTTGAAGGCGATCAGCAGTGTGTGCATGAGATTGCTGCGCAGTATAAGCGTCGCCGTGATGTGCTGGTCAAAGGGTTGCATGAAGCGGGCTGGATGGTGGACATGCCGAAAGCGTCCATGTACGTCTGGGCTAAAATTCCGGAGCCATATGCGGCAATGGGATCGCTGGAGTTTGCCAAAAAGCTGCTGCAGGACGCGAAGGTATGTGTCTCGCCGGGCATTGGCTTTGGTGATTATGGCGACACCCATGTGCGATTCGCTCTGATTGAAAACAGTGACCGCATCCGCCAGGCGGTGAGGGGCATCAAGAGTATGTTCCGCGCCGACGGACTTCTCTCATCGAAAAGCGTCACCGAACATCACGCGTCATCATGACATAAAAAAACAGGAGCCATCGGCTCCTGTTTTTTT
This sequence comes from Enterobacter sp. PTB, assembly GCF_051130085.1. Classification (NCBI taxonomy): domain Bacteria; kingdom Pseudomonadati; phylum Pseudomonadota; class Gammaproteobacteria; order Enterobacterales; family Enterobacteriaceae; genus Enterobacter; species Enterobacter sp. PTB. The sequence goes on from NZ_JBDKEE010000013.1 coordinate 24,905, forward strand.
GACTGCATGTTCTTCACTAGATCATCAGGGCAAACGTTCCGGCCCAGACTAAAACAATCACCGAAATGCCCATAAAGAAATATTTCACGTTTCATCGCTCCGCGTATCTTGTGGTACGCATTTAAAAACAGAGTCCACCTGATTATAGAGAGCTGAAGTTGGCTTATAGCGGAAATAAGATTTTTCCCGTAATACCGCCGACTTCCGCTCAGAATTCTGTGCTTTCCTGTTGCCAGACGGCGCTAATGTACGCCTAAAAATGGGGGGTGACAAGAGGGGTTTTTTTAAATAATTTCCGTCACTTACGAGTGTCGTGGAACGGCGACAGTTTGATTTCAGAACGCAATAAATTCACTTTGAGCGACGCAAAGAAAGACAGTACACAGCGTGATTACAGGTCATTGAAAAGGTTAGTTTCTTAACGAAACTAACCTTCTGGAATTTAGATATACAGCGAGGCTTCGCCAAGAGGGCGTGTTTTGAAACGGCGATGCATCCAGAGATATTGCTCGGGCGCACGCATGATTTCCATTTCGATAACTTTATTGATGAACGTAGCGGCTTCGCCTTCGTTTTCCGGATAGTTAGCCATCTCAGGGGAGATATGCAGGCGATAGCCTGATTTATCCGCTTTTCTGACCATCGTGACGGTCAACATGGATGCACCGGAAAGACGTGAAATCACAAAGGTACCATTGGTCGTGGCGACATCTTTCACCGCAAAGAACGGAGCGAAGCTACTGCCTTTACGCCCATAATCCTGGTCCGGTGCGAACCAGACGGCTTCACCTTTTTTCAGTGCGCCAACCATGCCGCGCAGGTTGTTACGGCTGATCATCGCCTTATTCGAGCGCATACGACCACGTGTCTGCACCCATTCCATCACGGCGCTGTTGTGCGGACGGTAGGTTGCCATCATCGGCTGGCAAAGCCCCATGACGCGCCCCCCCAGTTCCAGAGACATAAAGTGAACGCCAACCACCATCACGCCGCGGTTTTGCAACTGGGCACGTTTCAGGTTATCCAGGCCTTCCACATCAAACCATTTACGAACACGTTCATCAGACCAGAACCATGCCATACCGGTTTCAAGCAGAGCCATGCCGATAGATTTAAAGTTTTCAGCAATCAGTTTTTCGCGCTGTTCCGCATTGTACTGTGGAAAGCAAAGTTCGAGATTTTTACGCGCAATAGACTCACGACGTTTAAGGAAGTGGCGCGATGCGCTGCCAAGCCTGGAGCCCAGAATGCGGATTACGGGATAAGGAAGCTGAACCAGTAACCAGAGCACGCCAAGACCAAACCATGTGAACCAGTAACGCGGGTGCAGGAACGCGCGTTTGAATTTGGATTGTGACAAAATAATGGGAACCTATATAAAGTCGGTGAAAGTCACGCATTGCGTAACCACGTACCTGTTAGACCGTAGTACAAGGTCATGGTTGCAGGCTTTACCGATCTTTACGGCGTTGCCTGGCCATTGCTGACGTTGGGTGGGCGGTATAATGTAGCACCCTTTATACGGTATGTGCTATTACTCGTTCTTGATTAAAAAAGCGGCAATTCGAAAGGTCTTTGATTTTTCTGTTTTTATAAACCAGAACAGATGCGCGACGGCATCTGTTTGGATATTTTGAAAGCAGTCGTTATGCTTTCCAGGCCGCATCGCCAGGCTGTACCTGTTTATACCATGCCATCAGCGCGGCTGTACCGGGCTCTCCCTCGGCGGGGGCCCAGGTAACGAAATCCTCATCAGCCACCGGTTGATAGCCACCGTGTTTAACTTCAAAAATAACGCCGCCGTGATCCAGTGACAGCACGGCATGCCAGGTTCCCGCCTCCATCTCCAGCGCCATACACGCTTCACCTAATACGACGCGACGGGTAACGACGCCCTGGTCGTCAAAATTCAGCACGACAAAACGCCCGTGAAGGGGAAGTAACAGCTCAAAGGTATGCGGATGACGATGAGGGCGAACATAGGTGCCAGGTTCCATCGCGATGGCCAGCCGCTGAACCGGGTCGCTCAGTTCAGGATGAAAGTTACGATGCGCGCGTAAACGCGGTGCGTTAGCCGCCGCTTCACTTTGTTGCTTCAAATCGGAGAGCGTGATTTGTTTCATGATAGTTGCCTGAAAGAGAAGAGGGTCTGTGGAGCAAAGCAGTGGAATTGTAATACGGAATAACATAACCCGTATAAATGAGGGTTCAATCACTGCACATCACCTCTGGAGCATAATAACCTGTGCTGCTAAATTCTCTTTAGCGGCTAAAACGTGACTGACAGGGAAAAGCGGGTGACAGAGCAAATCGATTATCAGATTGAAAAATACAGATTTACCGAGGCGAATGAACCTCCGCGTCTTACCCGTCAGTGGGCCGACGTTTTAAGCGAGTGCAAGGCGATCCAGGCCGGGGCCGAGGCGCGTCTGCGTATTGCCCTGACCAATGTCGATTACGTTACCAGCTTTGAGCTGCCTTTCCGCCTGTTGCTCGTGCGGACTCCTCAGTTAATTGCCGGGTTGCGTGATGAACTGCAGCTCAGCCAGAAGAATGTCATTTTTAACGGGAAGCGGTTTGGCTGTGTCTGGAGCGTGAAGTCCGATTTGAGCGATGTACCTGACGTTTTTCAATATCATCTGTCCACACGTATACGGCGAGCGGAAGCGACACAATTGACCGCGGAACCTTTTCTGCAGATAGCCAAAGAAATTAAGCCCCCCACGGAACGTCTGAAGCGTGCTTTGTTAAGTGGTCTGGAGGTAACCGCGCTTGATGCGCTGTTTTGGTTTGGGATCCAGCGGATTGCTGCTGAGGTGTCGCGTCTGAGAAAGGCCGGAATGAGAATTACCACTGCGGAAAAACAGGTATTTGATAATCTTACCGGAACGACTCGCCTTGTGCCGGTGTATCGGTGCGCCGATGAGAGCATGGTGTCCCCTGCAGGAATCGAACCTGCAACTAGCCCTTAGGAGGGGCTCGTTATATCCATTTAACTAAGGGGACAAGGCGGCACGAGTATAGCCTCATTTACACTTTGCGTTAAGCTCATCTCCGCCTGACTGCTCAAAGAGTCACCATTCAGGTCGATTTTTTTGCAGATTTATCATCGTTTTCCCGCGCTTTCTGTTCGGCCTTGCGCTTATTAGACATGTCGTTACGGATTTGCGCATGGCTTAACAGTGCGAAGATAAACGTTCCGCCGCAGATATTGCCTGCCAGCGTCGGCAGGGCGAACGGCCAGAAAAAATCGCTCCAGTGAAGCGTACCATTAAAGACCAGATAGAGGATTTCAACGGTTCCGACCACGATGTGCGTGGTGTCAGCCAGCGCTATCAGCCAGGTCATTAATATGATCACGACAATTTTGGCACTGCCCGCGGAAGGAAACATCCACACCATGGTCGCGATTATCCAGCCGGAGATGATGGCATTTGAGAACATTTCGAACGGCGTGTTTTTCATTACGTCCATACCGATTTTCACGAAGGCATCCCGGGTGGGCTCATCGAATATCGGCATATATTCAAATGCCCATGCCGCCACGCCTGTACCGATGATATTCCCCAGCAGCACCACGCTCCATAAACGCATCAGTAAACCGAAATTACCGAGGGTAGGGTTTTGCATCACCGGGAGAACGGCGGTAACGGTGTTTTCAGTAAACAGCTGCTGGCGCGCCATAATGACAATCACAAAGCCAAAGGTGTAGCCGAGATTTTCAAGTAAAAACCCACCGGGTACCCCTTCCAGTTGCACATGAAATATGCCCTTGGCGAGGAGTGAGGCGCCCATCGACAAGCCTGCCGCGATGGCCGACCAAAACAGAGCCATGGCATCACGCTCCATCTCTTTTTCGCCATCCTGTCGGATATGTTCATGGATCGCCATCGCACGGGAAGGAAGGCGATCTTCATTGATTTCTATCTCCTCACCGCGCTCTTTTTCCTCGCTTTCAATTTCAATTTCCTCATTACTCTCGCCAATTTTTTCTTCACCCACTTCTTTCATAGCCACTCCAACACGATGATCTTTCTATAAAGCGTAGCGGCTTTTAATGAAATGCCCGTGGGGATGCTCTTAAATTGGCGGCAATGGCAACAAAGGCGATACATCTCATTAAAAGACATTATAAAATTGCCAGCGAAACGAATTCTAAAAGCCAGGCTATGCTGAGATCAGAGTGACGGTGGTTACTGCCCGTAATTGTGCTCGTAGACATCGGTAAACGTGCTGTTACAATCACTTGCACGTTTACAGGCGGAGCAATCTATGCTCCGTTACGGATGGCAATCAACGATAGCCATACTGAACAGGGAGATATTTATGAAACTTCGGCTGTCGGCGCTTGCGCTGGGCGCGACGATGCTTGTGGGCTGCGCCAGCTCTGGAGAGCAAACGGGACGCTCCGATCCTCTCGAAGGATTTAACCGCTCAATGTACAGCTTCAACTACAACGTGCTGGACCCGTATGTGGTTCGCCCGGTGGCAGTTGCATGGCGTGATTATGTTCCACAACCTGCGCGTAACGGGTTGAGTAACTTCACCAGTAACCTGGAAGAACCTGCGGTGATGGTGAACTACTTCCTGCAGGGCGATCCGTATCAGGGTATGGTGCACTTTACCCGCTTCTTCCTGAACTCATTGCTGGGGATGGGGGGCTTCATCGATGTTGCCGGTATGGCGAACCCGAAACTTCAGCGTGAGCAACCGCACCGTTTCGGCAGTACGATGGGGCATTATGGCGTGGGTTATGGCCCATATGTTCATCTGCCATTCTACGGCAGTTTCACCGTACGAGATGACGGCGGCGACATGGTGGATACGCTGTATCCGGTTCTGTCGTGGCTGACCTGGCCGCTGTCGGTAGGGAAATGGACGGTGGAAGGGATCGAGACGCGTGCGCAACTGCTTGATTCGGACGGTCTGCTGCGTCAGTCTTCTGACCCGTATATTATGGTCCGCGAAGCTTACTTCCAGAATCACGACTTTATTGCCAATGGCGGCAAGCTGAAGCCGGAAGAGAATCCGAACGCGAAAGCAATCGAGAACGAATTAAAAGATATCGACTCGGAATAAAGATATCGACCCGGAATAAAGAAAAAAGGTGAGCCATGCTCACCTTTTTTAATCCCTGCGCGATTAGAACGCGTAGTTGAAGTTCATGCCATACAGCCAGGCTTTACCTTCAGAAGAGAACTCATACGGCCCCTCCTTAAAGTTAACTTTTTGACCGTGCATGTAAGAGATGCCCGCATCGATAGAAGCATCTTTATTGAAGGCATAGGTTGCACCTGCGCTCAGCCAGAAGCGGTCCTGGTCCGGAATGGAGATGGAACGCTTGTCAGCCGGTACCGGACTATCATCGAAGGCAATACCGGTACGGAATGTCCAGTTGTCATCCATATAGTAGGTGGTACCCAGCGCGATACGGTAGGCATCACGGAAGCTTTCATCTTTATAGAAGAGCGTGTCACCATTGCTGTTGGTCGCTTTCAGCTCCTGGAACTGGCTCCAGCTGGTGTAGGTCAGACTATAGTGAACCGCCCACTGCGGCGCCACTTTGTTATAACCCGACAGTTCCCACATTTCTGGCAAGTGCAGGCTCAGAGAACCGCCAGTGGTACGGCCGTCGGTGCCCATTGGCAGGCCGAAGCTACCCAGAATCTGGTTATAGGCTGAAGGCAGGCTGCTCTTATAATCGCCATCGAAGTCAATTTTCACTTCGGAACGGTAGGTTAAACCGTAGCGGTTATTTTTATCGATTTCATAAAGGATACCGGCGTTCCAGCCGAAGCCCCATTCGTCACCCTTAAGGTAAGCAATCTGGGTATCTGCCGGAATACCTGCAACCTGCTGTGCCAGACCCGGAATTGGTGGCAGAGCGCCTGAGCCAGCAACGACTTTACCCAGGTCACCCGCGTAGCGCTCGATCTTCGCTTTAGCATAAACCGCATCAAAGCCGACGCCGAAGCTCCAGTGGTTGTCCAGACGGTAAGCACCGCTCAGGTTCAGGTTCAGGGTTTCAAGGTCGGTTTTACCGCCATACGCCCCTGCGGCGTAGTTATTATTAAACTCGGTAGCCAGACCGTAGTTAGACGTCACGGAAGCGCCCCAGCCGAACTGGTCATTAATTGGCGCAACGAAGTGCAGGTTTGGCACCCAGGCTGTTGGCGCGATGTTGTCTGCCTTCAGGCTGGCGCCTGTTGGCGAGCGGCCCGAGATATCAACACCCGGATCAACAAAGATTGCACCAGCAGAGAAGGTCGGACGATCGAACATCATGATCAGTGCAGGGTTACGACTCGCGTTGCCCGCATCATCAGCAATTGCGCCTTCCCCGGAATACGCACGGCCAAGGCCAGAGGAAGAAAATTCGTTTAACTGAAAGCCCGCGGACCAGGCGGACGTAGAGACGATTGCCACTGCGACTGCCAGCGCAGTCTTTTTGAACAGGGTTTTCTGGCTCATGACCATAACCTCATTGAGTTATTTTTATTCAATAATTGTTACATACCGTAACAGGAGCGCGAAGTGTAGGGTCTGAGGTATGACATACAAATCAGACCAGTGGCGAGAGTATAGGTCTGACCAGCCAGAATGTTGCAAGTTTGTTTATTAATATTTTCAAACATGTTTCTTGAAACGAGATCTGGTTGGCAAAATTGTGACCATTGCGAATCGTCTGAAAGGGTGATTTTTGTTCTAGATCATTTTTTAGTGTGATATTGGTCACTTATCCGCTTTTGCGCCATTAACGGCTGGAGAGAGCCAGCCCCGGGGCGTAAAATAGCAGCATCGTGTTTATCTCGCGCCTTGCGCGAATACAGAGGAAATTGAGCTATGAGTAAATGCAGTGCTGATGAAACCCCGGTTTGCTGCTGTATGGATGTTGGTACCATCATGGACAACTCCGATTGCACCGCCTCTTACAGCCGTGTATTCAGCAACCGCGCCGAAGCGGAAGAAACCCTGGCCGCACTGAGCAAACGTGCACGTGAGGTCGAATCCGATCCGTGCGAAATCAAATCCACCTTTACTGACGTGGACGGCGGTGTGAAGCTGGATATCGACTTTGTGTTCGCCTGCGAGGCGGAAACGCTAATTTTCCAGTTGGGTCTGCGCTAACCTCAACGGCGTAATGCCCTCATCCTGGCCCCTCTCTCACAGAAGAGGGTGCACACTAAAACGGTAACCTTCGGGTTACCGTTTTGCTTTTGTTTTCGCAGAGACATTTTCTTTTTCTTCTCTGTGCCTTAGCTCGCACTTTTTCGTTTCCCTGATTGGCTGAATGTAAAATAATGGTTAAGACTGTTATCAGGTCAGACCACTTTATGTTTGAGTAAAAAATTTTACAGGGGAAGGTTATGAGTCAGGCGTTACCGCTTATTACCCGTCAGGGCGATCGCATTGCCATTGTCAGTGGATTACGTACGCCATTTGCACGTCAGGCGACAGCGTTTCATGGCATACCGGCTGTCGATCTGGGGAAAATGGTGGTGGGGGAGATGCTGGCTCGCAGCGAAATTCCGCCTGAGGTCATCGAGCAGCTGGTTTTTGGCCAGGTTGTGCAGATGCCTGAAGCACCCAATATTGCACGCGAAATCGTCCTCGGTACGGGGATGAACGTCCACACTGATGCCTACAGCGTCAGCCGGGCATGTGCTACCAGTTTCCAGGCGGTGGCTAACGTGGCTGAAAGCCTGATGGCAGGTACCATTCGCGCTGGGATCGCCGGCGGGGCGGACTCCTCTTCGGTTCTGCCGATTGGGGTCAGTAAAAAGCTGGCCCGGATCCTGGTTGACGCCAACAAAGCCCGTACCGTCGGTCAGAAACTCAAACTTTTCTCCCGCTTACGCCTGCGTGACCTTATGCCTGTACCGCCCGCAGTGGCGGAGTATTCCACCGGTCTGAGAATGGGCGATACCGCCGAGCAGATGGCAAAAACTTACGGGATCACCCGTGAGCAGCAGGATGCGCTGGCTCATCGCTCACATCAGCTGGCGGCGAAAGCCTGGTCGGAAGGCAAACTGGCTGATGAAGTCATGACGGCGTACATCCCGCCATACCGTGAACCGCTCTCAGAAGATAACAATATTCGCGGTAGCTCGACGATGGCGGATTACGCCAGGCTCCGTCCGGCATTTGACCGCAAACACGGTACCGTCACGGCCGCCAACAGTACTCCGCTGACGGACGGTGCCGCCGCGGTGATCCTGATGACGGAATCCCGTGCCAAAGAGCTGGGCATAAAACCGCTGGGCTACCTGCGCAGCTATGCCTTCACGGCGATTGATGTGTGGCAGGACATGTTGTTAGGGCCGGCGTGGTCCACACCGCTGGCGCTGGAACGCGCGGGACTGACCCTCGCGGATTTAACCCTCATTGATATGCACGAAGCCTTTGCCGCACAAACCCTGGCAAACATACAACTGCTGGCGAGTGAACGTTTCGCGCGCGATGTTCTTGGCCGAGCCCATGCCACTGGCGAAGTGGATCAGAGCAAATTTAACGTCCTGGGTGGTTCCATCGCCTACGGTCATCCATTTGCGGCGACGGGGGCGAGAATGATCACCCAGACATTACATGAGTTACGCCGCCGGGGCGGTGGTTTTGGTCTCGTAACCGCCTGCGCAGCGGGTGGTCTGGGCGTGGCAATGGTTCTGGAGGCTGAATAATGGATATGCCATCTGCATTTAATCTGACGGTACGCCTCGATAACGTCGCCGTTATTACTATCGATGTTCCCAACGAGAAGATGAACACCCTGAAAGCCGAGTTCGGCGTTCAGGTGCGCGCGATGCTAAAGCAGATCCGCGAGAACAAAGCGATTCGCGGCCTGGTGTTTATCTCGGCGAAACCGGACAACTTTATTGCCGGAGCCGATATCAACATGATTGCCCGGGCGCAAAACGCACAGGAAGCCGAAGAGCTGGCGCGTCAGGGGCAACAGGTCATGGCGGAGATCCATGCGCTGTCTATCCCGGTCATCGCGGCGATCCACGGTGCCTGTCTGGGCGGTGGGCTGGAGCTGGCGTTGGCCTGTCACAGCCGCATTTGTACCGACGATGCGAAAACCGTTCTGGGCCTGCCTGAAGTGCAGTTAGGCCTCCTGCCAGGCTCCGGCGGGACGCAGCGTCTGCCGCGTCTGGTTGGGGTCAGCACTGCGCTGGAAATGATATTAACCGGCAAACAACTGCGTGCCCGTCAGGCGCTGAAAGCCGGCTTGGTCGACGAGGTGGTTCCTCACGCTATTTTGCTTGAGGCGGCGGTTGAACTGGCGCTCAAAGGACGGCAGGCAAAACGTCCTCTGCCGGTGCGTGAGCGCGTGCTGGCCGGGCCACTGGGCCGCACACTCCTGTTCAGCATGGCGGGCAAGAAAACCGAACAAAAAACCAAAGGCAACTACCCGGCGGCGAAACGTATCCTTGAGGTTATTGAAGTGGGGTTATCTCAGGGCAGCAGCAGCGGCTATGCCGCAGAAGCAAAAGCCTTTGGCGAGCTGGCGATGACGCCGCAGTCTCAGGCGCTGCGTAACATCTTTTTTGCCAGTACAGAGGTAAAAAAAGACCCCGGCAGCGAGGCGCAGCCTGCCCCGCTGCATGCCATTGGCGTACTGGGGGGCGGGCTGATGGGGGGCGGAATATCTTTTGTTACCGCCAGCAAAGGCAAATTGCCTGTACGTATCAAAGACATCAATGCGAAGGGAATCAATCACGCGCTGCAGTACAGCTGGCAGAACCTTGATCAAAAGGTTAAGCGCCGCCATATCAAGGCCAATGAGCGTGATAAAACCCTGGCACTGATCTCCGGCACGACAGACTACAGCGGTTTTGCCCATCGCGATCTGGTGATTGAAGCGGTGTTTGAAGACCTGGCGCTTAAGCAGCAGATGGTGGCTGACGTTGAGCAACATTGCGCACCCCATACCATTTTTGCGTCGAACACCTCGTCATTGCCCATTGGCGATATTGCGGCCAGAGCCCAGCGTCCGGAGCAGGTGATTGGCCTGCACTATTTCAGTCCGGTTGAAAAAATGCCGCTGGTGGAAGTTATCCCGCACGCCAGCACCAGCCCGCAAACCGTTGCTACCGTGGTTAAACTGGCCAAAATGCAGGGTAAGACACCGATAGTGGTGGCGGACAAAGCCGGCTTTTATGTTAACCGCATTCTGGCGCCTTATATAAATGAAGCGATGCGGCTGCTGACGGAAGGGGAGAAGATCGAACACGTCGACGAGGCGCTGGTGAAGTTTGGGTTCCCCGTTGGCCCAATCCAACTTTTGGATGAGGTGGGAATCGACACCGGCACTAAAATTATACCTGTGCTGGAAGATGCTTATGGAGATCGTTTTAGCCCGCCTGCAAACATTGTTTCTGCAATTTTGAAGGACGATCGCAAAGGCAGAAAAAATGAACGCGGTTTCTATCTTTACGGCGCGAAAGGGCGTAAAAGCAAGAAACAGGTCGACCCTTCGGTTTATGGGCTTATTCCGACAACCGGTCAGGGAAAACTGTCACCCGTTCAGTGTGCTGAACGCTGTGTGATGATGATGCTTAATGAAGCGGCACGCTGCTTTGGTGAGCAGGTGATTAAAAGCGCGCGCGATGGTGACATCGGTGCGGTATTTGGCATTGGTTTCCCGCCGTTCCTCGGCGGCCCGTTCCGTTACATGGACACTCTCGGTGCGGGTGAAGTGGTTGCAATCCTGCAACGTCTGGCCTCGCAATACGGTCCACGGTTTACACCGTGTGACGAATTATTGCAGATGGCGGAACGGGGCCAGACATTTTGGCCTTCAAGGGAAACTGTCCTCGTAAGTTGAGGTCAAAAAAGGGTAAATCCTGAAGTGTATGAACCTGTTTTGGCGATTTTGTAAACAGAGATTGACTATACTTACGCCATTGAGGTAAAAAACAGCGTTTCATTCACCGAATGGATCAGGCACAATGCCCGACCATCGGGTTTTCTACCTCGGAGCGGTAATCGCGGGTAGTCAACGCCGGTGATTCTGGTTAACAAAAGCGGTGCAATATGCAAGTTTTTATCATGCGTCACGGCGACGCGGCACTCGATGCCGCCAGTGACTCAGTACGTCCTTTGACCGTCTGTGGCTGCGACGAATCTCGTCTGATGGCGACCTGGCTTAAAGGTCAAAAAGTGGACATCGAACGCGTTCTGGTGAGTCCGTTCCTGCGTGCAGAACAGACGCTGGAAGTGGTGGGGGAGTGTATGAACCTGCCAGCCAGTGTGGATGTTCTCCCGGAACTCACCCCGTGCGGTGATGTCGGCCTTGTCAGCGCTTATCTTCAGGTGCTGTGCAATGAAGGTGTCGCTTCCGCGCTGGTCATTTCCCACCTGCCACTCGTTGGCTATCTGGTATCTGAGCTGTGCCCGGGCGAGACGCCGCCGATGTTCACGACTTCCGCCATTGCCAACGTCGCTCTCGACGAAACGGGCAAAGGGGTCTTCAACTGGCAAATGAGTCCGTGCAATCTGAAGATGGCAAAAGCTATCTGATGTGACGTGCGATATGGCGGGGAGCAGAACATGCCTCCCGCCGTCCTGTCAGGGTAATTCTGGCGGCTGCCACTCTTCTACTTCAATCAACACCAGTAATGCGGCATCTCCGCCGTACTCTTTGGGTGCCTGATGAAACGCCATCACGTGGGGATGCTGAGCCAGCCACAGCGGTGTTTGTTGCTTCAGGATATGTTTGCCGTGGCCGTGCATCACGCAGGCGCAGAAAACATGTTCGCGACGACAGGCGGCAATTAACGCGCCCAGCTCCTGCTTCGCCTGCATCTGCGTCAAACCGTGCAGATCAAGAAACAGTTCGGGCGAGTAATCCCCCCGGCGTAATTTTTTCAGCTCAAAGTGGCTGACATCTTCCCGTACGTACTTCACCGCGCCCTGCGTATTGAGCAGTGGCTGAAATTCATCTGAAAAATAGTGGCTATTATCCGCCTGCTCCTGGAGCAATCGCTTGACCGGGACTTCCGTGATTTTTTTGCGCATCGGACGGTGGACAATGATGTCCTGCTTGATTTGACGCGTCCCGGTCATCAGCTGTCGGAAGAGCGCCTGATCCTCCTCGCTAAGGGATGTTTTCTTTTTCATGGGTCATTCTCATCTCGTATTTCCGACAGTGTACCCGACTAAACGCATTTTTTAACCTCAAGCGCGACGCGTCATTGCTGATTTATCGCCGTCTTCATGGCAAACTAGCCGCCGAAAATTATGCGAGCATGCCCTGGAGGAAAGAGTGGATAAAATTTTTGTCGATGAAGCAGTAAACGAGCTGCATACCATACAGGACATGTTGCGCTGGTCGGTTAGCCGCTTCAGCGCCGCCAATATCTGGTACGGGCACGGTACCGATAACCCGTGGGATGAGGCCGTTCAACTGGTGCTGCCGTCCCTCTACCTGCCGCTCGATATTCCGGAAGACATGCGTACCGCACGCCTGACCTCCAGCGAAAAGCACCGTATCGTGGAGCGTGTTATCCGCCGCGTTAACGAGCGCATTCCGGTTGCCTATCTGACCAACAAAGCCTGGTTCTGTGGTCACGAGTTCTATGTTGATGAACGCGTTCTGGTGCCGCGCTCGCCGATTGGCGAACTGATCAACAACCACTTTGAAGGCCTGATTAACCATCAGCCAGAGCATATCCTTGATATGTGTACCGGCAGCGGCTGTATCGCGATTGCCTGTGCGTACGCCTTCCCGGAAGCGGAAGTGGATGCCGTGGATATCTCCACCGATGCGCTGGCTGTGACCGAGCACAATATTGAAGAGCACGGTCTGATCCATCATGTTACGCCAATCCGCTCCGATCTGTTCCGCGATCTGCCAACGCTGCAGTACGATCTGATCGTCACCAACCCGCCGTATGTTGATGCGGAAGACATGTCCGATCTGCCAAACGAATATCGCCACGAGCCGGAGCTGGGTCTGGCGTCAGGCTCTGATGGCCTGAAGCTTACCCGTCGCATTCTGGCCTGCGCGCCGGATTATCTGACCGACGACGGTGTTCTGATTTGTGAAGTGGGCAACAGCATGGTACATCTGATAGAGCAGTACCCGGATGTGCCGTTCACCTGGCTCGAGTTCGATAACGGCGGTGACGGCGTCTTTATGCTGACCAAAGCGCAGCTGCTTGACGCGCGCGAATACTTCAGCATTTACAAAGATTAATCCAGCGGGCTTCGGCCCGTTTCACAACGCTCAAACACAAATAACGACATCGGAGCCGTGATGGCAGGAAACAGTATTGGACAATTATTCCGGGTGACCACCTTTGGTGAATCGCACGGGCTGGCACTGGGCTGTATCGTTGACGGCGTACCGCCAGGCATCGAACTGACCGAAGCCGATTTACAGCACGACCTCGACCGTCGTCGTCCGGGGACTTCTCGCTACACCACGCAGCGTCGCGAGCCGGACCAGGTCAAAATTCTTTCCGGCGTTTTCGAAGGCCGCACCACCGGCACCAGCATCGGGCTACTGATTGAAAATACCGATCAGCGCTCGCAGGATTACGGCGCCATCAAAGATGTGTTCCGTCCTGGACATGCTGATTACACCTACGAACAAAAATATGGCTTCCGTGATTATCGCGGCGGCGGACGTTCGTCTGCCCGTGAAACCGCGATGCGCGTTGCGGCAGGGGCTATCGCCAAAAAATACCTGCAGCAGAAATTTGGCATTGTGATCCGCGGCTGTCTGACCCAGATGGGCGATATTCCACTGGCTATCAAAGACTGGGATCTGGTCGAGCAAAATCCGTTCTTCTGTGCCGATGCAGATAAGCTGGAAGCGCTGGACGAACTGATGCGTGGCCTGAAAAAAGAGGGCGACTCCATTGGTGCCAAAGTCACCGTCGTGGTTGATGGCGTACCGCCAGGCTGGGGTGAACCGGTATTTGACCGTCTGGATGCGGACATCGCTCACGCGCTGATGAGCATCAACGCGGTGAAGGGCGTAGAAATTGGCGACGGTTTTGACGTCGTTGCGCTGCGGGGCAGCCAGAACCGCGACGAAATCAACAAAGACGGTTTCCAGAGCAACCACGCGGGCGGCATCCTCGGCGGTATCAGTAGCGGTCAGCAGATTATTGCCAATATTGCGCTGAAACCGACCTCCAGCATTACCGTGCCAGGCCACACGATTAACCGCTCTGGCGAAGAAGTTGAGATGATCACTAAAGGGCGTCACGATCCCTGTGTGGGGATCCGTGCGGTGCCGATCGCAGAAGCGATGCTGGCGATCGTACTGATGGATCACTTCCTGCGCCAGCGCGCGCAGAATGCGGATGTGACGACCACCATTCCACGCTGGTAAACATGAAAAAAACCGTCATTGCTCTGCTGGCACTGCTTGCCAGTGGAGCCAGTCTGGCCGCGACGCCATGGCAGAAAATTACTCATCCTGTGGCGGGCAGCGCGCAGTCTATTGGCGCGTTCTCGAATGGCTGTATCGTTGGGGCACAGGAACTTCCGCTGCAGTCCGATACCTATCAGGTGATGCGTACCGACCAGCGTCGTTATTTTGGCCACCCGGATCTGGTGCTGTTTATCCAGCGTCTGGGAAACCAGGTGCATAACCTGGGGCTGGGCACGATGCTGATTGGCGATATGGGGATGCCTGCCGGCGGTCGGTTCAACGGCGGGCACGCCAGTCACCAGACCGGTCTCGATGTCGATATCTTCCTGCAACTGCCGAAAGCGCGCTGGAGTTCAGCCCAGTTGCTGAAACCGCAGGCGCTGGATCTGGTGGCGCGCGACGGTAAAAACGTCGTGCCATCGTTGTGGACGCAGGACGTCTTCAGCATGATTAAGCTGGCGGCGAAAGATAACGATGTCACGCGGATTTTCGTGAACCCGGCCATCAAGCAGCAGCTCTGCCTGGATGCCGGCACCGATCGCGACTGGCTGCGTAAAGTGCGCCCGTGGTTCCAGCATCGTGCACATATGCACGTTCGTCTGCGCTGCCCGGCAAACAGCCTGGAATGTGAAGATCAGCCATTACCCCCGCCAGGCGATGGCTGTGGTGCGGAACTGCAGAGCTGGTTTGAGCCGGCAAAACCTGGAACCTCTAAGCCTGAGAAGAAGACACCGCCTCCGTTGCCGCCTTCCTGCCAGGCGCTACTGGATGAGCATGTACTTTAATGGATAATTTCGTCGAACTGTTTATGGTGTCACCGCTTCTGCTGGTGGTGCTTTTCTTTGTGGCGATGCTGGCCGGGTTTATTGATGCTCTGGCGGGCGGCGGTGGTTTGTTAACCGTACCGGCGCTGCTGGCCGCGGGCATGAGCCCGGCACAGGCGCTCGCCACTAACAAGCTTCAGGCGTGCGGCGGCTCGCTCTCCGCGTCGCTCTATTTTATTCGCCGTAAGGTCGTCAGTCTGGCTGACCAGAAGCTCAATATCCTGATGACCTTTATTGGTTCGACCTCGGGTGCACTGCTGGTTCAGCATGTACAGTCCGATATTCTGCGCCAGATCCTCCCCATTCTGGTTATCTGCATCGGTCTCTACTTTTTGTTGATGCCAAAGCTCGGGGAAGAAGACCGGCAGCGACGTCTGCATGGCCTGCCGTTCGCTCTTATCGCGGGTGGCTGCGTCGGGTTTTACGATGGCTTCTTTGGCCCCGGAGCAGGCTCGTTCTATGCCCTTGCGTTCGTGACGCTGGCCGGCTTTAATCTCGCTAAATCCACCGCCCACGCCAAAGTGCTCAATGCGACGTCAAACGTCGGCGGCCTGCTGCTGTTTATCATTGGTGGCAAAGTTATCTGGGCAACCGGGTTTGTGATGATGGCAGGGCAGTTTTTAGGCGCACGTGCGGGCTCGCGTCTGGTATTAAGCAAAGGACAGAAGCTCATTCGCCCGATGATTGTTGTCGTCTCAGCGGTCATGAGTGCCAAACTGCTTTATGACAGCCATGGACAAGAGATCCTCACCTGGCTGGGAATGAATTAATGAACACAACCCATAAATACGAACAGCTGATTGAGATTTTTGATGGCTGTTTTGCTGATGATTTTAATACCCGTCTGATTAAAGGCGACGACGAACCGATCTATCTTCCTGCTGATGCGGACGTGCCGTATAACCGTATCGTGTTCGCGCACGGCTTTTACGCCAGCGGGTTACACGAGATTTCGCACTGGTGTATAGCGGGGAAAGCGCGTCGTGAGCAGGTGGACTTCGGCTACTGGTATTGTCCGGACGGCCGTGACGCCGCCACGCAGAGCCAGTTTGAAGATGTGGAGGTGAAACCGCAGGCGCTGGAATGGTTATTCTGTGTGGCGGCAGGTTTCCCGTTCAACGTCAGTTGTGACAACCTCGAAGGAGAGGTCGAGCCAGACCGTATTGTCTTCCAGCGCCGCGTTCATGCGCAGGTGATGGAGTACCTTGAGAAAGGCATCCCGGAACGTCCGGCACGTCTGATCGAGGCCTTACAGAATTATTACCACACGCCGGAGATCACGGCGGAATGCTTCCCTTGGCCGGAAGATCTTTAACAGAGGAAAGAAGATGATCGCAGAATTTGAATCACGCATTCTGGCGTTAATTGATGACATGGTGGAACACGCCAGTGATGATGAGCTGTTCGCCAGCGGTTATCTGCGTGGTCACCTGACGCTGGCTGTCGCTGAGCTGGAAGCAGGGGACGATCACTCTGCCGAGGCCATTCATGACGAAGTGAGCCGCAGCCTGGAGAAAGCGATCCAGGCAGGGGAACTCTCTCCGCGTGACCAGTCATTAGTGCTGGGTATGTGGGACACCCTGTTCCAGCAGGCAAAAGCCAGGTAGTCATTTTTCCTCCCTTTCCCGGTGGGAGAGGGAGGACATCGGCCCGCACGTTACTTCACCCTTTTTCCTTTCAGTAACTTCCGTACCCACAAACGGTTGGGATTGAGCCCCGCAAGCGTAACGCTGTCCAGCGGAACGGGCTCATCACTCATCTGTGCCGCCAGCACTTCGGCCAGCAACGGCGCTGAGCACAATCCCCGTGAACCG
The DNA here is from genome assembly GCF_051130085.1 of Enterobacter sp. PTB. Classification (NCBI taxonomy): domain Bacteria; kingdom Pseudomonadati; phylum Pseudomonadota; class Gammaproteobacteria; order Enterobacterales; family Enterobacteriaceae; genus Enterobacter; species Enterobacter sp. PTB. Next base: position 41,929 of record NZ_JBDKEE010000013.1, read on the forward strand.
AGCCCCCCGAGCATAAACAGCTGCGGATAAACTGGCGCACTCACCGCGGTATCACGGTTTTCAGCAAGATCCTGATAGGCCTCAAGCGTTGCTTCATAGTCAGGCACATTTCCCGCCATCGGCAGATGGTCCCGGGTGGCACAGCGTACGCCACAGCGCGCGTCACCGGCGCTGATATCAACCTCTTTTGCCCAGTCGGCCTGCGGGAAGCAGTTGAGCAGGCGCTGGCGATTTTGCAGCTGATCGTCTTCGCTGTAGCGCATGTCGGTCTCACCGCGATGGTAGCTGGCACCAATGCAGTGGTGGCCGTTAGACGGATTTTGTGGCGTCAGATAGCCGTCGTAGCAGAGTACCTGCTGCAGTTTTTCCAGCGCTGGCGAGGTGGGGATATGGCTGACCTGGCCGCCGACAGGGTAAAGCGGCAGCTTTTCCGTCTGGTTGAACTGGTTGATAGGGTGACCGTTGGCCAGCACTACGCAGGTATGCTGCGCCTCTTCGCCGGTGGTGAAATGCAGGTTCCAGTGCTCCGTGTGGTGAAGTGAGGCGACCTGGCGGGAATAGTGCACCGTCAACCCGCGCGACTGCGCCAGCGCAATGGCTGCCGTCGTCAGATCTGCCGGACACAGCCAGCCACCGAGCGGATAGTGGATACCGTCGCAGCCCGTATCGACGCCCGCGGTTTCGGTTATCTGCTGCGCATTCACCGCCCGGGCAATTTCGAGCGGCAGACCCAGCGACAACATGTGCGCGATTTTTTGCTGGCTCTTCTCATCCCAGCCCAGTTGCGTAACACCACACCAGTCGTGGTCAAACGCCACAGGCAGAGCATCATACAGGCGACGTGCAAAGGTAAAGGCTGCCGGGAAAAACTGGCTCAGCGCCGGATCGTGAGCGCTTAACAGTGGGTAGAGTGCCCCCTGGCGGTTGCCGGAAGCGCCTTTTGCCGGCGCGTCGTCGGCGCAGTAGAGCGTTACCTGCCAGCCACGGTGTAAAAGCGCGAGCGAAAGCAGGGCGCTGGCAATCCCGCCGCCGACAATTGCTACCTCTCGTGAAGTGCTGGCGCTGCGTGAAAACCAGGGCGTCTGAGCGGGGATCTCCAGCGTCTGATCCATTCTTCCGACCAGCATGTCGCGCTTGCGACCAAAACCTTTGGTCTTTTGCATGGTAAAGCCGGCCTCCTGCAATCCGCGGCGGACAAAGCCTGCCGAGGTGAAGGTCGCGAGCGTTGCGCCGGGACGCGCCAGGCGTGCCATTGCGTTAAACAGATGCTGGCTCCACATGTCCGGATTCTTGGCGGGGGCAAAACCATCAAGGAACCATGCGTCCACTTTCTGATTCATTGAATCATCAAGCTTATCGGTCAGTTCATTGATGTCGCCGAGCCACAGATCCAGCGTGACGCGCCCGCCGTCCAGCAGCAGACGATGACAGCCGCCGAGGTGCGGCGGCCACTGCGCCTGAAGCTGCTCCGCCCATGGCGCAAGTTCCGGCCAGTGCTGATGGGCGAGACGAAGGTCATGCGCGGTGAGCGGAAATTTTTCAAAACTGATGAAATGTAATCTTTGCAGTGTAGCGTCAGGGTGAGCAGCGTGAAACTGATCGAACATCTGCCAGAGGGTGAGAAAATTCAGACCGGTACCAAACCCGCTCTCAGCGACCACGAACAGACTGCGCGGATGCGTGGGGAAACGGGCATTTAACTGGTTTCCGTCGAGGAAAACATAGCGGGTTTCTTCCAGTCCGTTATCATTAGAAAAGTAGACGTCATCAAAATCTCGGGAAACAGGTGTACCCTCAGCGTTGAATTCGAGGTTGGCGGGTTGTATAGCGTTTTGTTTCACGTAAGTTACTCGTCTGACAGGCAGTGACACGATCTTAACGATGTGCGTCCATCGGTGCAAATTTCCGCAGAAAATGTCTGATCGGACTTGTTCGGCGTACAAGTGTACGCTATTGTGCGACTCGAAACTTAATATAGTGCGACTTACAGAGGTATTGAATGAAACGTGCAGTGATTACTGGCCTGGGCATCGTTTCCAGCATCGGTAATAACCAGCAGGAAGTCCTGGCATCTCTGCGTGAAGGACGCTCCGGGATCACTTTCTCTGAAGAGTTTAAAGATTCAGGTATGCGTAGCCACGTATGGGGTAACGTCAAACTGGACACCACCGGTTTGATTGACCGTAAAGTGGTTCGTTTCATGAACGATGCCTCTATTTATGCTTATCTCTCCATGCAGGAAGCGATTGCGGATGCGGGTCTGAGCGCGGAAGTTTACCAGAACAACCCACGCGTAGGTCTGATCGCCGGTTCCGGTGGCTCATCTAAAGCGCAGGTCTTTGGTGCCGACGCAATGCGTAGCCCACGTGGTCTGAAAGCGGTAGGTCCTTATGTTGTGACTAAAGCTATGGGTTCAGCGGTTTCCGCTTGCCTGGCGACCCCGTTCAAAATCCACGGCGTTAACTACTCCATCAGCTCTGCCTGTGCGACCTCCGCACACTGCATCGGTAATGCGGTTGAGCAGATCCAGCTGGGTAAACAGGATATCGTGTTTGCTGGCGGCGGCGAAGAACTGGGCTGGGAAATGGCCTGTGAATTCGACGCAATGGGGGCACTGTCCACCAAATATAACGAAACTCCGGATAAAGCATCCCGTACCTATGATGCGCACCGTGACGGTTTCGTTATCGCAGGCGGCGGCGGTATGGTTGTGGTTGAAGAGCTGGAGCACGCGCTGGCGCGTGGTGCGCACATCTACGCTGAGATCGTGGGCTACGGTGCAACGTCTGACGGCGCTGACATGGTGGCTCCATCCGGTGAAGGCGCAGTGCGCTGCATGAAGATGGCTATGCACGGCGTTGACACACCAATCGACTACCTGAACTCCCACGGTACCTCTACTCCGGTAGGCGACGTGAAAGAGCTGGGTGCGATCCGTGAAGTGTTCGGCGACAACAGCCCGGCTATCTCCGCGACCAAAGCCATGACCGGTCACTCTCTGGGTGCTGCTGGCGTTCAGGAAGCGATCTACTCTCTGCTGATGCTGGAAAATGGTTTTATCGCCCCAAGCATCAACATTGACGAAATGGACGAGCAGGCCGCAGGTCTGAACATCGTGACCCAGCCAAAAGAAGCGACACTGACTACCGTCATGTCCAACAGCTTCGGTTTCGGCGGTACTAACGCCACGCTGGTGATGCGTAAGTACAACGCATAAGTTCTGACTGATTCAAAAGGGGAGCCTGACGGCTCCCTTTTTTTATGCATTGACAAGCGGCTGATCTCGCAGGCAAACTTCCTACCTCAACATTATCCTCACGATAATGCGTAAGCGTTCAACGTCAACCAACGCACCTAAATCCTGGTTATCAGGAAGAGGGGGCGTGGTTTTTCCCCGCCTTACTCTTCATTTCGGAGTAAAGCATGACTGCAGTCACTGAAACAGAAACAACCTCTTCAGCGAACGTCTCGCTGTTTCGCATCGCGTTTGCGGTGTTCCTGACCTATATGACCGTCGGCCTGCCGCTGCCGGTGATCCCGCTGTTTGTTCATCAGGAGCTGGGCTATGGCAACACCATGGTCGGCGTCGCTGTGGGTATTCAGTTCCTGGCTACGGTATTAACCCGCGGTTATGCCGGACGTCTGGCGGATCAGCACGGGGCAAAACGCTCGGCGTTACAGGGCATGTTTGCCTGTGGTCTGGCGGGAGGTGCATGGCTGCTGGCCGCTCTCCTGCCGGTTGACGCTGCGTATAAATTTGCGCTGCTGATCGTGGGGCGTTTAATCCTGGGCTTTGGTGAAAGCCAGCTCCTGACCGGTACGCTGACATGGGGTATGGGACTGGTGGGGCCTGCACGCTCCGGCAAAGTCATGTCCTGGAATGGCATGGCCATTTATGGCGCGCTTGCCGCAGGCGCCCCGCTCGGGTTGCTTATCCACAGCCACTTTGGCTTTGCCGCGCTGGCAGCGACCACCCTGATGCTGCCGCTGCTGGCATGGGCATTCAACGGTCCGGTGCGTAAAGTCCCTGCCCATAAAGGGGAGCGCCCGTCTTTGTGGAGCGTGGTGGGTCAAATCTGGCAGCCGGGCCTTGGCCTGGCCCTGCAGGGTGTCGGTTTTGCGGTAATCGGTACGTTCGTCTCGCTCTACTTTATGAGCCGCGGCTGGGCGATGGCAGGTTTTACGCTAACCGCCTTTGGTGGCGCATTTGTCTTAATGCGCGTGCTGTTCGGCTGGATGCCGGATCGTTTTGGTGGCGTGAAGGTTGCAGTGGCATCACTGGTGATTGAAACCCTGGGTTTGCTGTTACTGTGGAATGCACCCGTTGCGTCCGTAGCGTTGTTAGGCGCGGCGTTGACCGGCTGCGGATGCTCGCTTATTTTCCCGGCGCTGGGTGTGGAGGTGGTAAAACGTGTCGCCCCGCAGGTGCGTGGCACGGCGCTTGGCGGCTATGCGGCGTTTCAGGATATCTCATACGGGGTAACCGGGCCGCTGGCAGGTCTGTTAGCAACGTCGTTCGGGTATCCGTCTGTTTTCCTGGCGGGCGCGGTTGCAGCGGTTATGGGCATTGTGGTGACGCTGGTGGCGTTTCGGCAGTCTTAGCGGTTAAGTGCCGGGGCGGCAAGCCTTCCCCGGTGTGCTGTCGGCCCGGCAGGCGTAGCGCCACCGGGCGAAACCGTTATGCGACCAGCCAGAAAATCGCCAGTGCAATCATTAACGCAATAAACATCAACCCTGGACGGGCAGAGAGGGTTCTGAACGTTTCCACCACTGGCGCAAACAGCGGATTGTAGATTGGCTGAATGTTTCGTGCTTCCGTCACGCCCCCTTCGCGTTCGGCGCGGCGAACGAAAATCTGGTTGAGCACATCCTGCACCTGCGCGGTGGTCAGTACCGTTTGCGGTGTGGCCTGCCAGGTTTGCTGGGCGTAATCACGAATGGCGTCAAATTCGTTCGGCTCCAGCGGCTGCTTAAGTGCCGCCTGAACCGTGTGCAGGGTTGGAGCGGTCTGGGTGCTGAGCGTCTGACGCGCCTGTAGCCAGGTCACCAGATGCGTAAACTGTTTCGCCGGGATCAGCTCGCCCGCTTTTACGCCGGAGAGTTCCAGCATTGATTGCCAGATAAGCTTCGTCGGTTCGCCGGTGGCGGCGGCCAGCTTGGTCACCATCTGCTTGAGCGTGTTGTGCTCGGCAGGCAGCAGCGGACGCTCGGTCGCAGGGCGTTGCTGAGGCTGTGGAATTGACAGCTGATTGGTTTGCAGCAGCGTCAGTACGGTTTTGAGCTGTTCCGGGGTCAGCTGGCTCAGGGCGGTCTGACCAAACTGCTGGCGAATAAAATCACTCACCGCCTGGCGGTTATTTCCCTGGCCCAACAGCTCGGTCAGCTGCGAGACAATCTGGCGTGTGCTGTGATTCTGCTGTGCAGTATCAATCCGCTGGTTCAGGTTTTGCTCGGCAGCAGGGAAATGGCGCGACTGCAAAGGTGCGTCGTTCCTGACACCTAAATCGTGCTTTACCCCAGCCCAGACTTCCGCGTTTTGCTGCGACGTCAGCGCGATCAGACGCGTGATCAGTCGCTCCAGCACGGTGCGCTGTTGTGTGGATAGCGGTTGTTCGCCTGCAACGTTTGGCGTAACAGGGCCTTCACCCGGAGGGCGCGGCGGCGTACCTGAAATGGGCTGCATCGTCAAAAATCCTTAAAGTCAAAACTCAGCGTAAACCTGGCAGACGTATATGCCTGGCGGCCAGATTATGGCACACTTGACGGGTTTTCTTCCTCTCAAACAGGTACTCAGACGTGAAAATCCTCGTTGATGAAAATATGCCTTATGCCCGCGAGCTCTTTAGCCGCCTCGGCAACGTTAAGGCTGTCCCGGGTCGGCCGATCCCGGTAAACGAGCTGGATGATGCAGACGCGCTGATGGTGCGCTCGGTAACCAAAGTAAATGAGGCGTTGCTCTCCGGCAAAGCGGTGAAATTTGTCGGGACCGCAACGGCAGGGACGGATCATGTGGATGATAAATGGCTTAAGCAGGCGGGGATCGGTTTTTCAGCCGCGCCGGGCTGCAACGCCATTGCGGTCGTGGAATATGTCTTCTCCTCCCTGCTGATGCTGGCAGAGCGCGACGGTTTTGCGTTGCAGGACCGTACCGTCGGGATTGTTGGTGTGGGCAACGTGGGTGGGCGCCTGCATAAACGTCTTGAGGCGTTAGGCATTCGCACCCTGCTGTGCGATCCGCCGCGTAAAGACAACGGTGATGAAGGCGACTTCCGTTCGCTGGATGAACTGGTTGCACAGTGCGATGTGATCACTTTCCATACGCCGCTGTTTAAAGAGGGGCCTTATAAGTCGCTGCACCTTGCTGATGAAGCCCTGATCCGTCGTCTGAAGCCTGGCACTATTCTGATAAATGCCTGCCGGGGTCCGGTGGTCGATAACCTTGCGCTGCTGAAATGTCTGGAAGAGGGGCAAGCGCTTAGCGTGGTGCTGGACGTCTGGGAGCCGGAGCCTGAGCTTAACGTTGCGCTGCTTAACAAGGTGGACGTCGCAACGGCGCATATTGCCGGTTATACCCTTGAAGGAAAAGCCCGCGGCACGACGCAGGTCTTTGAGGCCTATAGCGCCTTTATCGGCCATCCACAGCAGGTGGCGCTGGATACCTTACTGCCTGCGCCTGAATTTGGCCGCATTACCCTGCACGGACCACTCGATCAGGCAACGCTGAAACGACTGGTCCATTTGGTGTATGATGTGCGCCGCGATGACGCGCTGCTGCGTAAAGTGGCGGGTATTCCGGGTGAGTTTGATAAGCTGCGCAAGAACTATGTTGAGCGCCGCGAGTGGTCTTCCCTGTATGTGATTTGCGACGACGCAACGGCTGCGACGCAGCTGCATAAACTGGGTTTTAACGCCGTTCATCACCCGGCACATTAATGTCTTCTTAATGCTCCCTGTTGGATACTCCGACAGGGACGCTTTTTTATTTCTGGAGTAAACCACCATGTCTGAAGGCTGGAACATTGCCATTTTAGGTGCCACGGGTGCCGTGGGTGAAGCCCTGCTCGAAACCCTTGCTGAGCGTCAGTTCCCGGTGGGTGATATCTATGCGCTGGCGCGTACAGATAGCGCGGGTGAACATCTGCGTTTTGGCGGCAAATCTGTCATGGTTCAGGATGCGGCCGGGTTCGACTGGACTCAGGCGCAGCTGGCGTTTTTTGCAGCCGGTGCTGAGGCTACGGCGTCTTACATTGAAGAGGCCACCAACTCGGGTTGTCTGGTGATTGATTTAAGCGGCCTGTTCGCGCTTGAGCCGGATGTGCCGCTGGTGGTGCCGGATGTGAACCCGTTTGTGCTGGCAGACTACCGTAACCGCAACGTTATCGCCGTACCGAACAGCCTGACCAGTCAGCTGCTTACCGCGCTGAAACCGCTGATCGACGAAGGCGGCCTGTCGCGTATCTTTGTCACCAGCCTGCTGTCTGCGTCTGCCAACGGCAAGCAAGCGGTTAACGCGCTGGCCGGGCAGAGCGCGAAATTGCTGAGCGGCGTTCCGATTGATGAAGACGACTATTTTGGTCGCCAGCTGGCGTTTAACATGCTGCCACTGCTGCCGGATCGCGAAGGCAGCGTGCGCGAAGAGCGCCGTATTGTCGATGAAGTCCGCAAAATCCTGCAGGATGACGGCCTGATGATCTCTGCCAGCTGCGTGCAGTCTCCTGTCTTCTACGGCCACGCGCAGATGGTCGGTTTTGAAGCGCTGCGCCCGCTCGCCGCAGAAGAAGCGCGTGACGCGTTTGGTCGCGGTGAGGATATCGCCCTCTCCGAAGAGAGTGAGTTCCCGACGCAGGTTGGTGATGCGACCGGTAGTGCACATCTGTCTGTTGGCTGCGTGCGTAACGATTACGGAATGCCTGAGCAGATCCAGTTCTGGTCAGTTGCCGATAACGTTCGCTTTGGCGGCGCGCTGATGGCGGTGAAAATTGCGGAGAAACTCGTGCAGGAGTACCTGTACTGATGTCAGAAGTGGATCACAAGCCTGTTCATAAAATTGCCCTCGGTATTGAGTACGATGGCAGTAAGTATTATGGCTGGCAGCGTCAAAATGAGGTGCGCAGCGTCCAGGAAAAACTGGAAAAAGCGCTCTCTCAGGTGGCGAACGAACCGATAAGCGTTTTCTGTGCCGGGCGTACGGATGCCGGCGTTCACGGCACGGGGCAGGTGGTTCATTTTGAAACCACCGCTGTGCGAAAGGACGCCGCATGGACGCTGGGGGTGAATGCGAATTTACCTGGAGACATTGCGGTTCGTTGGGTTAAAGATGTTCCCGATGATTTTCATGCGCGTTTCAGCGCCACCGCGCGCCGTTACCGCTATGTCATCTACAATCAGCGTCTGCGTCCGGCGGTGTTAAGCCAGGGCGTGACGCATTTTTATGAACCGCTTGATGCTGAACGTATGCATCGTGCGGCGCAGTGTCTGATTGGTGAAAATGACTTTACCTCGTTCCGTGCGGTGCAGTGCCAGTCCCGTACGCCGTGGCGTAATGTCATGCACATAAACGTCAGCCGTTATGGCGCGTATGTGGTGGTGGATATCAAAGCCAATGCCTTTGTACATCATATGGTGCGGAATATTGTGGGCAGCCTGATGGAAGTGGGTGCCGGACACCAGCCGGAGAGCTGGATTGCAGAACTGCTGGCAGCGAAGGACAGAACGCTTGCGGCAGCCACGGCGAAAGCGGAAGGGCTGTATCTGGTCTCGGTAGACTATCCGGATCGGTTTGACCTGCCGAAACCGCCAATGGGCCCGCTGTTTTTAGCGGACTAATCAAAGGTGCAATTAAGGCTTAGACAAAATGGACGTAATACGTTTTTTGATTGATTTCATCCTGCATATTGATGTTCACCTGGCGGAGCTGGTCGCGCAGTACGGCGTCTGGGTTTACGCTATTCTGTTCCTCATTCTGTTCTGTGAAACCGGTCTGGTTGTCACCCCGTTCCTGCCGGGGGATTCACTGCTGTTCGTGGCCGGCGCGTTATCCGCGTTACCGACTAACGATTTGAATGTGCATCTGATGGTTGTGTTGATGGTTATCGCCGCGATTATTGGTGATGCGGTGAACTACACGATTGGACGGGTGTTTGGTGAGCGGCTTTTCAGCAATCCGGACTCGAAAATTTTCCGTCGCAGCTATCTCGACAAAACCCATGCGTTCTATGAACGTCATGGCGGTAAAACCATTATCCTTGCCCGTTTTGTGCCTATTGTGCGTACATTTGCACCGTTTGTGGCAGGAATGGGGCATATGTCCTATCGTCACTTTGCGGCATATAACGTTGTTGGCGCGCTGCTGTGGGTGTTGCTGTTTACCTATGCCGGCTACCTGTTTGGCGATCTCCCGGTGGTCCAGGAAAACCTTAAGTTGCTGATTGTAGCGATTATTGTGCTTTCGGTACTGCCTGGGGTTATTGAGATTATCCGTCACCGACGTGCGGCAGCAAAGCAAGCGAAGTAAATGCATACTGGCGGTTCGACCACTTTTTTATCCAAAGTTTCGGGCTGTTATGTTTTAATGTGCAACATTCATGGTCTGTTGGAGGCAAAAATGGCATTATTCGCCTCTTATAGCAAAACTGGCATACGACCAGGTTCAGGCAGAAAGGTTATCAATGAGCTGGATTGAACGAATTAAAAGCAACATAACCCCGACTCGTAAAGCGAGCATTCCTGAAGGGGTATGGACGAAGTGTGATAGCTGCGGCCAGGTTCTGTACCGCGCAGAGCTGGAACGCAATCTTGAAGTGTGTCCGAAGTGTGACCACCACATGCGTATGACGGCGCGTAATCGCCTGCATAGCCTGCTGGACGAAGGTTCTCTGGTAGAACTGGGTAGCGAGCTTGAGCCAAAAGACGTGCTGAAGTTCCGTGATTCCAAAAAATACAAAGACCGTCTGGCCTCTGCACAGAAAGAGACCGGCGAGAAAGACGCGCTGATCGTCATGAAAGGCACCCTGCACACGATGCCGGTGGTGGCTGCCGCGTTTGAGTTCTCCTTTATGGGTGGCTCAATGGGCTCTGTCGTGGGTGCGCGCTTCGTGCGTGCCGTTGAGCAGGCGCTGGAAGACAACTGCCCGCTGATCTGCTTCTCCGCTTCCGGTGGTGCACGTATGCAGGAAGCGCTGATGTCGCTGATGCAGATGGCGAAAACCTCTGCTGCGCTGGCGAAAATGCAGGAGCGCGGTTTGCCGTACATCTCCGTGCTGACCGACCCGACGATGGGTGGCGTTTCCGCAAGCTTTGCTATGCTGGGCGATCTGAACATCGCTGAGCCGAAAGCGCTGATCGGTTTTGCGGGTCCACGCGTTATCGAACAGACCGTACGTGAAAAACTGCCGCCGGGCTTCCAGCGCAGTGAGTTCCTCATCGAGAAAGGCGCTATCGACATGATCGTCCGCCGTCCAGAGATGCGTCTGAAACTGGCAAGCATCCTGGCGAAGCTGATGAATCTGCCAGCGCCGAACCCGGATGAGCCGCGCGAAGGCGTGGTGGTACCGGATCAGGAACCCGAGGCCTGATAACTGAAAAGGGCAGGGCCGGATGGCGCTGCCCTTTTGCTTTCTCAACTGTTAATGACCGGGCATCATGGAAAATAAAAGCATTCCCCAAGCCACGTCGCCCCTGGCCGCGTGGCTTTCTTATCTGGAAAACCTGCACAGTAAAACCATCGATATGGGGCTTGAGCGCGTAAGCCAGGTTGCCGCGCGTCTCGACGTACTGAAACCAGCGCCGTTTGTGTTCACCGTTGCCGGAACGAACGGTAAAGGCACGACGTGCCGCACGCTGGAATCTGTCCTGATGGCAGCAGGCTATAAGGTTGGCGTTTACAGCTCTCCACACCTCGTGCGGTATACCGAGCGGGTGCGTGTGCAAAATCGCGAGCTGCCGGAATCAGCGCATACCGCCTCTTTCGCGGAAATTGAAGCTGCGCGCGGTGAAATTTCATTAACCTATTTTGAATACGGCACCCTGTCGGCACTGTGGTTGTTTAAGCAGGCGCAGCTGGACGTGGTGATTCTGGAAGTCGGCCTCGGCGGGCGTCTTGATGCCACCAACATGGTGAATGCGGATGTGGCCGTCGTGACCAGCATTGCGCTGGATCATACCGACTGGCTGGGGCCGGATCGCGAAAGCATTGGTCGCGAGAAAGCCGGGATTTTCCGGGCGAATAAACCTGCCGTGGTCGGCGAGCCGGATATGCCGCACACCATTGCAGAGGTGGCGAATGAGACGGGAGCGCGTCTGCTGCGCCGTGGCGTAGAGTGGCAGTATGAGGTTCAGGCAGACGGCTGGCGCTTTAGCGATGCGCAGGGCGCACTGGACAACCTGCCATTGCCGCAGGTGCCGCAGCCTAACGCGGCAACCGCGCTGGCGGCACTGCGCGCAAGCGGTCTGGCGGTGAGCGAGCAGGCGATTCGCGAGGGCATTGAGCGGGCGATCCTGCCCGGGCGTTTCCAGATTGTCAGCGAGTCACCGCGCCTGATCCTTGATGTGGCGCATAACCCGCATGCCGCGGCGTATCTCGCGGGACGTCTCAAATCGTTACCAAAAACCGGGCGCGTGCTGGCGGTTATCGGTATGCTTCATGATAAAGATATTGGCGGTACGCTGGCCTGCATGGAGAGTGTGGTCGATAGCTGGTATTGTGCTCCTCTGGAGGGGCCACGCGGGGCGACCGCTGAGCAGTTGATGGAACATCTCGGCAAAGGCGCAATCTATAATAGCGTGGCTCAGGCCTGGCATGCCGCGATGGCGGATGCTAAACCAGAAGATACCGTGCTGGTGTGTGGTTCGTTCCACACGGTGGCACATGTCATGGAAGTGATGGACGCGGGGAGAACCGGTGGCGAGTAAGTTTCAGAACCGTTTAGCAGGAACAATAGTGCTGGTGGCGCTGGGAGTCATTATTCTCCCGGGCCTGCTCGACGGGCAGAAAAAGCACTATCAGGATGAGTTTGCAGCCATTCCACTGGTACCGAAACCGGGCGATCGCGACGAGCCGGATATGCTGCCTGCGGCGACACAGGCCCTTCCTGCTCAGCCGCCGGAAGGCGCAGCGGAAGAGGTTCGCGCGGGCGATGCGGCTGCGCCGTCTCTTGATCCGTCTCGTCTGGCGGCGAGCAACACCAACGATATCGATCCTGTACCGGTTCCGGTCGTGCAGCCTAAACCGGCTGAGAAACCGAAGCCGGTCGAAAAAACGCAGCCGAAACCGCAGCGTGATAAAACGAGCGAACAGCTTGCCGCAGCGACTGAGACACCGCCTCCGGCGAAACCGGCTCAGCAGGAAGCCGCACCGACGGGCAAAGCCTACGTCGTGCAGCTGGGTGCGCTGAAAAATGCCGATAAGGTCAATGAGGTGGTGGGTAAACTGCGCAGTGCGGGATATCGTGTTTACACTTCACCTTCCACGCCGGTACAGGGTAAAATTACCCGTATTCTCGTGGGGCCAGAAGCGTCCAAAGATAAGCTTAAAGGATCGCTGGGTGAGCTGAAGCAGATCTCGGGCCTGAGCGGTGTGGTGATGAGCTACAGCGCGAACTAACCCCTCCCTCACCCTTATCCTTTCTATGAGGAGAGGGTGGGGGGAAGAGTGACGGCAGACGTCCACAGAGACGTAAAAAGCCACGGCGTTGAACATTTTTTCAGCGCCTTTTTTATTTACGCGTGGGAAGGAAATCCCTACGCAAACGTTTTCTTTTTCTGTTAGAATTCGCCCCGAACTGGATGACAGGGCGTTAAATCGTGGGACACATATGGTCTGGATTGATTACGCCATCATTGCGGTGATTGGTTTTTCCTGTCTGGTTAGCCTGATCCGTGGCTTTGTTCGTGAAGCGTTATCGCTGGTAACCTGGGGTTGTGCTTTCTTTGTTGCCAGTCATTACTACACTTACCTGTCTGTCTGGTTCACGGGCTTTGAAGATGAACTGGTCCGAAATGGAATCGCTATCGCGGTGCTGTTTATCGCGACGCTGATTGTCGGCGCTATCGTAAATTACGTGATAGGTCAGCTGGTCGAGAAAACCGGTCTGTCAGGAACAGACAGGGTACTCGGGATCTGTTTCGGCGCACTACGAGGCGTGCTGATTGTGGCCGCGATCCTGTTCTTCCTGGATACCTTTACCGGGTTCTCCAAAAGTGAAGACTGGCAAAAATCGCAGCTCATTCCTGAGTTCAGTTTCATCATCAGATGGTTCTTTGACTATCTGCAAAGCTCGTCGAGTTTCTTGCCCAGAGCGTAATGCGCTCTGAGATGTGGCTTAACGAGGAAAAGACGAATGTGCGGTATTGTCGGTATCGCCGGTTTCATGCCGGTAAACCAGTCGATTTATGACGCGTTAACGGTGCTTCAGCACCGTGGGCAGGATGCTGCGGGTATCATCACCATTGATGCAAACAACTGCTTCCGTTTACGTAAGGCGAATGGTCTGGTAAATGATGTGTTTGAAGCCCGCCATATGCAGCGTCTGCAAGGTAATATGGGGATCGGTCACGTTCGTTATCCTACTGCTGGCAGTTCCAGCGCCTCTGAGGCTCAGCCTTTCTACGTCAACTCACCGTATGGCATCACGCTTGCCCACAATGGCAACCTGACCAACGCGCACGAGCTGCGTAAGAAGTTGTTCGAAGAGAAACGTCGCCACATTAACACCACCTCTGATTCTGAAATTCTGCTCAATATCTTTGCCAGCGAGCTGGATAACTTCCGTCACTACCCGCTGGAAGCAGACAACATTTTTGCCGCCGTTGCCGCGACTAACCGCCAGATCCGTGGTGCGTATGCCTGCGTGGCGATGATTATCGGCCACGGGATGGTTGCTTTCCGCGATCCAAACGGCATCCGCCCGCTGGTGCTCGGTAAGCGCGATCTCGGTGATGGTCGTACCGAATACATGGTTGCCTCTGAAAGCGTGGCGCTGGATACCCTGGGCTTCGAGTTCCTGCGTGATGTTGCGCCTGGCGAAGCGGTCTATATCACTGAGAAGGGCCAGCTGTTCACCCGCCAGTGTGCTGACAACCCGGTGAGCAATCCGTGCCTGTTTGAATATGTTTACTTCGCCCGTCCGGACTCGTTTATCGACAAGATTTCCGTTTACAGCGCGCGCGTGAACATGGGGACAAAACTTGGCGAGAAGATTGCCCGCGAATGGGACGATCTGGATATCGACGTCGTTATTCCTATTCCGGAAACGTCCTGCGATATCGCTCTGGAAATCGCCCGCATTCTGGACAAGCCATACCGTCAGGGGTTTGTGAAAAACCGCTACGTTGGTCGTACCTTTATCATGCCGGGTCAGCAGCTGCGCCGTAAGTCCGTGCGTCGTAAACTGAACGCAAACCGCGCTGAGTTCCGCGATAAAAACGTCCTGCTGGTGGATGACTCCATCGTTCGTGGCACCACCTCAGAACAGATTATTGAGATGGCGCGCGAAGCGGGTGCGAAGAAAGTGTATCTGGCCTCAGCCGCACCGGAAATTCGTTTCCCGAACGTGTACGGCATCGATATGCCAACCGCCAACGAGCTGATCGCTCACGGTCGTGAAGTGGACGAAATTCGTCAGATCATCGGTGCCGACGGCCTGATTTTCCAGGATCTGAACGATCTTATCGACGCAGTACGCGCTGAGAACCCGGATATTCAGCAGTTCGAATGCTCCGTGTTTAATGGCGTCTACGTGACGAAAGACGTTGACCAGCAGTACCTCGACTACCTTGATTCGCTGCGCAACGACGATGCGAAGGCCGTCCAGCTGCAAAACGATCTCGAAAGTTTAGAGATGCACAACGAAGGTTGATGTCTGTGCAAGTGAGGGCATTTGCCCTCACTTGCAACTCCCCGCAAAATCCTGCACAGTCTGCCCTGAAATCAGTTAGGGCGAAAATCATGAAACGACTCATTGTTGGGCTCAGTGGTGCCAGTGGCGCGATTTACGGCGTACGTCTGTTACAGGTGCTGCGCGACGTGGCAGAAGTGGAAACGCATCTGGTCATGAGCCAGGCGGCACGTCAGACCCTCTCTCTTGAAACCGACCTCTCACTGCGTGATGTCCAGGCGCTGGCGGATGTGGTTCACGATGCCCGCGATATCGCCGCCAGCATCTCCTCTGGCTCGTTTAAAACGGCGGGCATGGTTATCCTGCCTTGTTCCATTAAAACGCTCTCCGGCATTGTAAACAGCTATACCGACACGCTGGTGACACGCGCCGCGGACGTGGTGCTGAAGGAGCGTCGTCCTCTGGTTCTCTGCGTGCGGGAAACGCCGCTGCACCTGGGACATCTGCGTTTGATGACTCAGGCTGCTGAACTCGGCGCGGTGATCATGCCACCGGTACCGGCGTTCTATCACCGGCCCGTTTCACTGGATGATGTGATTAATCAGACGGTTAACCGCGTTCTCGATCAGTTTGATATCGACCTGCCCGAAGACCTCTTCACCCGCTGGCAGGGTGCCTGAATCTGTGCACTCACAGCGTGCATGAAAAGATAACGTGCCCTGTTTCAGGGCAATTATGCAACGGCGATCATATCCTCGACATTTAATTCGCTTTTTCCCTTTTTCTCTTTCCGGTTCGTTCGGCAGACCTGCTATCTTTCACCATTAAGGCAATATCGCAACGTTTTATTAACATATTTAACGTCGAACTTTTCACCAGACGGCAATGTGGCATAAGACCTGCAAGAGAAGCCTGCAACACAACACACAACACAATACATAATAAAATCACGGTACTTGAGGGTAAATGTATGAAGAAGACGGTTCTGGCTCTGTCTTTGCTGGTGGGGTTAAGTGCGGCAGCAGGTAGCTACGCAGCGCTTCCACAGACAGTTCGTATCGGTACAGACGCAACCTACGCGCCATTCTCTTCCAAGGATGCGAAAGGCGATTTCGTTGGGTTTGATATCGATCTGGGAAATGAAATGTGCAAACGCATTGCGGTGAAATGCACATGGGTGGGCAGCGACTTTGATGCGTTAATCCCGTCGCTGAAAGCCAAGAAAATCGACGCCATTATCTCTTCTCTCTCTATCACCGAAAAACGTCAGCAGGAGATTGCCTTCTCTGACAAGCTTTACGCTGCAGATTCACGTCTGATTGCCGCTAAAGGCTCCCCGATTCAACCCACCATCAACTCGCTGAAAGGTAAGCATGTCGGCGTGCTTCAAGGCTCAACGCAGGAAGGGTTTGCCAATGCGAACTGGCGTGAGAAGGGCGTCGACGTAGTGGCGTACCAGAACCAGGATCTGATCTACTCTGACCTGGCGGCAGGCCGTCTGGATGCGGCATTCCAGGATGAAGTCGCCGCGAGCGAAGGCTTCCTGAAACAGCCAGCGGGCAAAGAGTACGCTTTTGCTGGCCCGTCCGTGAAAGACAAAAAGTACTTTGGTGACGGTACGGGTATCGGCCTGCGTAAGGACGATACCGAGCTGAAAGCCGCCTTCGACAAAGCGTTTGCTGAGCTGCGTAAAGACGGTACCTACGACAAACTGGCGAAGAAATACTTCGACTTCAACGTCTACGGTGACTAATACCTGACGGCAATGCACTGCTGAGGTGCATTGACTGGCGGGATGATCCAATATGGTGCAATTAATGCACTGTATTGGATCGCTGTGTGCATACTTACGCATTTATAATGCAAAAAATCCCGGCTCAAAGGCATTATTCTTTGCCTGACGGAGGGGATTGATGGCACATTAGCACCACCCCGTCGTCGTAAAAATCCCGTATGTAGACAGTTTGTTGAGGACAGATATGAAAAAACTAGTATTGTCACTTTCTCTGGTGCTGGCCTTTTCCAGCGCCACCGCGGCATTCGCAGCAATTCCGCAGAAAATTCGAATCGGTACCGATCCTACCTATGCACCGTTCGAATCGAAGAATTCTAAAGGTGAATTGGTTGGTTTTGACATCGATCTGGCCAACGAACTGTGCAAACGCATCAAAGCGCAGTGTACCTACGTTGAGAACCCACTGGACGCGCTGATCCCGTCGCTGAAAGCGAAAAAAATCGACGTAATTATGTCCTCGCTCTCCATCACTGAAAAACGCCAGCAGGAGATTGCTTTCACGGACAAACTCTACGCGGCAGATTCACGTCTGGTCGTCGCCAAATCTTCCGACATTCAGCCCACTCTCGAGTCGCTGAAAGGCAAACGCGTGGGCGTGCTGCAGGGGACTACTCAGGAAACCTACGGTAATGAACACTGGGCGCCGAAAGGGATTGAAATCGTCTCTTATCAGGGACAGGAAAATATCTACGCTGACCTGACGGCAGGCCGCATTGACGCGGCATTCCAGGATGAAGTCGCGGCGAGCGAAGGCTTCCTGAAGCAGCCGGTCGGCAAAGACTATAAGTTTGGCGGTCCATCCATCAAGGATGTGAAGTTGTTTGGTGTAGGCACCGGTATGGGCCTGCGCAAGGAAGACAACGAACTGCGTGAAGCGCTGAACAAAGCCTTTGCCGAAATGCGCGCTGACGGCACGTACGAGAAAATTGCGAAAAAATACTTCGATTTCAATGTTTACGGCGGCTAATCGCCCCGTCAAATAACGTGCAGCCCCTCCCACTGTGGGAGGGGAAAAGACACGGTTCCACCACTCACGATACGACAGGGCTCGCGGTATGCTGTACGGATTTTCTGGCGTTATTTTACAGGGCGCGCTTGTCACCCTTGAGCTGGCTCTCAGTTCCGTGGTGCTGGCGGTGCTGATAGGTCTGGCGGGCGCAGGGGCGAAGCTTTCGGCTAACAAGCCGCTGGCGCTGATTTTTGAAGGCTATACGACGCTGATTCGCGGTGTTCCCGATCTGGTGCTGATGCTTCTGATCTTTTACGGTCTGCAGATTGCGCTTAACAGCGTGACGGACGCAATGGGTATGGGACAAATCGATATCGACCCGATGGTGGCCGGTATCATTACACTCGGTTTTATCTACGGGGCCTACTTCACCGAAACCTTCCGCGGCGCGTATATGGCTGTGCCGAAAGGCCACATTGAAGCGGCAACCGCATTCGGTTTCACCTCCTCACAGACGTTTCGTCGAATCATGTTCCCGGCCATGATGCGCTATGCGCTTCCAGGTATCGGTAACAACTGGCAGGTTATTCTTAAGGCAACCGCGCTGGTCTCTCTGCTTGGCCTGGAAGATGTGGTGAAAGCGACCCAGCTTGCCGGCAAAAGCACCTGGGAGCCGTTCTACTTTGCGGTGGTATGTGGCGTAATCTATCTGGTCTTTACGACCGCCTCCAATGGTGTGCTGCTTCTGCTCGAACGTCGCTACTCCGTGGGTGTGAAGAGGGCTGATCTGTGATTGAGATTATTCAGGAATACTGGAAATCGCTGCTGTGGACAGATGGCTATCGCTTCACCGGCGTCGCCATTACGCTCTGGCTTCTGATCTCCTCCGTGGTGATGGGCGGCATTCTGGCGGTATTTCTCGCCATTGGTCGTGTGTCGAACAATAAATTTATCCAGTTCCCAATCTGGTTGTTTACCTATGTGTTTCGCGGTACGCCGCTATACGTGCAACTGCTGGTGTTCTATTCGGGGATGTACACGCTTGAGATCGTAAAAGGCACTGAAATGCTCAATGCGTTCTTCCGCAGCGGTCTGAACTGTACGGTGCTGGCATTGACGCTCAATACCTGCGCCTATACCACCGAGATTTTCGCAGGGGCGATTCGCTCTGTCCCGTACGGTGAGATTGAAGCGGCGCGTGCGTACGGCTTCTCCTCCGTGAAGCTTTACCGTTGCATCATTCTGCCGTCGGCGCTGCGTATTGCGTTACCGGCGTACAGTAACGAAGTGATTCTGATGCTGCACTCCACGGCGCTGGCCTTTACCGCCACGGTGCCGGACTTACTGAAGATTGCCCGGGATATTAACTCGGCAACCTATCAGCCGTTTACCGCATTCGGTATTGCGGCAGTGCTTTATTTGATAATTTCATACGTCCTGATTAGCCTGTTCCGTAAGGCAGAAAAACGCTGGTTGCAGCATATAAAACCTTCTTCGACGCACTGAGAATGATGATGGCTGAGAACAAATTAAACGTTATTGATCTGCACAAACGCTATGGCGAACATGAAGTGCTGAAAGGGGTGTCGCTGCAGGCAAACGCGGGCGATGTCATCAGTATTATCGGCTCATCCGGCTCCGGTAAAAGTACTTTCCTGCGCTGCATTAACTTCCTCGAAAAACCGAGCGAAGGCTCAATTGTGGTGAGCGGGCAGAACATCAATCTGGTGCGTGACAAAGACGGCCAGCTGAAGGTGGCGGATAAAAATCAGCTGCGTCTGTTGCGTACGCGCCTGACGATGGTTTTCCAGCACTTTAATCTCTGGAGCCATATGACGGTACTGGAGAACGTAATGGAAGCGCCAATCCAGGTGCTGGGTCTCAGCAAACAGGACGCCCGCGACCGTGCGGTGAAATACCTGGCGAAAGTGGGTATTGATGAGCGCCAGCAGATGAAGTATCCGGTACATCTGTCCGGCGGGCAGCAGCAGCGTGTATCCATTGCCCGCGCGCTGGCGATGGAGCCGGAAGTCTTGCTGTTCGACGAACCGACCTCCGCGCTGGACCCGGAACTCGTTGGCGAAGTGCTGCGCATCATGCAGAAGCTCGCCGAAGAGGGCAAAACGATGGTGGTGGTGACGCACGAGATGGGCTTTGCCCGGAACGTCTCTAACCACGTCATCTTCCTGCATCAGGGTAAAATCGAAGAGCAGGGGCATCCCGATGAGGTGTTAGCGAACCCGCAAAGCCCGCGTCTGCAGCAGTTCCTGAAGGGATCTTTGAAGTAGGTTTTGCCTTTCCCCTCTCCCTGTGGGAGAGGGCCGGAGTGTGGGCATCAGACCGCACCACACTCCAGTCGATACACCCAGTCGTCATACCGCACACCGTTAATCTCATACGCTTTTTCCAGCACCTGCGTGCGCACAAAACCTGCTTTCTCCAGTACCCGGACTGACCCACCGTTGTCTGCCAGCACATATGCGTTAATCGCCTTTACGCCCGTCTGGTTAAATGCGTAGTCACACACCGCGCGCAGTGCCTCACTGGCGATGCCCTGTCCCTGCACGGCAGGCACGACCGTATAGCCGATATCCGCCTCTTCACGATTTTCAGCGCTGATTTGCAGGCCGATATCGCCCAGCGGGGTCTCTTCATCGCGTAAGCGGATAACGAATACATGCGCTGCCGTCAGTCGTGCGGCAAACAGGCGTCGGGTCTCTTTTTCCGGGGCGATAGCGGCCATATACTGCATGATGGCACGATCTTCACGCAGGGCACGGAAAAAAGGCCAGTCAGTGGGTTCGAAGGGCGTGAGGTGGAGCCGGGGAGTGGTAATGGTTGCCATAGATATGCCATTTGGTCGGAACATGGCATATCACTGTAACATTATCTCACCACATCCCCCAGCGCCTCTTCTAAGTCATACCAGCGGAACGCAAACCCGGCCGCTTCCAGCCGTTTTGGCAGGGCCCGTTGCCCGCCTAACACCAGCACGGATGCTTCACCCATCATCAGGCGGATCACCGTAGCAGGCACGCGCAAAATCGCCGGGCGATGCAGGGCATGTCCGAGAGCATGGGCAAACTGTTCGTTTCGCACCGGGTAGGGCGCAACCATATTAAACGGCCCGCGCAAATCGTTATCCAGCAGCCAGAGAATACCGTTGACCATATCGTCGATATGGATCCACGCCAGATACTGACGGCCATTGCCGATTGGCCCGCCAAGACCGAGCCTGAAAGGGGGGAGCATCTTCGCCAGAATGCCGCCTTTTGGGGCAAGGACCACACCGGTGCGGAGCAGGCAGACGCGGGTATGATCGCTTTGCGCAGCACAGGCGATACGCTCCCACTGGGCGCAAAGTTTATGGGTAAACTCGTTGTGGGGCGGCTCTTCTTCCGTTACCACCACCTCGCCGAGATCGCCGTAATACCCTACGGCGGAACCCGAAATGAGAACCGACGGCGGGGTATGACTGTTACGGATAAGCTCAACCAGCTTCTCGGTAAGGGTCCACCGGCTGCTGCACAGGAGCTGTTTTTGCTCTTCCGTCCAGCGCTTATCGGCGATCGGTTCGCCTGCCAGGTTGATGACGGCGTCAAATCCGTCCAGATTCTGCTGCTCGGCCAGATTTCTCCAGATGTCGATACCTGCGCCCAGCACCTGTCGCGCTTTCTCTGGACTGCGCGTCACCACGGTAATGTCGTGATGCAACGCCTGCAGACGCGCAATGAGATGGCGACCAATCAGGCCGGTACCGCCGGTCAGCAAAATCTTCATACAACCTCCAGGGTTACGCCTGGCGTTGCCAGCTTAACGTCATCGAGACGGAATCGGCGTAACGCAGGGCGTGAAGTTTATCGATCTCTACTTCAGCATAAGTGACCCAGTGATGATCGCGTGCGATGTCGAGCACATCCTGAGTTAATTTTTCCAGTAAAGAGAAGCGGTTGTTTTCCACGTACTGGATGATTTTTTTGGTTATCGTGCGGTAGTTCAGCGCATCATTAATGTCTTCGCTGGCCCGCGCTTTCTCAGCCGGGTAGTGGATAACCACATTAATCACGATATCCTGACGGTTGGCGATCTCTTCCTCTTTGATTCCGATGAAGGTGCGTAGGCGTAAATTTTTTATACGAATAATAGCGTCATGCTGTGACATTGCAGGTCTTCTCCGTGTCAGAATTTCCTTCACATAATACATGAGAGCCTCTCCGGCACACACCAGCCACCGGCTTAAATTTGCTGGATTTTTTGCATGGCGCGTTCGGTGGCCGGACGCGTGCGGATTCGTTCAAACCAGTTGTTCACCGCCGGGTAAGACGCCAGGTCAATGCGGTGCTTTTCATGGGTATTCACCCAGGGCCAGCAGGCAATGTCGGCGATGCTGTAATGATCCCCGCCGAGCCACGGTGCTTTCTCCAGCCGACGGTTCAGAACGCCGTATAACCGCTGGGTTTCCACCTGATAGCGTTCGATAGCATAAGGAATCGGCTGCGGCGCGTAGGCAGTAAAATGGTGGTTTTGTCCGAGCATTGGCCCCAGACCGCTCGTCTGCCAGAAAAGCCACTGCAGCGTGTGGTGACGCTCGCGCAACTCTCCGCTCAGCAATTTGCCTGTCTTCTCTGCCAGATAGAGCAATATTTCTCCGGATTCAAACAGGCTCAACGGCTTGCCCCCATCGGCAGGATGGTTATCAATAATGGCCGGGATTTTATTGTTTGGCGATATAGCCAGAAAGAGAGGACTGAACTGATCGCCTTTGCTGATATCCACGCGAATGATCCTGTAATCCAGTTCGGCTTCCTCAAGAAAGAGGGTGATCTTATGGCCGTTCGGGGTGGGGGCATAATAAAGGTCGATCATTCTCAACTCCTGTCAGTGAAAATAGTGACGCCATGAAAAATGAGTATAGGTGGTTGTTGTAAATCGTGAGTTTTCATCAAGTGACAGCGAGGCAAAGAGATTATATGTTGAATGAAAACCGATCAGCCGATGAGGATGTTATGAACCAGCCCGTAATCACGTTATGGTCCGATGCAGATTTCTTTTCTCCCTATGTTCTGAGCGCGTATGTGGCGCTGGCCGAAAAAGGACTGTCATTTACGCTAAAGACGGTGGATCTGGGCGGCGGTGAACATCTGAAACCCCAGTGGCAGGGCTACGCCCTGACCCGTCGCGTACCGGTGCTGGACATTGATGGCTTCGCGCTGAGTGAATCGTCGGCGATCGATGAGTATCTGGAAGATCGGTTCGCACCACCTGAGTGGGAGCGCATCTACCCTCACGATCTGCAAAAACGTGCCCGCGCACGTCAGATCCAGGCGTGGCTGCGCAGCGATTTGGTGCCGATTCGCGTGGAACGCTCCACGGATGTGGTGTTTGCCGGGGTGAAAAAACCGGCGCTGAGTAAAGACGGTGCGGCCAGTGCCCAAAAACTGATCGATACCGCGACTTCTCTGCTGGCTCATGGTAATCCAAATTTATTCGGCGAGTGGTGTATTGCCGATACCGATCTGGCGCTGATGCTGAACCGTCTGATCCTCAATGGAGATGAGGTGCCTCAGCTGCTGGTGGATTATGCCGCGTTTCAGTGGCAACGCGCCTCAGTGCAGCGCTATGTGGCACTCTCCGCTAAGCGGGCGGGCTGATATAGCCTGACGCTTCAGGTATGATAGGGCAGTCTGATTTCCAGGGAGTGACTGATGAAACTGATGTTTGCGTCTGATATCCATGGTTCGCTGCCCGCGACCGAGCGTGTTCTTTCTCTGTTTGCTCAAAGCAGGGCGCAATGGCTGGTGATTCTGGGGGATGTGTTAAATCATGGTCCGCGCAATGCGCTGCCGGAAGGCTATGCACCGGCGCAGGTAGCGGAAAAACTCAACCAGTATGCTTCGCGCATTATCGCCGTTCGCGGTAACTGCGACAGTGAAGTGGACCAGATGCTGCTGGATTTTCCCATCACTGCCCCCTGGCAACAGGTGCTGATGGAAAATAGCCGTCTGTTCCTGACCCATGGTCATCTTTTTAGCCCGGAAAATCTCCCGGCACTGGCGGCTGGCGATGTCCTGGTTTACGGTCATACTCATATTCCGGTGGCAGAAAAACGCGGCGAGATGTATCACTTTAACCCCGGTTCGGTCAGCATACCGAAAGGTGGAAATCCAGCAAGCTATGGCATGCTCGATGAGAATACGTTAAGCGTAATCGCACTTAATGATCAGCAAGTTATTGCGCAAATAGCGATTAATCCGTAAGTTACACCTCAACTGCAAACGCGCCGAAAGAGCGCTTAGACGAGAAGGTTTCCCGATGGTGGAGCAGAGTCATTTGGCAAGTACAGAGTGGGTTGACATTGTCAACGAAGAGAATGAAGTGATCGCGCAGGCCAGCCGCGAACAAATGCGCGCGGAGCGTCTGCGTCACCGTGCGACATACATCGTTGTGCATGACGGGATGGGCAAAATTCTGGTCCAGCGCCGCACGGACACCAAAGATTTTCTCCCTGGTATGCTGGATGCAACTGCAGGCGGCGTTGTTCAGGCGGATGAAGTTCTGCTGGACTCCGCGCGTCGTGAAGCGGAAGAAGAGTTAGGGATTGCCGGCGTGCCGTTTGCCGAGCATGGTCAGTTCTATTTCGAGGACGAACATTGCCGCGTCTGGGGCGGGCTGTTTAGCTGCGTTTCCCATGGCCCGTTCGCCCTGCAGGAAGAAGAAGTGAGCGAAGTGAACTGGATGACGCCGGAAGAAATTACCGCGCGTTGCGACGAGTTCACCCCGGATTCGTTAAAAGCGCTGGCGCTGTGGATGACCCGCAACGCTAAAAACGAATCCACGAAAGCGGAAAAAGAGGAAGAGGCGGAGTAAGCCTCAACAGCTCTCCCGCAGACACAGGCTGGACGCGATGGGTTTATGATCGCGCCAGTCTCCATCATTCAGACGTTCCAGTAACGCGCGTCCCGCTTCAATCCCAATCTTACGATGTGGCACTGCCATGGTCGTCAGCGGTGGCTGACAGACCCGGCTCACGTCGCTATCGCCAAAACCCACCACGGCCAGATCGTCCGGTACTTTTATACGCCGACGCTGGCATTCATAAAGTGCCCCGCAGGCCAGTTCATCCGACACGCACACCAGTGCATCCAGCTCTGGCCACGCCAGCAGGAACTCCGGCAGTTGCGCCGCACCCGTGGAAAAACTCGGTGGCATGGCGGCGTTAATCACCCGGTTTGGTGACATATGGTGGCGAAGCATCGCTTTGTACCAGCCCTGTAAATGCTGCTGGAAAATCCACTGCTCCTGGTTAGCACACAGCAGGCCAATATTCTGGTAGCCGCGCTTAATAACCATCTCCGTCAGTTCGTACATCGCCGCGACATTATCAATCCCGATATTCATATCAATAGGATCGGCGCGCATGGCCCCCATTTCCATGACCGGAATGGAGGCGTTTTTCAGCCAGTGGCGGACAGTATCGGAGTGTTCAACGCTGAGCAAAATCGCAGCGGCAATGTTCGAGGCCAGCAGCGTCTCCAGCAATTTTTCTTCCTGCTCGAGTCGATGCTGTGATTCGGCCAGCATGATCTGGTATCCGGCAGGCTGCAGCACCTGCTGAAGCCCGGCGAACATCTCCGAGCAACCGGATTCGGAGAGATTAGGAACGACCATCGCAATCGTCCATGACGATGCCGAGGCCAGCGCGCTGGCAGCAAGATTAGGCATGTAACCCAATTCCTGTACAGCGGCTTCTATTTTTTCTCGCAGTTTATCGGAAACCTGTTCAGGCGTGCGGAGTGCACGGGACACGGTCATCGTGCCCACCCCGGCAAGCTGTGCGACATCGGCGAGTGTCACTTTACCGGTACTGCGCCGTTTTCGGGTTAGAGACATACACCTTCCTGCTGACCAGACGCGTTTTTATTATCATCCTTCGTTTCACGTGAAACGCAGTATACGCCTTAAATCCCTTTTTTTGCTGTGAATTCACACCATGATTACAATTTGATAGCGCTATCACACTTCTGAATGTTAGCGATTGGTAGCGCTATCTTTGTGATCCCGATCGCAGTCAATATGGGATGTGTTGAATAAAGTTTGCTCATCTTTTGCATTGTGGCGGGACCGAGAAATGCTGAAAAAGTGGATATATGATACAACCATCACGCTCCAGGAGAGCGTGGAAAGCTGGCCGCAGGCGCTGGAAATATGCGCGAAACCGTTGCTGGATCTGCAGGTGATTGGCCCGGAATACGTGACGGCCATCATTGAGCAGCATCATGCATTAGGACCTTATTATGTGCTGGCACCAGGGCTGGCCATGCCGCATGCGCGGCCGGAAGAGGGGGCCAAAGGATTAGGCCTCTCATTATTAAAACTGAAAAAGGGAGTCTCTTTTGGTGCCGGTGAGTTCGATCCCGTGGATGTTATTATTATGCTCGCGGCGCCGGATAAACACAGTCACATCGACATGATCTCTGCCCTCGCTGAATTATTTTCCAGCGACGACGATATGGCTGAATTGCATCAGGCGAATACCCTGGAGGATATTAAAACGATTATTGACCGCTTCTGATTTAATTCTCTCATCCGATTTATCACAACATTACGTTTAGCGTGATGGGGCGTGCTCTACTCAAAAAAAGGGGACAACAATGAAAATTATGGCTATTTGCGGTTCAGGCCTGGGCAGTAGTTTTATGGTCGAAATGAATATTAAAAAGGTGCTCAAGAAGCTGGCCATTGACGCCGACGTTGAACACTCCGATCTCTCCTCGGCAACGCCGGGTGCCGCCGATCTTTTCGTGATGGCGAAGGACATTGCCACCAGTGCCAGCGTGCCGGAAAGCCAGCTGGTGGTGATCAACAACATCATTGATATCAACGAACTCGAAGCGCAGCTCCGCGCCTGGTTCGACAGACAATAATCCTGATAAGGCGAGGTGGATATGTTTATCCTTGAAACGCTGAATTTCGTTGTTGATATATTAAAAGTCCCGTCGGTGCTGGTTGGCTTAATAGCCTTAATTGGCCTGGTCGCTCAAAAGAAATCTTTTTCTGATGTGGTGAAAGGGACCATTAAAACCATACTCGGTTTTATTGTGCTTGGCGGTGGGGCCACGGTGCTGGTTGGGTCATTAAATCCGTTAGGCGGAATGTTTGAACACGCCTTTAATATTCAGGGCATTATTCCCAATAACGAGGCAATTGTTTCCATTGCGCTGGAGAAATACGGTGCCTCTACCGCGCTGATTATGGCATTCGGTATGGTGGCAAATATCATTGTCGCCCGCTTTACGCGTCTGAAGTATATCTTCCTGACCGGGCATCACACCTTCTACATGGCATGCATGATTGGGGTCATCCTCACCGTGGCGGGCTTTGAGGGCGTTGGTCTGGTCTTTACCGGGTCGCTGATCCTCGGTCTGGTAATGGCCTTCTTCCCGGCGCTGGCGCAGCGTTACATGAAGCGCATTACCGGCAACGATGACATCGCTTTTGGTCACTTCGGTACCCTGGGCTATGTTCTCTCCGGCTGGATTGGCAGCAAGTTCGGCAAAGGCTCTCGCTCGACTGAAGAGATGAACCTGCCGAAGAACCTGAGCTTCCTGCGCGACAGCTCTATCTCCATCTCGCTGACCATGATGATCATCTACCTGATCATGGCGGTGAGCGCCGGGCGTGACTACGTTGAGGCGACCTTTAGCGGCGGTCAGAACTACCTGGTCTATGCCATCATCATGGCCATCACATTCGCCGCGGGGGTGTTCATTATCCTGCAGGGTGTGCGCCTGATTCTGGCGGAAATCGTCCCGGCCTTTACCGGCTTTTCTGAAAAACTGGTGCCGAATGCACGTCCGGCTCTGGACTGCCCGGTTGTCTATCCGTATGCGCCAAATGCGGTGCTGATTGGCTTCCTGTTTAGCTTCCTTGGCGGGCTGGTGGGTCTGTTTATCTGTGGGCAATTCAGCTGGGTGCTGATTCTGCCTGGCGTGGTGCCGCACTTCTTCACCGGTGCTACCGCGGGCGTGTTTGGTAACGCCACCGGGGGGCGTCGTGGAGCGATGATTGGTGCGTTTGCCAACGGCCTGCTGATCACCTTCCTGCCGGTTCTGCTGCTGCCGGTGCTGGGGGCAATTGGATTTGCCAATACCACGTTCTCAGACGCTGACTTTGGCGCTGTCGGGATCGTGCTGGGTAACCTGGCGCGCTTCCTGTCGCCGCTTGCCATTACCGGCCTTGTTGTGGCGTTGTTCGCACTGCTGGTGGCCTACAACGTGTTCGCTAAAAACAAATCTGCGGGCGATAACGCGCAGGAAAACACCGGAGCCAAATCATGAATGAGAATGAGATAACCCATCTGGCGCGTCAGATCCGCCTTGAAACGCTGAAAATGCTGACCCAGCTGGGCTTTGGTCACTACGGCGGCAGTATGTCGGTTGTTGAAACCCTGGCCGTGTTGTACGGCGCAGTGATGAAAATTGACCCAGCCGACCCGGACTGGCCAGAGCGTGACTACTTTGTCTTGTCAAAAGGACATGCTGGTCCGGCGCTGTACAGCACCCTGGCGATCAAAGGCTACTTCCCGATGGAAGAGCTGAGCACGCTGAACCAGAACGGTACGCGTCTGCCGAGCCATCCGGACCGGCTAAAAACGCGCGGCGTGGATGCCACCACCGGCTCGCTGGGGCAGGGGATTTCCATCGCCGGTGGAATGGCGCTGTCGCATAAGCTGGCGGGACGCCCCAACCGGGTTTTCTGTATCGTCGGCGACGGCGAGCTGAACGAAGGGCAGTGCTGGGAAGCGTTCCAGTTTATTGCACACCATCGCCTGAATAACCTGACGGTATTCGTTGACTGGAACAAACAGCAGCTTGATGGCGAACTCGACGACATTATCTGTGCGTTCGATCTGGAAGGAAAATTCCGTGCCTTCGGGTTTGACGTGGTGACGGTGAAAGGAGATGACATTCCGGCACTGCTGGAGGTGACATCGCTGGTTCCGGCGGCGGATGCTCGCCCGCTGGTGGTGATCCTCGACAGTATCAAAGGGCAGGGCGTGCCGTATCTGGAGCAACTGAGTAACTCGCACCATCTGCGATTAACCGCCGAGAGCAAGGCGGCCCTCAACGAGACGATTCGCCAACTGGAGGCTTCACATGATTAAGGTTGCACCTGCAGGTCAGAAAGACGCCGTCGAGATGCGTAAAGTCTACGCGGGGTTTGTGGCACAGCAGATTGAAGCCGGGAGCGACATTATCGCCCTCGAGGCGGATCTGATGAGCTCAATGGCGATGGATGGCGTGGCACGTGATTATCCGCAGCATGTGATTAACTGCGGCATCATGGAAGCTAACGTTATGGGGACGGCGGCGGGGCTGTCGCTGACCGGACGCAAGCCGTTCGTGCATACCTTTACCGCCTTCGCCAGCCGTCGCTGTTTCGACCAGCTGTTTATGTCCCTGGACTACCAGCGTAACAATGTGAAGGTCATTGCTTCAGATGCCGGCGTGACGGCCTGTCATAACGGCGGCACGCATATGTCGTTTGAAGATATGGGCATCGTGCGGGGGCTTGCCCATTCGGTGGTGCTGGAGGTAACGGATGCGGTGATGTTTGAAGATGTACTGCGCCAGCTTATTGACCTCGAAGGTTTCTACTGGGTGCGTACCATCCGTAAGCAGGCCCCGAGCGTGTATGCGCCGGGTTCGACATTTACGCTTGGCAAGGGCAACGTACTGCGCGAAGGCAGTGACATCACCCTGATTGCCAACGGCATTATGGTGGCGGAAGCGCTTGAAGCGGCGCGTCAGCTCGAACAGGAGGGCGTCAGCGCCGCGGTGATCGACATGTTTACCCTTAAGCCGATTGACCGGATGCTGGTGAAAAACTACGCCGAGAAAACCGGACGTATCGTGACCTGCGAAAACCACAGCATTCATAACGGGCTGGGATCGGCAGTGGCGGAAGTGCTGGTGGAAACCTGTCCGGTGCCGATGCGTCGGGTGGGCGTGAAGGAGCGTTACGGCCAGGTGGGGACACAGGACTTCCTGCAGAAGGAGTATGGCCTGACGGCACACGACATTGTGTCGGCGGCGAGGGAGTTGTTGTAAATAAAAAAGGCGACCCTCGGGTCGCCTTTTTAGTCAGTAACGTATTACTGCTGTTGTGAAGACTGGATCGCGGTCAGAGCGATGGTGTAGACGATATCGTCAACCAGCGCGCCACGGGACAGGTCGTTCACAGGTTTGCGCATACCCTGCAGCATTGGCCCGATGGAGATCAGGTCTGCAGAACGCTGTACCGCTTTGTAGGTGGTGTTACCGGTGTTCAGATCCGGGAAGATGAACACGGTAGCGCGACCCGCAACCGGTGAGTTCGGTGCTTTGGATTTCGCAACGTCAGCCATAACCGCGGCATCATACTGCAGTGGACCGTCGATCATCAGGTCAGGACGTTTTTCCTGCGCCAGACGCGTCGCTTCACGGACTTTCTCTACATCGCTACCTGCACCAGAAGTACCGGTGGAGTAGGAGAGCATTGCCACGCGAGGTTCAATACCGAAGGCAATCGCGGAATCGGCAGACTGAATAGCAATCTCAGCCAGCTGCTCTGCAGTTGGATCCGGGTTGATCGCACAGTCACCGTAAACGTAAACCTGTTCAGGCAGCAGCATGAAGAACACGGAAGACACCAGAGAACTGCCTGGCGCCGTTTTGATCAGCTGCAGCGGTGGACGGATGGTGTTCGCTGTGGTGTGAACCGCACCGGAAACCAGACCGTCAACTTCGTCCTGCTCCAGCATCAGCGTGCCCAGCACAACGTTGTCTTCAAGCTGCTCACGCGCTACGGCTTCGGTCATGCCCTTGCTCTTACGCAGCTCAACCAGGCGCGCAACATAGCTTTCGCGAACCACTTCCGGGTCGACGATTTCAATACCTGCACCCAGCTCAACGCCCTGAGAGGCAGCAACGCGGTTAATTTCATCCGGGTTACCCAGCAGCACACAGGTCGCGATGCCGCGCTCTGCACAGATGGCAGCCGCTTTAACGGTACGTGGTTCGTCGCCTTCTGGCAGAACAACACGTTTGCCCGCTTTACGCGCCAGCTCGGTCAGCTGGTAACGGAAGGCCGGAGGAGACAGACGACGGCTGCGCTCGGAGGTCGCCGTCAGGGATTCAATCCAGTCTGCGTTGATGTAGCCCGCAACGTATTCCTGCACTTTCTCGATACGCTCATGGTCATCAACCGGCACTTCCAGGTTGAAGCTCTGCAGGCTCAGAGAGGTCTGCCAGGTGTTGGTGTTCACCATAAAGACTGGCAGGCCAGTGGCGAACGCACGCTCGCACAGCTTGCTTACGCGTGGATCCATCTCGTAAGCACCGGTCAGCAGAATGGCACCGATTTCCACACCGTTCATCGCGGCCAGGCACGCAGCAACCAGCACGTCAGGACGGTCAGCGGAGGTCACGAGCAGAGAGCCTGCGCGGAAGTGTTCCAGCATGTGCGGAATGCTACGCGCACAGAAGGTCACAGACTTCACGCGGCGGGTGTTGATGTCGCCTTCGTTAATCACGGTAGCGTTCAGGTGACGCGCCATGTCGATTGCACGGGTAGCAATCAGGTCGAAGCTCCATGGCACCACGCCCAGTACTGGCAGCGGGCTGGAATCCTGCAGGGTAGCCGGATCAACTTTAACCACTTTCGCTTTAGAAGAGTCATCGAAGATTTCGGACAGGTCAGGACGGGTACGACCTTGTTCATCAACCGGTGCGTTCAGTTTGTTAACGATAACGCCGGTGATGTTGGTATTTTTCGCGCCGCCAAAGCTGCTGCGGGTCAGTTCGATACGCTCTTTCAGCTGTTCCTGGTTATCGGTACCCTGGGACATGACGAACACGATTTCCGCATTCAGCGTTTTCGCGATTTCGAAGTTCAGAGACTGAGCGAACTGGTGTTTGCGGGTCGGGACCAGGCCTTCAACCAGCACCACTTCCGCATCTTGCGTGTTAGCGTGGTAGTTGGCGATGATCTCTTCCATCAGCACGTCTTTCTGGTTGCTGGACAGCAGAGATTCAACGTGGCTCATCTTCAGCGGTTCAGCCGCTGGCAGATTGGAGTTCTTACGCACGATGGTGGTGGTCTGGTCTGGCGCATCGCCACCGGCACGAGGCTGGGCGATAGGCTTAAAGACGCTCAGACGAACGCCTTTGCGTTCCATAGCACGGATAACGCCAAGGCTGACGCTGGTCAGACCGACGCTGGTTCCGGTAGGGATCAGCATAATAGTACGGGACACGGTTTATCCTCTTTCGTTACCGCCGACAGGGGGCGGGCTACAAAACAGCACCGCCAGCATTGCTGGCGGTGTGGAATCAGGCAGTCAGGCGGTGCGCGTCTTGCGCGATGACCAGCTCTTCGTTAGTTGGGATAACGATAGCCGGACGGGTGCCTTCTTTGTTGATGAAGCCAGACTTGCCGAAGCGGGCAGCCAGGTTACGCTCGTGGTCAACTTCGAAGCCCAGAACGCCCAGTTTACCCAGGGACAGTTCACGAACCATTGCCGCGTTCTCACCGATACCACCGGTGAAGATAACCGCGTCCAGACGACCGTCCATCAGCGCAGTGTAAGAGCCGATGTACTTCGCCAGACGGTGGCAGTAAACGTCCATTGCACGTTTAGCGTCTGCTTTTTCTGCGTAGTTGTCTTCAACATAACGGCAGTCGCTAGTGACTTCGGTCAGACCCAGCAGGCCAGACTCTTTGGTCAGCATTTTGTTGATCTGATCAACGCTCATGCCCAGGGTGTCGTGCAGGTGGAAGATGATCGCCGGGTCGATGTCACCGGAACGGGTACCCATCACCAGACCTTCCAGCGGGGTCAGACCCATGGATGTATCAACACATTTACCGTTGCGGATAGCAGAAACAGAACCACCGTTGCCCAGGTGGCAGGTGATGATGTTAACTTCTTCAACCGGCTTGTTCAGCACTTTAGCGGCTTCCTGAGTCACATAGAAGTGGCTGGTGCCGTGCGCGCCGTAGCGACGAACGCCGTGCTCTTTGTACAGGCTGTACGGCAGGGCATAGAGGTAAGATTCTTCCGGCATGGTCTGGTGGAACGCAGTGTCGAACACAGCCACGTTTTTGTCTTTCAGCTGCGGGAAGGATTTCAGCGCTTCAGCGATACCGATCAGGTGAGCTGGGTTGTGCAGCGGTGCGAAAGAGGCAGAGTCTTTAATGCCCTGAATAACCGTTTCGTCGATAACGACGGAACTGGTGTATTTTTCGCCGCCGTGGACGATACGGTGACCAATCGCAGTCAGCTGAGCAGACAGTTCTGGTTTTTGTGCCAGAATAGTGTTAACGATAAAGTTCAGCGCTTCACTGTGAGCGGCGCCTGCACCTAAAGCCGCTTCCTGTTTGCTGCCGTCCATCTTCCACTTGATACGTGCTTCAGGCAGATGGAAACATTCGGCCAAACCAGAGAGGTATTCGTCACCATTGAGCGCATCGATGATGGCGAATTTCAGTGAGGAGCTACCGCAGTTCAGAACCAGTACTAACTTACTCGACATGGAAGTACCTATTATTGATACGTGGCTAAAAAAACGTCAGGGAGTCTAAAAGCGTAACGCATAATGACTCAGACATTTATGATTAACATCATGCCAAACGAACATTGTGGCATGATGGAAGAAATACATATGATTTTATGCCATTTTGAACATTTTTCAGCCAATGGCATAATATGCGATAATTTGACGAGTTAATGGTTCTCGTCTAAGGGCCTATCAGGCTGGCACAGAATACCCGATACGGGGTGCTGATGACAAAATATTTTGAACGTTGTCATAGCCTGTTGTGGTTTTGCACGAAAATTTTAATTTTTATATGTGAAGTTGAGGTACAGCCATGTCGACACCAGAGAACCCGTCCGTGAATTTTTTCAGTCTGTTTCGTCGGGGACAGCATTACGCAAAGACGTGGCCAATGGAAAAGCGCCTTGCGCCCATGTTTATTGAGAATCGCACGATCCGCGCCACGCGCTATGCGATTCGCTTTATGCCACCTGTCGCCATCTTTACGCTCTGCTGGCAAATCGCGCTGGGCGGGCAGCTTGGCCCGGCCGTTGCGACGGCACTTTTCGCGTTAAGTCTGCCGATGCAGGGTCTGTGGTGGTTAGGTAAACGTTCTATCACGCCACTCCCGCCTTCTATTTTACACTGGTTTTATGAAGTTCGCGGGAAACTGGAGGAAGCCGGGCAGGCGCTTGCCCCGGTCGAAGGCAAGCCCGATTACCAGGCGCTGGCTGACACGCTCAAGCGCGCTTTTAAGCAACTCGACAAAACATTCCTCGATGACTTGTGATTGATCATCGAAACGACGAATAAAAGAAGGCACAGTAACTCACCGTTACCGTGTCTTTTTTTTACAGTGCAATGCGCTACAGGAGTCGAAAGATGGAAATGACCCATGCTCAACGTCTGATTTTGTCCAACCAGTACAAAATGATGACTATGCTTGATCCCGATAACGCTGAGCGCTACAGCCGCCTGCAGACAATCGTCGAACGTGGCTTTGGTTTGCAGATGCGTGAACTGGACCGCGAGTTTGGTGAGATGAAAGAAGAAACCTGCCGCACCGTGATCGACATTATGGAGATGTATCACGCCCTGCATGTTTCCTGGACCAATCTCAAAGGTCAGCAGTCCATTGATGAACGTCGCGTCACCTTCCTGGGCTTTGATGCCGCAACGGAAGCGCGTTATCTGAGCTATGTGCGTTTTATGGTGAACACGGAAGGGCGCTATACCCATTTTGACGCGGGCACACACGGCTTCAATGCGCAGACCCCAATGCGGGAAAAATATCAGCGCATGCTGAGCGTCTGGCACGCCTGCCCGCGCCAGTACCATTTAAGTAACAATGAGATTCAACAAATTATTAATGCCTGACGGAGGTGCTTGTGCAGTGTAGAGGTTTTCTGTTTGATTTGGACGGTACGCTGGTGGATTCGCTGCCGGTTGTGGAGCGTTCATGGTGCCATTGGGCGGACAGACATGGCATTGACCATCAGGAAGTACTGAATTTTATCCATGGCAAACAGGCCATAACCTCATTACGGCACTTCTTAGCAGGACGTTCTGAGGAAGAGATTCAGGCGGAGTTCAGCTATCTTGAGCACATTGAAGCCACCGACACGGATGGCATCACAGCGCTGCCGGGGGCGCGTGAACTGCTTGCACATCTGAACGAAGCCCACATCCCGTGGGCGATCGTCACCTCCGGCTCGGTGCCCGTTGCCCATGCCCGCCACAAGGCCGCAGGGTTACCGACGCCCGAAGTGTTTATCACGGCAGAGCGCGTGAAGCGCGGCAAGCCTGAACCGGATGCCTTTTTACTCGGTGCCGAACTGCTTGGCCTGGCACCAGCCGATTGTGTGGTGGTGGAGGATGCGGCGGCAGGCGTCCTGGCGGGGTTGAACGCCGGAAGCCACGTCATCGCCGTTAACGTTCCGGCGGGTTCACCCCGCCTGAATGAGGCGGATCTGGTGCTTAACACGCTGACGGCCATTAACGTTGCGAAGGCACCGGACGGAGTTGTAACCGTCTCGCTTAAAATGTAATCCCATGATATAGCCCCACATTGTTGGGGTTTTTTTATGGCAAAATTTTGTCTCCTCCACTGACAAGGATATGTTGTGAACGGTGAACTGATTTGGGTCCTGAGCCTGCTTTTAATCGCCATCCTTCTCTTTGCCTCAGGCAAGGTGCGCATGGATGCCATCGCCTTGTTTGTCATCGTTGCCTTTGTGCTGAGCGGTACGCTCACGCTGCCGGAAGCTTTCTCCGGATTTAGTGATCCCAACGTTATCCTGATTGCCGCCCTGTTTATTATTGGCGACGGGCTGGTGCGCACCGGCGTGGCGACCATTATGGGGTCGTGGCTGGTCAAGGTGGCCGGCAACAGCGAAACCAAAATGTTGATCTACCTGATGCTGACGGTTGCCGGGCTGGGGGCGTTTATGAGCTCCACGGGCGTCGTCGCCATCTTTATCCCGGTGGTGCTGAGCGTCTCCATGCGGATGCAAACCTCGCCGTCGCGCCTGATGATGCCACTGAGCTTTGCCGGTCTTATCAGCGGGATGATGACGCTGGTGGCGACCCCGCCGAACCTGGTCGTCAACAGTGAGCTAATCCGCGAAGGGTTTGAAGGCTTTAGCTTTTTCAGCGTGACCCCACTTGGACTGGTGATTCTGGTGCTGGGCGTGGTCTACATGCTGTTAACCCGTTTTGCCCTGAAGGGGGAAAAACAGGATAAAAGCAAAGACGGCTGGAAACGACGGACCTTCCGCGATCTGATCAAAGAGTACCGTCTGACCGGGCGGGCGCGCCGTCTGGCTATCCGCCCCGGCTCGCCCCTCATTGGCCAGCGTCTTGACGACCTGAAGCTGCGCGAGCGCTATGGCGCGAACGTGATCGGTGTAGAGCGCTGGCGTCGTTTTCGGCGGGTGATTGTTAACGTCAACGGGGTGTCGGAATTCCGTGCACGCGACGTTTTGCTGATTGATATGTCCACCGCCGATGTCGATTTGCGCGAGTTTTGCAGTGAACAGTTGCTGGAACCCATGGTGCTACGTGGGGAGTATTTCTCAGACCAGGCGCTGGATGTCGGCATGGCCGAAGTGTCGCTGATCCCGGAATCAGAATTACTGGGTAAAACCGTGCGCGAAATCGGCTTCAGGACCCGCTATGGGCTGAATGTGGTGGGTTTAAAGCGTGATGGCGTGGCGATGGAAGGGGCGGTAGTGGATGAGCCTATCCTGCTCGGTGATATCTTCCTGGTCGTCGGCAACTGGAAACTGATCGGTCAGCTCGGGCAGAAAGGCCGCGACTTTGTGGTACTCAATATGCCGGTTGAAGAGAGCGATGCTTCTCCGGCGCACAGCCAGGCACCGCATGCGATTTTTTGCCTGGTGTTGATGGTCGCACTGATGCTGACTGACGAAATTCCAAACCCCATTGCGGCCATTATCGCCTGTCTTCTGATGGGGAAATTCCGCTGTATTGATGCCGAAAGCGCCTACAAAGCCATTCACTGGCCGAGCATCATTCTGATTGTCGGGATGATGCCCTTTGCCCTGGCGTTACAAAAAACCGGTGGGGTGGATTTGATCGTCAAGGGACTCATGGACGCAGGCGGTGGATACGGGCCTTACATGATGCTGGTCTGCCTGTTTATCATGTGCGCCACGATAGGCCTGTTTATCTCCAATACGGCCACGGCCGTCCTGATGGCACCCATTGCACTGGCGATGGCGAAATCAATGGGGGTTTCGCCGTACCCGTTTGCCATGATCGTCGCTATGGCGGCATCTGCAGCGTTTATGACTCCGGTCTCGTCACCGGTCAATACGCTGGTGCTTGGCCCGGGAAATTACAAATTCAGTGATTTTGTGAAGATAGGCGTGCCCTTCACCGTGCTGGTGATGGTGGTGTGCGTGATACTGATTCCCGTACTGTTCCCGTTTTAAACCCTGATGCCGGGTAGCGATGTCGCGACCCGGCATACCGTCAGAGAGGGGAGTCCTGACTGATCTCGTCCAGCGACAAATGGAAGCTCGGCACAAACACCTGCATGAAATAATCCATCTCTTCGCTGCGGCGTGATTCCAGCGTTTTTTCCAGACGTGTTTTCGCCAGCAGAAATTCGTTATTCCCCGCGGACAGCTCTTCCAGACATTTCAGGTAAGCGCATAGCGCATCCGCCTGCTTAACCAGTAATTTTTCCTCTTCCGTGTACTGATGCTCATCAATCAGCGGCTCAAAAATATCGCGCAGCTCGTCCGGCACCATGTCGATCAGTTTCTGCTGAGCAATCTTCTCAATGGCCTTATATTCCTGGGCTATCTGCGAGTTGAAATATTTCACGGGTGTCGGTAAATCCCCGGTCAGCACTTCCGAGGCATCGTGATACATCGCCAGCAGGGCAATACGCTCAGCGTTAACCTGCCCGTTGAATTTACGGTTTTTAATGGCAGCCAGAGCGTGAGCGACCATCGCAACCTGCAGACTGTGCTCCGACACATTCTCAGTGCGGACATTGCGCATCAGCGGCCAGCGGTTGATCAGTTTAAGGCGGGAGAGGTGGGCAAAGAAATGACTCTGACTCATAGGTTACCTTTTGTCTTCACTGCGACAGACTTCATTGTGCGGGGAGGGGAGGCAAGATGCAAATCAGGCTACCGAAGTAGCCTGATTTTAAGATTACTGGTGGTAACCTGAGAGGAAACGTCCAAAGCGGCTGATGGCCATCTCGAGGTCATCTTCACGCGGCAGGGTAACGATACGCACGTGATCCGGCCACGGCCAGTTAAAAGCGGTACCCTGAACCAGCAGCACTTTTTCCTGCAGCAGGAAATCGAGCACCATCTTCTGGTCGTCATGAATATTAAAGCGTTTCGCGTCGATTTTCGGGAACATGTAGAGCGCGCCGTTCGGCTTCACGCAGGAGACGCCTGGAATATCGTTGATAAGCTCCCACGCGCGGTTACGCTGCTCATATAAACGCCCGCCTGGCACGATAAACTCGCTGATGCTCTGATAGCCGCCGAGTGCGGTCTGGATAGCATGCTGCGCCGGCACGTTGGCACATAAACGCATAGAGGCGAGCATTTCCAGCCCTTCAATATAGCCTTTCGCATGTTTTTTCGGGCCGTTTAAGACCATCCAGCCCTGACGGAAACCGGCCACACGGTAGGTTTTAGACAGGCCGTTAAAAGTCACGGTCAGCAGGTCCGGAGCCAGTGCGGCGATAGAGTGGTGCTGCGCCGCGTCATACAGGATCTTGTCGTAAATTTCGTCGGCAAAGATGATCAGGTTGTGCTGGCGGGCGATCTCCACGATCTCCATCAGCAGCTCTTTTGAGTAGACCGCGCCCGTTGGGTTGTTCGGGTTAATAATGACGATGCCGCGCGTGCGTGGGGTAATTTTCGCGCGAATATCATCGAGATCCGGGAACCAGTCAGAGGACTCATCGCAAAGATAGTGCACGGCTTTACCGCTGGACAGGGATACGGCCGCCGTCCACAGCGGATAATCCGGCGCGGGAACCAGCATTTCGTCGCCGCTGTTCAGCAGCGCCTGCATGGCCTGCACGATCAGCTCAGAGACACCGTTGCCGATATAGATATCTTCAACGGTAACATCACGCATATCGCGCGCCTGGTAGTGCTGCATGATGGCTTTTCGTGCGGAGTAAAGTCCTTTCGAATCGCAATAGCCTTGCGCAGTGGGCAGGTTGCGGATCACATCAACCAGAATTTCATCCGGCGCTTCAAAACCAAATGGCGCAGGGTTACCAATGTTGAGTTTCAGAACCTTATTGCCTTCTTCTTCAAGGCGTTTAGCCTCTTTCAGAACCGGGCCACGGATGTCGTAACAGACGTTATCTAGCTTGCTGGATTTTTCGATAGGGGACATGAACCTTTAACCTTTTCGCGATTGTTGCCACTCCCTGCCGTGGAAGTCAGCACGGAATAATGTACTCCCCCCTCGCTTCGTTTTGAAGGGCGGGCAGGAGAAGATTTTGTGGAGTGAATGAAAATGGAGTGAATCTTTTTCGCTATCAACGAACAATTTAACTGACGTAAAGTAAGGTTAATGGTGTGGTAATAGGTTTATTATGCTGTTAAATAATATAAAAGTTGTATATTGTGCTGGAAAAAATAAATAATATCCGCAACCTGCGTGGCAGTTACGCTGAGTGACCTTTCGTAAAACCTGAATGCTTCGTTACGTGGCGTTGTAATAGTGTGCATTGGCTAAAAGTTACTCATGTGAAATTAATGTTAAGTGTTATTAATGAATGGCCTTAATCTAAATTAAAATTTATTTATTATTAACCAACAAAATGCAACTTTAGTTAATTTTAATAAAATTAGTTGAGAAGCTTAACAACCCTCATAAATCCGCAATATTGCAATAAGACTTATAAATAAAGTGGATTTGGGTTAAGATGTCTTTCAGGAAAGCTGGGCACAGATACATATGTTTTGTATTTGTGGAACAGGTTTTCTGTATTAATTGATTGTTATTGTTAGAGTTATCTCTGGCCGGAATGGGTTAAACATCTCCTGCTACGTTGACAGCACTGCGAGAAAGATGGCAGAAAGGGTGTATCACCCTTAATGGAATTTACATAAACCTGCAAACATCTAAATATCCTGAACGTTTAAGAGAATAAAAATAACGTCATGAAACGTGCTTTCTGACTGTTGATATTAAAACAGCACAATAACTATCTGTCAGGCAGTCTGCCGGGCCGGGATGCGAGGGAAAACCTTCAGAGGGAATTGCTTAACTGTTACACACACAGCTTCAACCCGGGCAGCTCCGCACGAGCAACCTGAAAGTGAAAAGATATGATAAATGCAAATCGTCCGATAATGAATCTCGACCTCGATCTGCTGAGAACGTTTGTTGCGGTCGCCGATCTCAACACTTTTGCAGCTGCTGCTGCCGCCGTTTGCCGAACCCAGTCCGCCGTTAGCCAGCAAATGCAACGGCTGGAACAACTGGTTGGTAAAGAGCTCTTTGCCCGTCACGGGCGTAATAAGCTCTTAACGGAACACGGTATTCAGCTTCTGGGTTATGCCAGGAAAATACTTCGCTTTAATGACGAAGCATGTATGTCATTAATGTATAGCAACCTGCAAGGGGTGCTAACGTTAGGTGCGTCTGATGAGTCAGCAGACACAATATTGCCATTTCTTCTCAATCGAATTAGTTCGGTTTATCCGAAGCTTGCGCTGGACGTTAGCGTAAAACGAAATGCTTTTATGATTGAGATGCTAAATGAGAATAAGGTCGATCTGGTGGTGACCACGCACCGTCCAGGGCAATTTAATTGCCTGACGTTGCGCACGTCTCCGACGCATTGGTATTGTGCCGCTGAATATGTGCTGCAAAAAGGTGAGCCAATTCCATTGGTATTACTGGATGATCCGAGTCCGTTCCGCGATATGGTGTTGGCGGCGCTCAATGAGGCCAATATTCCATGGCGTCTGGCTTATGTGGCTTCCACATTGCCAGCGGTACGTGCTGCCGTGAAAGCGGGGCTTGGGGTAACGGCCCGTCCGGTCGAAATGATGAGCCCGGATCTGCGCGTACTGGGTAAATCAGATGGTCTTCCTGCTTTGCCTGATACGGAGTATCTGCTCTGCCACAATACGTCCAGCAATAACGAACTGGCGAAAGTCGTGTTCGAGGCGATGGAAAACTACCATAATCCATGGCAGTTCGAACATGTTACCTCCGAAGGGGGGGATGATTCCCTGATCGTTGAAGGGGACTTTGAGTGATCGACAGCTCAAAATTCTGGTAACAATTTGTAAATGTAAAAAAAAGCCACTCACGCGATTTTCGCCTGCAGTGGCTTTTTTTTGGCAGTAATACCCGCGATCACCGCGTGGATTTTCAGGATAGTCGCTATTTATCAGTAAGATAAATGCTTTTGTTCAAATGTTGTGCATTTCCCGTTCAGTCTCCCTCCAGCTCGCCTCAATGTTAATAAAACAGGAAATATGTTGCTGGTTTTTTGGGTGAATTAACAAAAGCGTGTCTCAGATCAAGAAAATACTCCTATTTGGGGGGAGGAATCGTTGGCAAATCCTGTCAAAATAGGAGGGTTATTTTTTTTACTTCCAAAACGGACACGATTCAACAACATGCATTTGACGTAAACTCAGGTACCCACCAGGGTTAAAGGGCACCAAATGTTAATGAGAATCGCTCGATGTAATTTAATGTGAAGAAACCTTTGTTAAAGTTGACAAAAGGTTATAGAAAGGAGTAAAAAACCCCATCATTTTGCTGTCTACGTCTCATTTCTGACAGTTAGTGTAAGGTTTTTCGTTCCTCCCCATGAATCGATGTGATGCCCATCTGCCAGCAAGAGCAGTGTCGTAGGTATCACTTTTGATGAGTAAGCAATGAGTATGTCAACATCCACAGAAGTCATCGCTCATCACTGGGCATTCGCAATCTTTCTTATTGTAGCCATTGGCCTGTGCTGCCTGATGTTAGTCGGCGGCTGGTTCCTGGGCGGTCGCGCCCGTGCAAGGCACAAGAACACACCTTTCGAATCAGGTATTGATTCAGTAGGTTCCGCTCGCTTACGCCTGTCTGCCAAGTTCTATCTGGTAGCCATGTTCTTCGTCATCTTTGACGTGGAAGCGCTTTACCTTTTCGCATGGTCAACTTCCATCCGCGAAAGTGGTTGGGTGGGCTTTGTCGAGGCCGCAATTTTCATTTTAGTGTTACTGGCCGGTCTGGTTTATCTGGTGCGTATTGGCGCGCTTGACTGGACGCCTGCGCGTTCACGTCGTGAACACATCAACCCGGAAAACAGTATCTCTAATCGTCAGCAGTAACAGCGAGGCAATAAGATGGATTATACGCTCACCCGCATAGATCCTAACGGTGAGAATGACCGTTACCCCCTGCAAAAACAGGAGATCGTAACCGACCCCCTGGAGCAAGAAGTCAATAAAAGCGTGTACATGGGCAAACTCGAGCATGCCATGCACGATATGGTCAACTGGGGTCGTAAGAACTCCATCTGGCCTTACAACTTTGGCCTTTCTTGCTGCTACGTTGAAATGGTGACGTCATTCACTGCGGTGCATGACGTTGCGCGTTTTGGGGCAGAGGTACTGCGTGCTTCCCCACGTCAGGCTGACCTGATGGTGGTGGCAGGTACATGCTTTACCAAGATGGCACCTGTTATTCAGCGTCTGTATGACCAGATGCTGGAGCCAAAATGGGTTATTTCCATGGGCGCATGTGCAAACTCTGGCGGTATGTACGACATTTATTCCGTCGTACAGGGCGTAGATAAGTTTATTCCAGTGGATGTTTACATCCCGGGTTGTCCGCCGCGTCCGGAAGCTTACATGCAGGCGCTGATGCTGCTGCAGGAGTCTATCGGTAAAGAACGTCGTCCGCTCTCCTGGGTGGTTGGCGATCAGGGTGTTTACCGCGCCAACATGCAGTCTGAGCGCGAGCGTAAACGCGGCGAACGTATTGCAGTAACCAATCTGCGTACGCCTGACGAAATTTAATTTGCGCCTGTGGGCATGGAGTAAACCTTCGCATATCACTACTCAAATAGCGCGAAGCCACGCCCTACAGTCACCACGGACCATTTGCAATGGTGAACAATATGACCGACTTAACCGCGCAAGAAGCCGCCTGGCAAACACGGGATCATCTGGATGATCCTGTCATTGGCGAACTGCGCAACCGTTTTGGGCCGGATGCCTTTACTGTTCAGGCGACCCGCACCGGGGTACCCGTTGTTTGGGTGAAGCGTGAGCAATTACTGGAAGTGGTCGATTTCCTCAAGAAATTGCCAAAACCTTACGTCATGCTGTTTGACTTACACGGCATGGATGAACGTCTGCGTACGCACCGCCAGGGTCTCCCTGCTGCGGATTTTTCCGTTTTCTACCACCTGATCTCAATAGACCGTAATACGGATATCATGCTCAAGGTGGCATTGTCTGAAAACGACATGCATCTGCCGACGATCACTAAACTTTTCCCGAACGCTAACTGGTATGAGCGTGAAACCTGGGAAATGTTCGGGATGACCTTCGACGGCCACCCGCATCTGACGCGCATCATGATGCCGCAGACGTGGACCGGCCACCCGCTGCGTAAAGACTATCCGGCACGTGCGACTGAATTCGACCCGTTTGAGCTGACGAAAGCCAAGCAGGATCTGGAGATGGAAGCGCTGACCTTCAAGCCGGAAGACTGGGGCATGAAACGCGGGACGGAAAACGAGGACTTCATGTTCCTCAACCTCGGTCCAAACCACCCCTCTGCGCACGGTGCTTTCCG
The DNA here is from genome assembly GCF_051130085.1 of Enterobacter sp. PTB. Lineage (NCBI taxonomy): Bacteria > Pseudomonadati > Pseudomonadota > Gammaproteobacteria > Enterobacterales > Enterobacteriaceae > Enterobacter > Enterobacter sp. PTB. The sequence continues at coordinate 85,414 of NZ_JBDKEE010000013.1, forward strand.
TATTATTCTTCAGCTTGATGGCGAAGAGATTGTCGACTGCGTACCGGACATCGGTTACCACCACCGTGGTGCTGAGAAGATGGGCGAGCGTCAGTCCTGGCACAGCTACATTCCGTATACCGACCGTATCGAGTACCTCGGCGGTTGCGTAAACGAAATGCCTTACGTGCTGGCCGTTGAGAAACTGGCAGGTATCACCGTACCGGATCGCGTTAACGTCATCCGCGTGATGCTCTCCGAACTGTTCCGTATCAACAGCCACCTGCTGTATATCTCCACGTTCATTCAGGACGTTGGCGCGATGACCCCGGTCTTCTTTGCCTTTACTGATCGTCAGAAAATCTACGATCTGGTAGAAGCCATCACCGGTTTCCGTATGCACCCGGCCTGGTTCCGTATCGGCGGTGTGGCACACGATCTGCCGCGCGGCTGGGAGCGTCTGCTGCGTGAATTCCTCGACTGGATGCCAAAACGTCTGGCTTCTTACGAGAAAGCCGCACTGCGTAACACCATCCTGAAAGGCCGTTCCCAGGGCGTTGCAGCCTACGGTGCGAAAGAAGCGCTGGAGTGGGGTACGACAGGTGCGGGTCTGCGCGCAACCGGTATTGATTTCGACGTGCGTAAAGCCCGTCCTTACTCTGGCTATGAAAACTTCGACTTCGAAGTCCCGGTTGGCGGCGGTGTTTCCGACTGCTACACCCGCGTGATGCTGAAAGTTGAAGAGTTGCGCCAGAGTCTGCGCATCCTTGAGCAGTGCCTCAACAACATGCCGGAAGGCCCGTTCAAGGCGGATCACCCGCTGACGACGCCGCCGCCGAAAGAGCGCACGCTGCAACATATCGAAACCCTGATCACCCACTTCCTGCAGGTTTCCTGGGGTCCGGTCATGCCGGCGCAAGAATCCTTCCAGATGATTGAAGCGACCAAGGGTATTAACAGTTACTACCTGACCAGTGACGGCAGCACCATGAGCTACCGTACCCGCGTGCGTACACCAAGCTTTGCGCACCTGCAGCAGATCCCGTCCGCCATCCGCGGCAGTCTGGTCTCCGACCTGATTGTGTATCTGGGTAGTATCGATTTTGTTATGTCAGATGTGGACCGCTAATTATGCACGAGAATCAACAACCACAAACCGAGGCTTTTGAGCTGAGTGAAGCAGAACGTGCCGCTATTGAGCACGAGATGCACCACTACGAAGACCCGCGTGCGGCGTCCATTGAAGCGCTGAAAATCGTACAGAAACAGCGTGGTTGGGTGCCGGATGGGGCGATCTATGAGATCGCAAAAGTGCTGGGCATTCCGGCAAGTGACGTAGAAGGCGTAGCCACGTTCTACAGCCAGATCTTCCGTCAGCCGGTGGGTCGCCATGTGATCCGCTACTGTGACAGCGTGGTTTGTCACATTACCGGTTATCAGGGCATTCAGGCAGCGATTGAGAAAAAGCTCAATATCAAGCCAGGCCAGACCACGTTCGATGGCCGCTTTACGCTGCTGCCAACCTGCTGCCTGGGGAACTGCGACAAGGGGCCGACCATGATGATTGATGAGGATACTCACAGTTATCTGACGCCGGAAGCCATTCCTGACCTGCTGGAGCAGTACAAATGAAAACTGTAATTCGTACTGCTGAAACTCATCCACTGACCTGGCGTCTGCGTGATGACAAACAGCCGGTATGGCTCGACGAATACCAGAGCAAAAACGGCTATGCCGGTGCGCGTAAAGCCCTGGGCGGCATGGCGCCGGACGACATTGTCAGTGCGGTCAAAGACGCTGGCCTGAAAGGGCGCGGCGGCGCAGGCTTTTCCACCGGTCTGAAGTGGAGCCTGATGCCAAAAGACGAATCTATGAACATCCGTTACCTGCTGTGTAACGCTGATGAAATGGAGCCGGGCACCTATAAAGACCGCCTGCTGATGGAACAGCTGCCGCACCTGCTGGTGGAAGGCATGCTGATCTCCGCGTTCGCGCTGAAAGCGTACCGGGGTTACATCTTCCTGCGCGGTGAATACATCGAAGCGGCTGAAAACCTGCGTCGCGCGATTGCCGAAGCCACTGAAGCGGGCCTGCTGGGTAAAAACATCCTTGGCACCGGTTTTGACTTCGAGCTGTTCGTGCACACCGGGGCAGGGCGTTATATCTGTGGTGAAGAGACCGCACTGATTAACTCCCTTGAAGGCCGCCGTGCGAACCCACGTTCCAAGCCACCGTTCCCGGCAAGCTCTGGCGTCTGGGGTAAACCGACCTGTGTAAACAACGTCGAAACCCTGTGTAACGTCCCGGCAATCCTCGCCAATGGCGTGGAGTGGTATCAGGGCATCTCGAACAGTAAAGATGCCGGTACCAAGCTGATGGGCTTCTCCGGTCGTGTGAAGAACCCTGGCGTCTGGGAACTGCCGTTTGGCACCACCGCACGTGAAATTCTTGAAGACTACGCTGGCGGCATGCGTGATGGCCTGAAATTCAAAGCCTGGCAGCCAGGCGGTGCAGGGACCGACTTCCTGACCGAGGCCCATCTTGATCTGCCGATGGAATTCGAAAGCATTGGTAAAGCAGGCAGCCGTCTGGGTACGGCGCTGGCGATGGCCGTCGACCACGAGATCGGCATGGTATCGCTGGTGCGTAACCTCGAAGAGTTCTTTGCCCGCGAGTCCTGCGGCTGGTGTACACCGTGCCGTGATGGTCTGCCGTGGAGCGTGAAGATCCTGCGTGCTATCGAACGTGGCGAAGGCCAGCCTGGCGATATCGAGACACTTGAGCAACTGTGTCGATTCCTGGGTCCAGGGAAAACCTTCTGTGCCCACGCACCAGGCGCCGTTGAGCCACTGCAGAGCGCGATTAAATATTTCCGCGACGAATTCGAAGCAGGCATCAAGCAGCCGTTCAGCAATACCCATGCCATCAATGGGATTCAGCCGAACCTGCTGAAAGCGCGCTGGTAAAACAGAATTTTGATTAACGCTCAGTTACGACTGAGCCAACTGGAAGCATGCTAATGGCTACGATTCATGTAGACGGCAAAGAGTATGAGGTCAACGGGGCGGACAACCTGCTGGAAGCTTGTCTGTCACTCGGCCTTGATATTCCGTATTTTTGCTGGCATCCGGCGCTGGGCAGCGTCGGTGCTTGCCGCCAGTGTGCGGTGAAGCAATATCAAAACGCGGAAGACACGCGTGGTCGCCTGGTGATGTCCTGTATGACGCCAGCCACCGAAGGCACTTTTATTTCGATTGATGACGAAGAAGCCAAACAGTTCCGTGAAAGCGTTGTGGAATGGTTGATGACCAACCACCCGCACGATTGCCCGGTCTGTGAAGAGGGCGGTAACTGCCACCTTCAGGATATGACCGTAATGACCGGTCACAGCTTCCGTCGCTATCGCTTTACCAAACGTACCCACCGCAACCAGGATCTGGGGCCGTTCATCTCTCACGAAATGAACCGCTGCATCGCCTGCTACCGCTGCGTGCGTTACTACAAAGATTACGCAGACGGACAAGATCTGGGCGTGTATGGCGCGCATGACAACGTCTACTTCGGTCGTCCGGAAGACGGTACGCTGGAAAGCGAATTCTCCGGTAACCTGGTCGAGATTTGTCCAACCGGCGTCTTCACCGATAAAACCCACTCCGAGCGTTACAACCGTAAGTGGGACATGCAGTTTGCACCAAGCATCTGCCAGCAGTGTTCGCTGGGCTGTAACACCAGCCCGGGTGAGCGCTATGGCGAACTGCGTCGTATTGAAAACCGTTATAACGGTACCGTTAACCATTACTTCCTGTGCGACCGCGGTCGTTTCGGCTACGGCTACGTGAACCTGAAAGACCGTCCACGTCAGCCCGTTCAACGCCGTGGTGATGACTTCATCACCCTGAACGCTGAACAGGCGATGCAGGGCGCGGCAGATATTCTGCGCCAGTCGAAGAAAGTGATCGGTATCGGCTCCCCGCGCGCCAGCATCGAAAGTAACTTCGCGCTGCGTGAGCTGGTTGGGCCGGAAAACTTCTACACCGGTATCGCTCAGGGCGAGCAGGAACGTCTGCAGCTGGTACTGAAAGTGCTGCGTGAAGGCGGTATTCATACCCCAGCGCTGCGTGAAATTGAATCTTATGATGCGGTTCTGGTGCTGGGTGAAGATTTGACGCAGACCGGCGCTCGCGCTGCCCTGGCGGTTCGTCAGGCTGTCAAAGGTAAAGCTCGTGAAATGGCGGCGGCTCAAAAAGTGGCTGACTGGCAGATTGCGGCAATCCTCAATATCGGTCAGCGTGCGAAGCATCCTCTGTTTGTGACCAACGTCGACAACACGCGTCTGGACGATATCGCGGCGTGGACCTACTGCGCGCCGGTTGAAGACCAGGCCCGTCTTGGCTTTGCGATTGCTCATGCGCTGGACAGCAATTCTCCGGCCGTTGAAGGTCTCGATCGCGACCTGCAGAACAAAGTTGATGTGATTGTTCAGGCCCTGGCGGGTGCGAAGAAACCCCTGATTGTTTCCGGGACTAACGCCGGTAGCGCGGAGATCATTCAGGCTGCCGCGAACGTGGCTAAAGCGCTGAAAGGCCGTGGTGCAGACGTTGGCGTGACCATGATTGCCCGTGCGGTGAACAGCATTGGTCTGGGAATGATTGGCGGTGGCTCTCTGGAAGCTGCGTTAAGCGAACTGGAATCCGGTGCTGCTGACGCCGTTGTGGTGCTGGAAAACGACCTGCATCGCCATGCTTCTGCCGCACGCGTTGACGCAGCGCTCTCCAAAGCGCCGCTGGTGATGGTAATTGACCATCAGCGCACTGCGATCATGGACAAAGCGCACCTGGTGCTCTCTGCGGCAAGCTTCGCGGAAAGCGACGGTACGGTTATCAACAACGAAGGCCGCGCACAGCGTTTCTTCCAGGTGTATGACCCGGCGTACTACGACAGCAACACCATAATGCTGGAAAGCTGGCGCTGGCTGCACTCTCTGCACAGCACCGTTCAGAGCCGTGAAGTGGACTGGACGCAGCTCGACCATGTTATCGACGCGGTCGTGGAAAAACTGCCTCAGCTGGCTGGCATCAAAGATGCGGCTCCTGACGCAAGCTTCCGTATTCGTGGCCAGAAACTGGCGCGTGAACCGCACCGTTACAGCGGTCGTACCGCGATGCGTGCCAACATCAGCGTTCACGAACCTCGTCAGCCGCAGGATAAAGACACGATGTTTGCCTTCTCAATGGAAGGGAACAACCAGCCGTCTGCACCGCGCTCTCAGGTTCCGTTCGCATGGGCACCAGGCTGGAACTCCCCGCAGGCATGGAACAAATTCCAGGCTGAAGTGGGCGGCTCTCTGCGCCACGGTGACCCGGGCGTGCGTCTGATTGAAGCTTCAAACACCGGTCTGGACTTCTTCACCACCGTGCCGGCGAGCTTCCAGGCGCAGGAAGGGAACTGGCGTATTGCGCCGTACTACCATCTGTTCGGCAGTGACGAATTGTCCCAGCGTTCTCCGGTATTCCAGAGCCGCATGCCGCAACCGTACATCAAGCTTAACCCGGCAGATGCCGCGAAGCTTGGCGTTAACGCGGGTGCGAACATCGCCTTTAGCTATGATGGCCAGACAATCAGCTTGCCGCTGATTATCTCTGAAAGTCTGACAGCAGGGCAGGTGGGTCTGCCGATGGGTATGCCTGGCATCGCGCCGGTACTGGCGGGTGCGCGTCTTGATAATCTGCAGGAGGCAAAAGCATGAGTTGGTTAACGCCGGATCTTATCGACATCCTGCTGAGCATTCTGAAAGCGATAGTTATCCTGCTGGTGGTCGTCACCTGCGGCGCGTTCATGAGCTTTGGTGAACGTCGTCTGCTCGGTCTGTTCCAGAACCGTTACGGACCGAACCGCGTGGGCTGGGGTGGTTCACTCCAGCTGGTAGCGGACATGATCAAGATGTTCTTTAAAGAGGACTGGATCCCGCGCTTCTCTGACCGCGTGATCTTTACTCTGGCACCGATGATCGCCTTTACCTCGCTGCTGCTGGCGTTCGCGATTGTTCCTGTCAGCCCGACCTGGGTGGTGGCTGACCTGAACATCGGCATTCTGTTCTTCCTGATGATGGCAGGCCTCGCCGTGTATGCGGTGCTGTTCGCGGGCTGGTCCAGTAACAACAAATACTCCCTGCTGGGTGCGATGCGTGCTTCTGCGCAGACGCTGAGCTACGAAGTATTCCTGGGGCTTTCCCTGATGGGTGTGGTGGCGCAAGCCGGTTCATTCAACATGACCGACATCGTCAACAACCAGGCTGACATCTGGAACGTTATCCCGCAGTTCTTTGGTTTTATTACCTTTGCTATCGCGGGCGTGGCGGTGTGTCACCGTCACCCGTTTGACCAGCCAGAAGCCGAACAGGAACTGGCCGACGGTTACCACATCGAATATTCCGGTATGAAATTCGGTCTGTTCTTCGTGGGCGAGTACATCGGTATTGTCACCATTTCCGCGTTGATGGTAACGCTGTTCTTTGGTGGCTGGCATGGCCCGTTCTTACCGCCGTTCATCTGGTTCGCGCTGAAAACCGCGTTCTTCATGATGATGTTCATTTTGATTCGCGCAGCGTTACCGCGTCCGCGTTATGACCAGGTAATGTCCTTCGGCTGGAAAGTGTGCCTGCCGCTTACGCTCATCAACTTGCTGGTAACGGCGGCTGTCATTCTCTGGCAGCAGCCATAAGGGGCTATAGACCATGACCTTAAAAGAATTATTGGTAGGTTTCGGCACTCAGGTACGCAGTATCTGGATGATCGGCCTGCACGCGTTTGCCAAACGCGAAACCCGGATGTACCCGGAAGAGCCGGTATATCTGCCGCCGCGCTACCGTGGCCGTATCGTGCTGACGCGCGATCCGGACGGTTCAGAGCGCTGCGTTGCCTGTAACCTGTGTGCGGTAGCGTGTCCGGTGGGCTGTATCTCTCTGCAGAAAGCAGAGACGGTAGATGGCCGCTGGTATCCTGAGTTCTTCCGCATCAACTTCTCACGCTGCATTTTCTGCGGTCTGTGTGAAGAAGCGTGCCCAACCACGGCGATTCAGCTGACCCCGGACTTCGAACTGGGTGAGTATAAGCGTCAGGACCTGGTGTACGAGAAAGAGGATCTGCTGATTTCCGGTCCGGGCAAATACCCGGAATATAACTTCTACCGGATGGCGGGTATGGCAATCGACGGCAAAGATAAGGGCGAAGCAGAGAACGAAGCTAAGCCTATCGACGTCAAGAGCCTGTTACCGTAAGGAGAGGGCAATGGAATTCGCTTTTTATATCTGTGGCCTTATCGCCATCCTGGCTACGCTGCGAGTGATTACGCACACCAATCCGGTGCATGCGCTGCTGTACTTAATTATCTCGCTGCTGGCTATTTCCGGGGTGTTCTTTGCGCTGGGTGCGCACTTTGCTGGTGCGCTGGAGATCATCGTCTACGCCGGGGCCATCATGGTGCTGTTCGTCTTCGTGGTGATGATGCTGAACCTGGGCGGCTCTGAAATTGAGCAGGAACGTCAGTGGTTAAAACCGCAGGTCTGGATTGGCCCGGCGATCCTGTCGGCCATCATGCTGGTGGTCATTGTTTACGCCATTCTGGGTGTGAATGATCAGGGCATCGACGGCACGCCAATCGGCGCTAAAGAGGTGGGTATTACGCTGTTTGGCCCATACGTCCTGGCGGTTGAACTGGCCTCTATGCTGCTGCTGGCGGGCCTGGTTGTTGCCTTCCACGTTGGCCGCGAAGAGCGTGCTGGTGAGTTGCTGAGCAACCGCACTGACGACCGCGCGAAAAGAAAAACGGAGGAACGCGCATGATCCCCTTAACACATGGACTGATCCTCGCTGCGATTTTATTCGTTCTGGGCTTAACCGGTCTGGTTATCCGCCGCAATCTGCTGTTTATGCTGATCGGTCTGGAAATCATGATTAACGCCTCCGCGCTGGCCTTCGTGGTCGCCGGAAGCTACTGGGGCCAGACCGATGGTCAGGTGATGTACATTCTCGCCATCAGCCTCGCGGCTGCCGAAGCGAGTATTGGCCTGGCGCTGCTACTGCAGCTCCATCGTCGCCGCCAGAACCTGAACATCGATTCAGTAAGTGAGTTGCGTGGATGAACATGCTTGCCTTAACCATTATTTTTCCGCTGATTGGCTTCGTGCTGCTGGCGTTTTCTCGTGGCCGCTGGTCTGAGAATCTGTCCGCCACCGTCGGCATGGGCTCTGTGGGTCTGGCTGCGCTGGTGACAGCGTATGCGGGTATCGACTTCTTTAATAACGGGCGTCAGGCCTTCAGCGTACCGCTGTGGACCTGGATGTCGGTCGGTGATTTCAACATCGGTTTCAACCTGGTGCTGGATGGTCTCTCTCTGACCATGCTCTCCGTGGTGACCGGCGTGGGCTTCCTGATCCACATGTTTGCCTCCTGGTATATGCGCGGTGAAGAGGGTTACTCCCGCTTCTTCGCCTACACCAACCTGTTTATCGCGAGCATGGTTGTTCTGGTGCTGGCCGATAACCTGCTGTTGATGTATCTCGGCTGGGAAGGCGTGGGTCTCTGTTCTTATCTGCTGATCGGCTTCTACTATACCGATCCGAAGAATGGCGCAGCGGCCATGAAAGCGTTTGTCGTGACCCGTGTGGGTGACGTCTTCCTCGCCTTCGCGCTGTTCATTCTCTACAACGAACTGGGTACGCTGAATTTCCGCGAAATGGTGGAACTGGCGCCAGCGCACTTCGCTGCCGGCAATGACATGCTGTGGTGGGCAACGCTGATGCTGCTGGGTGGTGCCGTGGGTAAATCCGCGCAGCTGCCGTTGCAGACATGGCTGGCCGACGCGATGGCAGGTCCAACGCCTGTCTCCGCGCTGATCCACGCCGCAACCATGGTTACCGCTGGGGTCTACCTGATTGCGCGTACGCATGGTCTGTTCCTGATGACGCCGGAAATTCTGCATCTGGTGGGTATCGTTGGTGCGGTAACGCTGGTGCTGGCAGGCTTTGCCGCGCTGGTTCAAACCGACATCAAACGCGTTCTCGCGTACTCCACCATGAGCCAGATTGGTTATATGTTCCTGGCACTGGGTGTTCAGGCATGGGACGCAGCCATTTTCCACCTGATGACGCACGCGTTCTTTAAAGCCCTGCTGTTCCTCTCATCCGGTTCCGTGATTCTGGCCTGCCACCACGAGCAGAATATCTTCAAGATGGGCGGACTGCGTAAGTCCATTCCGCTGGTTTATGTCTGCTTCCTGGTGGGCGGCGCGGCGCTGGCGGCACTGCCGCTGATTACCGCGGGCTTCTTCAGTAAGGACGAAATCCTTGCCGGTGCCATGGCGAATGGTCATATCAATCTGATGGTTGCGGGTCTGGTCGGTGCGTTCATGACCTCCCTGTATACCTTCCGTATGATTTTCATCGTATTCCACGGTAAAGAACAAATTCACGCTCACGCAGGGAAGGGGATTACTCATCACCTGCCGCTGATTGTGCTGCTGGTACTCTCCACCTTCGTTGGCGCACTGATTGTGCCACCGCTGCAGGGCGTACTGCCGGACACCACCGAGCTTGAGCACGGTCGCGTTCTGACGCTTGAAATCACCTCGGGTGTGGTCGCTATCGCGGGCATCCTGATCGCAGCATGGCTGTGGCTGGGCAAACGTACGCTGGTGACTGCCGTTGCCAACAGTGCGCCAGGCCGCCTGCTGGGGACCTGGTGGTACAACGCGTGGGGCTTCGACTGGCTGTACGACATGATCTTCGTCAAGCCGTTCCTGGGCATTGCGTGGCTGCTGAAACGCGATCCGCTGAACTCCCTGATGAATATCCCGGCGATCCTTTCCCGCTTTGCAGGTAAAGGCCTGCTGTTCAGCGAGAACGGTTACCTGCGCTGGTATGTGGCGTCCATGAGCATCGGTGCGGTTGTCGTGCTGGCGCTGCTGATGGTGTTGCGTTGATCGTTAAGTGAATTTTATTCGAATTCGTTGAAAATCAGGCCCCTGCTGGGGGCCTTAAAAAGGAATGTAAATCGCCATGTTACTACCCTGGCTAATATTAATTCCCTTCATCGGCGGCTTCCTGTGCTGGCAGACTGAACGCTTTGGCGTGAAGATGCCGCGCTGGATCGCGCTGATCACCATGGGATTGACGCTCGCGCTTGGTCTGCAACTGTGGTTGCAGGGTGGCTACTCTCTGACGCAGTCTGCGGGGATTCCGCAGTGGCAGTCTGAATTTATTCTGCCGTGGATCCCGCGTTTTGGGATAACCATTCACCTGGCTATCGACGGTCTGTCGCTGCTGATGGTGGTGCTGACGGGTCTGCTCGGCGTTCTGGCGGTACTCTGCTCCTGGCGAGAAATTGAAAAATACCAGGGCTTCTTCCACCTGAACCTGATGTGGATCCTGGGCGGCGTTATCGGCGTATTCCTTGCCATCGACATGTTCCTGTTCTTCTTCTTCTGGGAGATGATGCTGGTGCCGATGTACTTCCTGATCGCGCTATGGGGCCATAAGGCGTCCGACGGTAAAACGCGTATCACGGCGGCAACCAAGTTCTTCATCTATACCCAGGCGAGCGGTCTGGTAATGTTGATTGCGATTCTGGCGCTGGTGTTTGTTCACCACACGGCGACCGGTATCTGGACCTTCAACTATGAAGACCTGCTGAAGACCCCGATGTCTCACGGTGTGGAATACCTGCTGATGCTGGGCTTCTTCATTGCCTTCGCGGTGAAAATGCCGGTGGTTCCCCTGCACGGCTGGCTGCCAGACGCGCACTCACAGGCGCCAACGGCGGGTTCCGTTGACCTGGCGGGGATCTTGCTGAAAACCGCGGCCTACGGTCTGCTGCGTTTCGCTCTGCCGCTATTCCCGAATGCGTCCGCTGAGTTCGCGCCAATTGCGATGTGGCTTGGTGTGATCGGTATCTTCTACGGTGCCTGGATGGCCTTCACGCAGTACGACATTAAACGTCTGATTGCGTACACCTCCGTTTCCCACATGGGCTTTGTACTGATTGCCATCTACACCGGCAGCCAGCTGGCTTACCAGGGGGCGGTTATCCAGATGATTGCGCACGGTCTGTCCGCAGCCGGTCTCTTCATCCTGTGTGGTCAGCTGTACGAACGTCTTCACACCCGTGACATGCGTATGATGGGCGGTCTGTGGAGCAAAATTAAATGGCTGCCAGCGCTCTCTATGTTCTTCGCGGTGGCCACGCTGGGTATGCCAGGCACCGGTAACTTCGTCGGCGAATTTATGATTCTGTTCGGCAGCTTCAAAGTGGTGCCGGTCATTACCGTGATCTCCACCTTTGGTCTGGTGTTCGCTTCCGTTTACTCGCTGGCGATGCTGCACCGCGCTTACTTCGGTAAAGCGAAGAGCGAAATTGCTGCAAAAGAACTGCCGGGGATGTCGCTGCGTGAGCTGTTCATCATCCTGCTGCTGGTCGTACTGCTGGTGCTGTTGGGCTTCTTCCCGCAGCCAATTCTGGATACCTCGCACTCCGCGATGGGGAATATCCAGCAGTGGTTTGTTAATTCTGCTTCTACTACAAGGCCGTAATTCGCCATGACAATAACTCCACAACAACTGATCGCGCTGCTACCGCTGCTGATCGTCGGATTGACGGTGGTGGTTGTGATGCTCTCCATTGCGTGGCGACGCAATCACTTCCTGAATGCCACGCTGTCGGTCATCGGTCTGAACGCCGCATTGGTCTCTCTCTGGTTTGTTGGCCAGGGCGGGGCGATGGACGTCACTCCACTGATGCGCGTTGACGGCTATGCCATGCTGTACTCGGGTCTGGTTCTGCTGGCGAGCCTGGCAACCTGTACGTTTGCGTACCCATGGCTGGAAGGCTACAACGACAACAAAGAAGAGTTTTACCTGCTGGTACTGATTGCCGCGTTGGGCGGTATTCTGCTGGCGAATGCGAACCATCTGGCTGCGCTGTTCCTCGGTATTGAGCTTATCTCTCTGCCGCTGTTCGGTCTGATTGGTTACGCTTTCCGTCAGAAACGTTCTCTGGAAGCGAGCATCAAGTACACCATTCTGTCTGCTGCCGCGTCGTCTTTCCTGCTGTTTGGTATCGCGCTGCTGTACGCACAGTCCGGAAACCTCTCTTTCATGTCGCTCGGCAAGAGCCTCGGCGACGGTATGCTGCACGAACCGCTGCTGCTGGCGGGTCTGGGCATGATGATTGTTGGCCTTGGCTTTAAGCTCTCTCTGGTTCCGTTCCACCTGTGGACGCCAGACGTCTACCAGGGCGCGCCTGCTCCAGTCTCAACCTTCCTGGCGACGGCGAGCAAAATCGCTATCTTCGGGGTGGTGATGCGTCTGTTCCTGTATGCGCCGGTGGGTGACAGCGAAGCGGTTCGCGTGGTGCTGGGCATCATTGCGTTTGCTTCCATCATCTTCGGTAACCTGATGGCGCTGAGCCAGACCAATATTAAACGTCTGCTGGGCTACTCATCTATCTCCCATCTGGGCTACCTGATGGTGGCACTGATTGCGTTGCAGAGCGGTGAGATGTCGATGGAGACCGTCGGTGTTTACCTGGCCGGTTACCTGTTCAGCAGCCTCGGCGCGTTCGGCGTGGTGAGCCTGATGTCCAGCCCGTACCGTGGTCCGGATGCAGATTCCCTGTTCTCCTACCGTGGTCTGTTCTGGCACCGTCCGATTCTGTCCGCCGTTATGACCGTAATGATGCTCTCTCTGGCGGGTATTCCGATGACGCTGGGCTTTATCGGTAAGTTCTACGTGCTGGCAGTGGGTGTGCAGGCACACCTGTGGTGGCTGACGGCGGGCGTGGTTATCGGCTCTGCAATCGGTCTCTACTACTACCTGCGTGTGGCCGTGAGTCTGTATCTGAGTGCACCTCAGCAACTGAACCGCGATGCGCCGCGTAACTGGCAGTACAGCGCCGGTGGTATCGTGGTACTGATCTCCGCGCTGCTGGTACTGATCTTCGGTATCTATCCACAGCCGCTGATCACCATCGTGCAGCACGCGATGCCGCTGATGTAATCACGTTGCTGTTTGACCGCAGTGAATAAAAAAACCCGCCTCGGCGGGTTTTTTGTTGGCTTGCGGCCTTGCCCTGTCGGGAAGGCGTGAGCCTGCTGAAAGTTAAGCCAGCTGTTTACGGCTAATCAGCGGACCGTCAATCTTCTTCATTGACCGATCCAGGACTTCTTCAATGACTGACGACAGTTCATTGAGTTCAAACTTTGCCACGTAACCGTCGGCTTTCACCTTGCGAATATGATCTTCGTTAGCATTGCCGGAGAGGGAAGAGTGGATCACCACCGGAATATCTTTCAACAGTGGGTCGGTTTTGATTTTACGCGTCAGGGTAAAGCCGTCCATCTCCGGCATTTCCAGGTCGGTCAGCACCAGTGCAATCTTATCGGTAATCGGCACACCTTCAGCCTGAGCCTGTGCCGCCAGCACGCTAATTTTCTCCCACGCGTCTTTGCCGGTGATATGCAGCTGCGCCGGGATCTCCATCGCCTGCAGACCTTTTTCCAGCATCGAGCGTGCCACTTTAGAGTCTTCGGCGACAATCGCGACGGCACCGGGCTTGATGTGGAATTTCGTGGTCTTCAGATCCGTGGCATGCAGGTCGTGGTTGGCCGGGGTGATGTCATACAGGATCTGCTCAACGTCGAGCACCATCGCCAGCTCATTGGTATCGGTCTTCTCATCCAGACAGGCGATACTGGTGATGTACCGCCCGCTGACGGCAGTTTCCGCCGCGTGCACCTGCTTCCAGTCAAGACGCATGATGTTCTCAACGGATTCCACCGCAAAAGCCTGCACGCTGCGGGCATATTCCGTGATCAGCAGGATGTTCAGCCCGGTGGTTGGCTTACAGCCCGCCACGGCGGCCAGGTCGATCACCGGGATAACCTGATCGCGAATATTCACCATGCCCATCAGCGGTGATTTCATCCCGGCGGGTTTCGTGAACTCTGGCATCGGCACAATTTCACGCAGCTTAAAGACGTTAATGCCAAACAGCTCGGATTTATTTGCGTTCAGAGAGGTGCCAAGACGGAACAGCAACAGTTCAAAACGGTTCGACAGGGTGAGATTCGCCCTGTCATCAATATCTTTCTGGAAATTATCCATTCTACCCTCGAGAGAAATGCTGACCTTTTAATCGTTATCGGCACTCTGAGAGAAAAATGAAGGACTAAACGCTGACCTTAGCGAAATCTTCGGCCAGCTCACATTCCTGGAACCGTTCACGGCACTCTGCCAGCAGGCGTTGACAGCCCCGGGCGTCGTAGCGCGAGCTGACATGGGTGACGATCAGTTTCCCGACGCCCGCGTCACGCGCAAGCTGCGCCGCCTGGTGCGTAGAGCTATGGCCCCGGCTGTTGGCTTTCTCTTCCATCGCCGCCTCCAGGGTGGCTTCATGCACCATGAGATCCACACCCTGCGCCAGCAGCAACGCCGCCGGGCACGGGGCTGTGTCGCCAAGAATCGCCAGTTTTTTCCCGGGCTGCGGGGCGGCGAGATAATCCTGCCCGTTGATGATGCGCCCGTCTTCCAGCGTCACGGTTTCGCCCTGCTTCAGGCGCTGGAACAGCGGCCCGGGTTTGATTCCGTCGGCCAGTAATGCCGACGCATTGAGCGCACCGGGTTTATCCTGCTCCTCAATGCGATAACCATAGCACTCTACAGGATGGCTCAGGGGTTGGGCTGTCACCCGATAAACCCCGTCATCCAGCACCAGACCAGTGGTTATCTCCACCACCTCCAGGGGATAATCTGTCCATGAGCCGCTCAGGCGCAGCGTGGTGTCGACAAATTCCCGAATACCCGCAGGCCCGTAAATCGTCAGCGGGTTGGCATTGCCCGCCATTGAGCGGCTGCACAGCAGGCCAGGCAGGCCAAACAGATGGTCGCCATGCAGATGGGTAATGAAAATGTTATCCAGTTTGCCGGGATGATACGGGGTATGTAACAGCTGATGCTGCGTCCCTTCACCGCAGTCAAAAAGCCATAATCCACCCCGCGTCGGGTGCTGCAAATCCAGCAGAATCGCGGTCACATTTCGTGATCGGGTTGGCACTCCAGCGGACGTACCGAGAAAAATCAGTTCCATAACGTAATCAGCCCTTTGCCGAACGGGGAGGGGTTTAGTATAACGTGATGAACCCAGGAAGGAGACTGACATGATCCAGTGGCAAGATTTACACCATAGTGAGCTCACGGTAACGTCACTTTACGCGCTGCTCAAACTGCGCTGCGAAGTGTTTGTTGTTGAACAAACCTGCCCGTATCAGGATATCGATGGCGATGATCTTATTGGCGAGAATCGCCATATTCTTGGCTGGCGGGACAACGCGCTGGTGGCGTATGCGAGGATTCTGAAAAGCGAAGACGATTTTGAGCCTGTCGTGATTGGTCGCGTGATTATCAGCGGCAACGCGCGTGGTGAAAAACTGGGCTATCAGCTGATGGAAAAAACGCTGGAAGCGTGCCAAAAACAGTGGCCGGACAAGGCATTATATCTGGGCGCGCAGGCGCACCTGCAACCGTTTTACGGGCATTTTGGGTTTACCCCCGTGACGGACGTGTACGATGAGGACGGTATTCCACACATCGGCATGGCGCGGGAAGCGAAACAGGCGTAATGGCGAGTCGTTGGCTATAGTTAGCGGACTGGTGTACTAACATGGAGAAAAATATGTCATTTCAATCCTGGGATACCCGTATCGATGACGACCTGGCCTTGCTGAGCGAAACGCTGGAAGAGGTGTTACGTTCGTCGGGCGACCCTGCCGATCAGAAATATATTGAGCTGAAAGCCCGTGCCGAAAAAGCGCTGGATGATGTTAAAAATCGCGTCAGCCATGCTTCGGACAATTACTATTACCGCGCGAAAAAGGCGGTATACCGTGCCGATGATTACGTCCATGAAAAACCATGGCAAGGCATCGGGGTAGGGGCAGCTGTCGGACTGGTGCTGGGGCTGCTTTTAGCCCGCCGTTAACGTTCCTTATACGGTTAACCACTCCCTATACGTGGGTACTGCTATTTATGGTCAGTACCCCGTATAATATGCGGTTTTAACAGGGAGAGGTTCGCGTGAATTCGATTTCCACCGCGCTGGAGCATCTGCGTAGCCAGCTTACGCAAGCGTTACCCACTGCACCCGGTTTACATCACTTCGACGTCTCTTTCCCGTTAAACGACGCCTTCGATCCCCTGGCCTGGCTGGGCGTTCAGCATTGCTATCCTCAGTTTTACTGGCAACAGCGTAACGGTGATGAAGAACTTGCTGCGCTTGGTGCCGTCGCGCATTTCTCCTCTCTGGCATTTGCCTCACAGTTTTTGCAGGCGCATGATGCGGCCCGCGACACGCGTATCTGCGGCCTGAATGCGTTTAATCCCGAGCAGGGCAGTCTGTTTTTACCGCGTCTGCTGTGGCGACGTACCGCCGGACAGGCCACGTTACGCCTGCAGCTGTGGAGCGACAGTTCACTTCACGATGATGCCCGCGCCGCGCTGGATTTTCTCCAGCAACTCGGTGAGGCGAGACCCATTCGTCCACTGTCCGTTGAGGTTGTGCAGGAAAAGCATCATCCGGAACAACCCGAATGGCTGCGCCTTATCCGCAAGGCAACCCAGACCATCGCTCGCGGTGATTTTGAAAAGGTGGTGCTCGCCCGGGCAACCGACCTGCAGTTTAAGCACTCTGTTAACCCTGTCGCACTGATGGCTGCCAGCCGCGCCCTGAACCTGAACTGCTACCATTTCTGCATGGTATTCGATGCCAGCAACGCGTTTCTCGGCTCGACCCCCGAGCGCCTGTGGCGCAGACGCGGCAAGCTGCTGCGCACGGAAGCGCTGGCAGGCACCGTCGCCAGCCATACCGATGATAAACAGGCCGAACGGCTGGGCGACTGGCTGATGAACGACGACAAAAATCAGCGTGAAAATATGCTGGTAGTGGAAGATATTTGCCAGCGGCTCCAGCACCATACCCAGACGCTGGAGGTGCTGCCCGCCCAGGTTGTACGGCTGCGTAAAGTACAGCATCTGCGTCGCTGTATCTGGACCGAGCTCAAACACGCTGACGATGCACAATGCCTGCATGTTCTGCAGCCCACGGCGGCCGTCGCCGGTCTGCCGCGTCAGGCGGCGCGCGACTTTATCCGCCACAACGAGCCGTTCGACCGCGAGTGGTACGCCGGTTCTGCCGGGTATTTATCCCCTGAACAAAGCGAATTCTGCGTGGCGTTGCGTTCTGCCCGTGTTTACGAAGACGCCCTGCGGCTGTACGCCGGGGCGGGAATTGTCAGCGGCTCTGACCCGGAGCAGGAGTGGCAGGAGATAGAAAACAAAGCGGCCGGACTGCGCTCTCTGCTCCTAAGGGATTAAGACTGATTCGCGCAATCCCGATTCATATCAAAATTCCAATTTTTTCTATTATTTATACTGTGTCGCATTCTTGATACCGGACAATCTCATGTCAGTAAGTTCTTTTAACCGACGCTGGGCGGCGGTGATCCTTGAAGCCCTGACTCGCCATGGTGTCAGGCACGTGTGTATTGCACCGGGTTCTCGTTCAACCCCGCTGACGCTGGCGGCCGCTGAAAACCGGGCATTTATTCACCACACTCATTTTGATGAACGCGGGCTTGGCCATCTGGCGCTGGGGCTGGCGAAAGTCAGCAACGAGCCTGTGGCGGTGATTGTGACCTCCGGTACAGCGGTGGCAAACCTCTATCCGGCGCTGATCGAAGCCGGATTAACCGGGGAGAAACTGATCCTGCTGACCGCGGATCGTCCCCCCGAGCTTATCGACTGTGGCGCCAACCAAGCCATTCGTCAGCCGGGCATCTTTGCCTCGCATCCTTCACAGGCAATCGCGTTACCGCGTCCTACTCAGGATATTCCGGCAAGCTGGCTGGTCTCGACAATCGATCATGCCATCGGGACACTGCGCAGCGGGGCGCTGCATATTAACTGTCCGTTTGCCGAACCGCTGTATGGCGAAATGGATGACACCGGTCTTGAATGGCAGCGCACCCTGGGTGAGTGGTGGCAAAGTGAAAAGCCGTGGCTGCGTGCACAACCGCATCCTGAAAGCGCCAGACAACGTGACTGGTTCTTCTGGCGGCAGAAACGTGGCGTGGTGGTTGCCGGGCGCATGAGCGCCGCGCAAGGCAAGCTGGTTGCGGAATGGGCGCAAACCCTTGGCTGGCCGCTGATTGGCGACGTACTTTCCCAGACCGGTCAGCCGCTGCCGTGTGCCGATCTCTGGCTGGGGAATGCGAAGGCGGTCACCGAGCTTGCGCAGGCGCAGATTATTGTCCAGCTCGGCTCAAGCCTGACCGGTAAACGGTTACTGCAGTGGCAGGCTACCTGTGATCCAGAAGAGTACTGGCTGGTGGACTCGCTGGACGGGCGGCTCGACCCGGCACACCATCGTGGTCGTCGTCTGGTCAGTGAGATTGACGCCTGGCTTGCGCTCCATCCGGCTGAAAAACGCAAGCCCTGGGCCGTTGCGATCCCGGCGCTTTCGGAACAGGCCTGGGCGTTAACCCAGGCGAGCTGCGAAACGTTCAGTGAGGCCGGGCTGGCACACCGTATTCGTCAGTATCTGCCCGAGCAGGGGCAGCTGTTTGTCGGCAACAGTCTGGTGGTTCGCCTGATAGATGCCTTTTCAAAGCTGCCAGCCGGTTACCCGGTCTACAGTAACCGGGGGGCCAGCGGCATTGACGGGTTGATCTCCACGGCGGCGGGCGTACAGCGTGCCAGCGCGAAGTCTACGCTGGCGATCGTTGGCGATCTCTCCGCGCTGTACGACCTCAATGCCCTGGCGCTGCTGCGTCAGGTTTCGGCACCGTTTGTGCTGATTGTGGTTAACAACAACGGTGGACAGATTTTCTCCCTGCTGCCCACCCCGCAGAGCGAACGTGAGCGTTTCTATCTGATGCCCCAGAACGTGCAGTTTGAACACGCCGCGGCAATGTTCAGCCTGAAATACCATCGCCCGGAAAGCTGGGAGGCGCTTGATGCGGCCCTCAGCAGCGCCTGGCGACAGCCCGGTGCGACGCTGATCGAGCTGGTGGTGAACGATGCTGACGGCGCGCAGAAACTGCAAAGCCTGCTGGCCCAGGTAAGCCACCTGTGATCCTCGCGGGCGTGCAGCAGGCTGGAAAGCCAGGTTATCCCTGGCTGGTCTTTTTGCACGGTTTTTCCGGGGATTGCCGTGAGTGGCAGACGGTCGGGGCGGCGCTGAGCGATTACCCGCAGCTGTATCTCGACCTGCCGGGGCACGGTGATTCCGGCAATACTGGCGTGACCGGGTTCGAGGAGATGAGCGATTTGCTGACCCGAACCCTGCTTAGTTACAACATACTGAATTTCTGGCTGGTGGGGTACTCCCTCGGCGGCCGCATTGCGATGTTCCATGCCTGCCAGCAGCCAGAGGGGCTGAAGGGCATTATTGTGGAAGGCGGCCATCCCGGGCTACAGGATGCCGGTGAGCGGAGTGCGCGGCTGGCATCCGATCGCCGCTGGGCGCGGCGCTTTCGCACCGAATCGCTCGACGTGGTTTTCACCGACTGGTACCGACAACCTGTATTTGCTTCCCTGACGGACGTTCAGCGGCAGGCGCTTATTCGCCTGCGTAGCCAGAACAATGGCGCGACTCTGGCGATGATGCTCGAGGCCACCTCGCTGGCCATGCAGCCTGATTTACGTCCGGCACTGAGCGCCTGCAACGTCGCTTTTGATTATTTATATGGTGAACGTGATGAGAAGTTCAAAGCCCTTGCGGCTGAACTGCACGCCGTACGCCATGCGATTCCCCATGCCGGACACAACGCCCACCGGGAAAACCCCGCTGCGGTTGCTTCGAGTCTGGCTCAGATACTGCGTCTTCGAATAAAGGACTCTCTATGATCTATCCTGATGAACACATGCTCTATGCGCCGGTTGAATGGCAAGACTGCTCCGAAGGTTACTCCGACATTCGTTACCACAAATCCGCAGACGGCATTGCCAAAATCACCATCAACCGCCCGCAGGTGCGTAACGCGTTCCGTCCGCTGACCGTCAAAGAGATGATTCAGGCGCTGGCAGACGCGCGCTATGACGACAACATCGGTGTTATCGTCCTGACCGGCGAAGGTGAAAAAGCGTTCTGTGCCGGTGGCGATCAGAAAGTGCGCGGCGATTACGGCGGATACCAGGATGACTCTGGCGTTCACCACCTGAACGTGCTCGATTTCCAGCGCCAGATCCGCACCTGTCCAAAACCGGTGGTGGCGATGGTGGCAGGCTACTCCATCGGCGGCGGCCATGTGCTTCACATGATGTGTGACCTGACCATTGCCGCAGAGAACGCCATCTTTGGCCAGACGGGCCCGAAAGTGGGGTCGTTCGATGGTGGCTGGGGGGCTTCCTACATGGCTCGCATTGTCGGTCAGAAAAAAGCCCGCGAAATCTGGTTCCTGTGCCGTCAGTACACTGCTCAGGAAGCGCTGGATATGGGTCTGGTGAACACCGTGGTGCCAATTGCCGACCTCGAGAAAGAGACCGTGCGCTGGTGTCGTGAAATGCTGCAAAACAGCCCAATGGCGCTGCGCTGCCTGAAAGCGGCCCTGAATGCCGACTGTGACGGTCAGGCAGGTCTGCAGGAGCTGGCAGGTAACGCCACCATGCTGTTCTACATGACCGAAGAAGGGCAGGAAGGTCGCAACGCCTTTAACGAAAAACGCCAGCCTGACTTCAGCAAATATAAACGGAATCCGTAATGCGTCGCGCGCAGGTTTACCGCTGGCAGATACCGATGGACGCGGGCGTGGTGCTGCGTGAACGGCGGTTAAAAACCCGTGATGGCATGCTGGTGCATCTGCAGCAGGGCGAGCAGGAAGGCTGGGGCGAGATTTCGCCGCTGCCGGGCTTTAGCCTTGAATCGCTGGAGGACGCGCAGGCGGTATTGCTGGCGTGGGCCAGTGAGTGGCGTGAGGGCGCGAACCCGGCGTTGCCGGAGGTGCCTTCCGCGGCTTTTGGTATTAGCTGCGCGCTGGCGGAGCTGGACGGTAGCTTGCCTGCAGAGGCTAATTACCGCGCGGCACCGCTCTGTACGGGCGATCCGGATGAACTGTTTGCGCTGCTCGCCGCCATGCCGGGCGAGAAAGTGGCGAAAATCAAAGTCGGTCTCTATGAAGCGGTGCGCGATGGAATGGTCGCTAACCTCTTACTGGAAGCATTGCCCGACCTGCATCTGCGTCTGGATGCTAACCGCGCCTGGACGCCGCTGAAGGCGCAGCAGTTCGCGAAGTACGTAAACCCGGCGTACCGCAGTCGTATCGCGTTTCTGGAAGAGCCGTGTAAAACTCGCGACGATTCCCGGGCGTTTGCCCGTGAAACCGGCATTGCCATCGCGTGGGATGAAAGCCTGCGTGAAGACGGCTTTGCGTTTGTCGCCGAACCGGGTGTCCGCGCGGTGGTCATTAAACCGACGTTGACCGGCAGCCTTGCTAAGGTACGCGAGCAGGTCGCGGCGGCCCATGCCGCCGGGCTGACGGCGGTCATTAGCTCTTCGATTGAGTCCAGCCTGGGGCTAACCCAACTGGCGCGCATTGCCGCCTGGTTAACGCCAGACACTGTCCCCGGTCTCGATACGCTGAACCTGATGCAAAATCAGCTTATCCGCCCGTGGCCAGACAGCACGCTGCCGCTCCTTGACGTTGAGGGGCTGGAGCCATTGCTATGAGTTTTACCGACTGGCCGTGGCGACACTGGTGCGCGCAGTATGCTGATAAACCGGCCCTGAGGCTGAACGATGAGACGCTCAGCTGGCAACAGCTGTGTGCGCGCATCGACAGACTGGCCGCGGGCTTTCAGCTGCAGGGTGTGCAGGAGGGCGACGGCGTACTGCTGCTGGCGCATAACCACCCGCAAACCCTGATGGCGTGGCTGGCATTGCTTCAGTGCGGGGCACGTATTCTTCCCGTTAACCCGCAGCTGCCGCACCCGTTGCTGGACGTGTTGCTCCCGCAGATGACGCTGCGCTTTGCCCTGGTGCTGGGCGGCGTCTACGACGGGCTGGTCGCGCTCAGCATGCGCGAGGCGCCGGGCGGGTGTCGCGTGGCGTGGCAACCGTCGCGGCTGGCTTCCATGACGCTGACATCCGGTTCAACCGGTTTACCCAAGGCGGCGGTCCATACCTGTGCCGCCCATCTTGCCAGTGCGCGCGGCGTGCTTTCGCTGATGCCCTACGGCGATGAAGACGACTGGCTGCTCTCCCTGCCGCTGTTTCATGTCTCCGGGCAGGGGATTTTGTGGCGCTGGCTGCAGGCAGGCGCGCGCTTAACCGTCCGCGAGAAGCAGCCGCTGGTGCAGGCCCTGCAGGGCTGTACGCATGCCTCACTGGTACCGACGCAGCTCTGGCGTCTGCTTAATGCACACCAGCCTGTCGCGCTGAAAGCCGTACTGCTTGGCGGGGCCGCGATCCCCGTTGATCTGACTCAGCAGGCGAGCCAGCGGGGGATCCGCACTTTCTGTGGCTACGGTCTGACGGAGTTTGCCTCAACGGTTTGTGCCAAAGAGGCGGACGGTGAACCGGACGTCGGCGCTGCGCTGCCGGGCAGAGAGGTGCGGGTGGTTGACGGTGAAGTGTGGATCAAAGCGCAAAGTATGGCCGCAGGTTACTGGCGGGACGGTGCATTGATTCCGCTGACCAATGCACAGGGCTGGTTTGCCACCCGCGATCGCGGGGAATGGCATGACGGGCGCCTGACGATCCTTGGCCGAATGGACAACCTCTTTTTCAGCGGGGGCGAAGGGATCCAGCCGGAAAGCCTTGAGCGGGTTATTGCCCGCCATCCGCAGATAAACCAGGCGTTTATCGTCCCACTCGATGACGCCGAGTTCGGTCAGCGTCCGGTGGCGGTGGTGGAGTGTGAACCGGGAACCGATATCACCGGCTTCCCAGCATGGGTACAGGGTAAACTGGCGCGCTTTGAGCAGCCGGTGCACTGGCTGATGCTGCCGGCAGAGCTTAAAAATGGCGGGATTAAGATCTCCCGCCAGGCATTAAAACAGTGGGTCACCCGTCTGTTGAAAGGATAATCAACCGATATCCGGTGCCGGTTTGCGCTGGCGGCGACGCAGCAGACGCAATACCGGTGGAACCACAATCACCAGGATGGCCATCGCTAACAGCACCTTCGTCACGCTACTGTCCCACAGAATAGACATATTGCCGTTGCTGATGGACAAGGCGCGGCGCAGGTTCTGCTCCAGCATCTCTCCCAGCACAAAGCCTAAAATCAGCGGCGACATCGGGAAGTGCATCTTACGCAGGATGTAGCCCAGTACGCCAAGCAGCACCATCAGCACCAGATCGAAAGTGGTGCTGTGTACCGCATACACCCCCACCGCAGAGACGGCCGCAATAGCCGGCACCAGGAACCACAGGGGAATTGTCAGCATCCGGGTGAACAGACCAATCAGCGGAATGTTCATGACCAGCAGCATCACGTTGGCGATCAGCAGCGCTGCAATCAGCCCCCAGACAATATCCGGCTGCTCGGTAAACATGGCCGGTCCAGGCGTAATGTTATAGAGCGTCAGCGCGCCCATCATCACCGCCGTGGTGCCCGAGCCCGGCACGCCAAGGGTCAGCATCGGGATAAACGAACCGCAGGCCGAGGCGTTATTCGCAGCCTCTGGGGCCGCTACCCCGCGAATGTCCCCCTTGCCGAAGCTGTCACTGTTGCCGCTGAGCTTTTTCTCGGTCATGTAAGTGATGGCGCTGGCGATGGTGGCCCCGGCCCCCGGCAGAATGCCGACGAAGAAGCCAATCACCGACGAACGCAGCGTCGCGCCGATACACTGTGCGCCCTCTTTGGCACTGAAAAGCATGCGGCCCGTTTTACGCACCAGCGTCTGTCCGCTGCTGGTATGTTCCAGCATCAATAAAATTTCAGAGACCGAGAACAGGCCAATCACGACTACGATAAACTGCACGCCGTCGGAAAGGTGCACGCTGTCAAAGGTAAAGCGATAAACCCCGGTGTTGGCATCCACGCCGACGGTGGCTAACCCTAAGCCAATCAGCGCGGACAAAAACGATTTCAGCGGATTCTGCGCCATCATGCTGCCGAGACAGGCGATGGCAAAGACCATCAGCGCAAAATACTCTGCCGGACCAAACGCCAGCGACCACTGGGCCAGCGCTGGGGCAAACAGAATGATACCGCCGATGGCAATCAGTGAACCACAAAACGAACTGACCGCGGAGATGGACAGCGCCACGCCACCGCGACCCTGCCGTGCCATCGGGTAGCCATCCAGCGCGGTCATAATGGCCGCCGCATCGCCGGGCACGTTCAGCAGGATGGAGGAAATACGCCCGCCATATTCACAGCCGATATAGACCGTCGCCAGCAGGATCAGCGCCGATTCCGCAGGCAGATGCAGGGCAAACGCCAGCGGGAGTAAAATGGCAACGCCGTTAATCGGCCCAAGGCCGGGCAGTAGACCCACAATGGTCCCGACAAAGCAGCCGATCAGGGCTATCACCAGGTTTTCGGGGGTCATCGCCACGGCGAACCCCTGCGAGAGATAAATCCAGGTATCCATAGCGTGCTCCGTTAATTAAACCATGCGCCGAGCGGTAAGGTCACATCCAGCAGGCGGTCAAAGGCAAACCACAGCAAGATCCCCATTACCGCGCCGGAAATCCCCGCCGCCGGGAGGGTGGCGTTAAACAGCATGCCGATCACCATCGTCAGGATAGCGGTTGCAACCGGAAAGCCGAGCCACTCAAAACCCCAGGCGTACATCAGCAGAACGATGACCATCACCAGCAGACGCTGCAGAATACGGCGCGGTGGCCACTCTACGGTATCCGGATGACGGAGCAGCAGGGCCACCGAGCAGAGCAGCATCAGTCCAACAATGCCCATCGGGAAGGGGCGCGGCCCCACCGGTTCATAGCTGTATTCGCTGTGGATCTGCCAGGCGACGAACATCCCACCGACGCAGAGCAGCAGCCAAATCCCGGCAAAAATACGATCGCTCATACCGCCTCCGGTTATTTGGCAAGGCCAAAGGCTTTCGCCTGTTCGCGATAGTCATTGACCTGTTTTTTGACGTACTCATCCAGCGGCTTGCCGCTCAGGTTGAACTCAAACAGCCCGCGCAGATCGCGCTGCTTTTTAAACGCTTCGGTCTGCTGGAGTTTATTGAAGGTTTCGACCCACCACTGATATTCGGCATCGGTCACTTTTGGCCCGACGAAGAAACCGCGGATAATCGGCCAGACCAGGTCATAGCCCTGTTCTTTTGCGGTAGGGACATTCGCCAGTTGGCCCGGCAGACGGTTCTCAGAGAAGACCGCCAGCACGCGGATTTTATCGCCGTTCAGGTAGGGCACCATTTCACTGAGATCGCCAGATACCGCCTGAACGTGATTTCCCATCAGCGCCGTCACCGGTTCGCCGCCCCCTTCAAACGCCACGTAGCGCATCTTGTGAGGATCAACCTTCGCCTGCTGTGCCAGCAGGGCGGCTTTCATCCAGTCCTGGCTGCCGATGGAGGCACCGGCGCCAATCACCACGCTGTTCGGATCTTTTTCCATGGCGGTCAGCAGGTCTTTCAGGGATTTCCACGGTGAATCCGCGCGTACGGCAATCATGCCGTAGTCGGTACCGACGGTTGCCAGCCAGCGCACGTCATCCACGCCGTAGCGGCCAAACTTCCCCTGAGACAAGTTCAACAGCGAGCCACCGGAGAAAGCCACCACCGTGCCGGCTTCCGCAGGGCGTTGTGCGACAATCGCGTTGTACGCAACGGCACCCACGCCGCCGGGCATATAGGTCACGCGCATGGGTTTTGCGATAGCGCCGGTCTCCAGCATGCTGACCTGAATGAGTTTGCAGGTGAGATCGAAACCGCCGCCGGGTTTCGCCGGCGCGATGCACTCGGTGCGGGACGGGGCATCCTGCGCCTGAACGACAGAGGCACTTATCATCAATACGCTTGCAGCAAGAGTCGAAAGTAGTTGTTTTTTCATCGTTTATCCTCACGCCGGAGTTCCGGGAGTACGGGTACGGGTCTTTTTTCTGATTATGTGAACCACCTTGTAGCGGTTCCGTTGCGTGATTGTTAAAACAATAACCTTTCATTTCCCTTTCAATGCGACACCAACTTTACAGGATGTGATATGCGTCTCTTACTCGCGGAAGATAATCGTGAGCTGGCTCACTGGCTGGAGAAAGCGCTGGTGCAGGAGGGCTTTGCCGTGGACTGCGTTTCTGACGGGCGCGCCGCCGACCATCTGCTGCAGGGAGAAAGCTATGCGGTTGCCATCCTGGACATCGGAATGCCCGGCTTTGACGGTCTGGAGGTCGTGCATCGTCTGCGTAAACGCGGTCAGACGCTGCCCGTCCTGTTTCTCACCGCGCGCAGCAACGTGGCGGACCGGGTGAAAGGGCTCAACGCCGGGGCGGATGATTATCTGCCGAAACCGTTTGAGCTGGAGGAGCTTGACGCGCGGCTGCGCGCCCTGTTGCGCAGAAGCGAAGGGCGAACGCAGGAGCGTCAGCGCCTTGGGGAGCTGGAATATGACGACGAAGGCTTTTTCCTGCTGCGCGACGAGCCTCTGTCGCTCACGCCACGTGAACTGTCGCTGCTGAAGGTGTTGATGCATCGCCGGACCCGCCCCGTATCCCGGCAGCAGCTGTTCGATCAGGTGTTTAGCCTGAATGACGACGTCAGCCCGGAGAGTATCGATCTCTATATTCATCGTCTGCGCAAAAAGCTCAGCGGTAGCGGCGTGAGGGTCACCACCCTTCGCGGACTGGGTTATGTGCTGGAGTGCGGCGATGAGGTGGGTTAAGCCGCAGTCGCTTTACCTGCAGCTGCTGCTGTTTCTTGGGCTTCCGTTGCTGTTGCTGTGGGGATTGTCGGCATTTAACAGCTATGTCAGCGCATTGCAGGCGGCCACGCAGGCTTACGACCGCACGCTGTTATCCTCTGCCCGAACAATATCGGAACGGCTGGAGGTTCACGACGGCAGGCTGGGCGTGAATGTACCCTGGGTGGTGCTCGACAGCTTTGAACTCAACATGAACGACCGGCTCTATTATAAAGTGGTCGATCCCGACGGGCGGGTGATCTCCGGCTATGACGATCTCCCCCGGATGCCCCCGGCAACATCCCGTACCACGCTCTATCCGGCGCTGGCCTGGTTTTATCACACCGAATACCGCGGGCAGGCGATCCGTGTCGCGCGTCTGCTGCAGCCCGTCAATGAAGGGAATATCGTCGGCATGGCGGAGATTTATGTCGCGGAGACGCTCCAGTCCCGCCGCTATCTCGCCAGTCAGTTGCTCTTTTCATCATGGGTCTCTCAGGGATTGCTGGTGCTGCTGACCCTGGTGTTGACCGCGTGGTTGTTGCGTCGCGTACTGCGCCCAATGCGCCAGCTCTCTTCGCTGATGGTGCGCCGTGATCCTGGCCTGCTCGCGCCGCTGCCGGAGTTGTTGCCCTGGTCTGAGACCCGGCTGCTGATTGTGGCATTCAACCGCTATATCGACAGGCTGCGCGGCGTGCTGTCGCGTCAGGAACGCTTCAACGCGGATGCCTCGCATCAGCTCAAAACCCCGCTGGCGGTGCTGAAAACCCAGGTCTCCGTTGCCCTGATGCGTCAGGATCCCGCCCTCTGGCAGGAGAGCCTGCGGGCAATGAATGCGACCCTGGATGACACCATTGTACTGACCGAACGGCTGCTGCAGCTTTCCGCGGTGAAGCGTAAGGAGCAGGGGGAGGGCCAGTTTGCGCCGGTGGATTTGGTTCAGGTGGTGCAAAACTGCTGCTTCTCCCGGCTGGCGCAGGCACGCAGTAAAGCGATTGACCTGGGCTATGACGGTCTGCAGCAGCCGGTTATGATCGAAGGCGATGACGTGCTGCTGGGGGAGTTGTGCGCCAACCTGCTGGAGAATGCGATCAAATATACCCCTGCAGAAGGGACAGTGACCGTGTTCCTGCGAACGGACCAGGGCGCCGTTGAGCTGAGCGTGGAGGACAGTGGTCCGGGCATCGAAGAGGACCAGATCCAGCAGGCGATGCTGCCTTTCCACCGGCTGGATAACGTCGGAGATGCCGCCGGGTCAGGGATCGGGCTGGCGCTGGCCGCTGATATTGCCCGTCTGCACCGAAGTCCTTTGCATCTGACGCGCAGCGAAACGCTGGGTGGCCTGAGCGTTAAAATGCGTTTTCTGCTGCTCACGTAAAAAAACACCGGGTATCAAATCGTTACAAACTACTCGCCTGCCGCACGCAGAGTGCTTGATCCCCGGGCGACTCAGGTTAAAATCTCGCGGTTTTGGGACTTCTCTATAAAATTGTGCGGGATCACGACAATGAAAAAAGTGGCATTAGTGGGCTTAGGCCTGATGGTTGTTTCTTCGGCGGCGAACGCCATCAGCTTCAACGGCTCGGCGGGTCAGGATTATACTCACCTCGGCTTTGGCCTTGGGACCGAGACCTCCGGTCTGGCGATGACCGGCGGCTGGACACATAACGATGACGATGGCGATGCGGCAAGCCTCGGCCTGGGTCTGAACATTCCGCTTGGCCCGTTCCTGGCTACCGTGGGCGGTAAGGGGATTTACACTAACCCGAACGACGGTGATGAAGGTTACGCGGCGGCGGTAGGCGGCGGCCTGCAGTGGAAAATTGGCGATAGCTTCGGCCTGTTTGGCGAGTATTACTACTCACCGGATTCGCTCTCCAGCGGTATCGACAGCTATGAAGAAGCCAACGCGGGCGCGCGCTGGACCATCATGCGTCCGATTACGATTGAAGCAGGCTATCGCTATCTGAACCTGGCGGGTAAAGACGGCAACCGCGACAACGCACTGGCTGACGGCCCGTACGTGGGGGTCAGCGCAGGGTTCTAATCACGCCGGCGCGGCATTCTGTCGCGCCAGTTTCTCTCTTCTCCCGACATCCATTTGCGCTATAGTGTTTTGACCATATAAGCGGGAGAACACAATGATTAACGTGGAGATGTTATCCACCGGCGACGAAGTGCTGCATGGACAAATTATTGATACCAATGCTGCCTGGCTTGCCGATCTTTTCTTTGAGCAAGGATTACCGTTAACGCGCCGCAATACGGTGGGCGACAATCTTGAGTCACTGGTGAATGTGCTGCGTGAGCGTAGCGAACACGCCGACGTGTTGATTGTGAATGGCGGGCTCGGTCCCACCAGCGACGATCTCAGCGCCCTGGCCGCCGCGACCGCAAAAGGTGAAGGGCTGGTGCTGCATGAAGAGTGGCTGGCGCAGATGGAGCGTTTCTTCTCCGAACGTGGCCGTGTTATGGCACCCAGCAACCGCAAGCAGGCGGAAATTCCCGCCAGCGCCGAACTGGTCGATAACCCCGTGGGTACCGCGTGTGGGTTTGCCATTACGCTGAACCGATGCCTGATGTTCTTCACGCCGGGCGTACCGTCAGAATTTAAAGTGATGGTCGAGCAGCAGATCCTGCCGCGCCTTCGCGAACATTTTACCCTGCCTGAGCCTCCGCTCTGCCTGCGTCTGACCACGTTTGGCCGCTCCGAAAGCGATCTGGCCCAGAGTCTTGATCATCTCTCCCTGCCACCCGGTGTCTCAATGGGCTACCGCTCCTCCATGCCCATCATTGAACTCAAGCTGACAGGGCCGGCCTCAGAGAAGGCGGCGATGCTGGCGCTCTGGCCGGAGGTGCAGCGCGTGGCAGGTGAAAGCCTGATCTTTGAAGGCACCGAGGGGCTGCCGGCGCAGATTGCGTCGCATCTGCAGTCTCGGCAGCTGAGCGTGACCTTAAGCGAACAGTTCACCGGCGGCCTGCTGGCGCTACAGCTGTCGCGCGCCAGTGCGCCGCTGTTGGCCAGTGAAGTGGTGCCGTTCCAGCAGGAAACGCTGGCGCAGACCGCGCGCTGGGCTTCAGAAAGAAGGGTGAAACATTTTGCTGGCCTGGCGCTGTTTGTGGGGGGGCTGGATGAGGAACATCTCAACTTTGCGCTGGCGACGCCGGAAGGCACGTATGCTTTGCGGGTTAAAATGAGCATTACCCGCCACAGTCTGGCGGTACGTCAGGAGGTCTGCGCCATGATGGCGCTGAACATGCTGCGCCGCTGGCTGATGGGTAAAGAGGTGGCCAGCGAGCACGGCTGGATTAATGTTGTCGAATCGCTGTTTGTTGAGTGATGCCTTTGCCGGGGCGTTTTGCCCCGGCATGGTTTAGCCCAGCGCCTTCGCCAGCAGAGTGATCGGATGCTCGCAGCGCTTGCTGGTAGACATCTCTATCTGCCACTTGCAGGTTTCGCAGTCGGTGACCACGATATCTGCGCCGCTCTCTTCAATCTGGCGAAACAGCGGGGCGCCGATCGCCTGTGACGTTTCGTAGTTTTCTCGCTTAAAGCCGTAAGTGCCCGCGATGCCGCAGCACCGCGAGTCCAGCACCGTCAGCTCCAGCCCCGGAATGAGCCGCAACAGCCCAAGCGTATAGAGCGACCAGCCCATTTTCTCCATATGACACGGTGTGTGATACACCACTTTCAGCGGTAGTTCCCGCAGCGGCAGCGTCTGCCCGCTGTCCAGTTTGCGCCACAGGAAACGCGTCGCCAGCTCAATGTGCTCGCGCAGACCGGTGTTATCCACGTCCAGCAGGTGCGGATACTCATCACGCAGGGTGAAGGTACAGGTGGACGAGGTGGCCAGCACCGGAATCCCTTTATCAACGATGGCCTCGCGCAGGGACGTGACGTTGCTTTTGGCCTGTCTGCGCGCCTTATCGGTAAAACCGTTGGCAATCAACGGCACACCGCAGCACTTCTCTTTATTCAGGAGCTGCACGCCGGTCCCCATCGCGTTGAGTACCTTCAGCAGATCTTTTCCCAGTTGCGGGTGGTTGTAGTTGACATAGCAGCCGTGGAAGAACGCGACCTGATCGGTGTACTGCGCCTGTTCCGCTGCCACGGATGTATACCAGCGTCGGAAGGTACCGTGAGAGTATTTTGGCAGGCTGCGGTGGTGGTCTATCTTCAGCGTCGCATCCAGCAGTTTTCGCACCGGCTTGAGAGACGTTGCAGCATTCACCAGCGGGGCAAAAGGCGTGGAGACACTGCCCATCAGGTCGGTGTGACTCAGGATCGCATCGCGCAGGGACGGCTTTTGCGTGCTGTAACGCGCGCGGGCTCGCTGGATGATATCGCCGATTTTCACGTCCGACGGACAGGCCACTTCGCAACGTTTACAGTTGATGCAGTATTTCAGCGCCTCATCGTACAGCGCACCGTCTTTAAGACGCAGACGCTCGCCGTCAGGTCCGGCCTGTTTCGGGCCCGGGTAGCGCGGATTCACACCGCTGACCGGGCAGACGGTGGTACAAACTGTGCATTTGATGCAGCTTTCAAACCGGGTATCGTTCATTGCTCAGCCTCCATGCGCTGGCCAATTTGCTCTGCCACATACAGCGCCGTGATGGCGCAGACCCCGCCGCCGCAACCCTGAGCGATGGGATCGTATCCCCCCAGAAGAGAGCCAATGGCATAGAGATTACTGACCGGCTGACCAGAAAGTTGCGGGTGCAGTTGCTTATCGACAATCACGCCGAACTGCTGCCAGGGTTGCGGGGTGAAGAAATCACTCTGATACCAGTCCGCGCGGGAGGGCGTTTGCCGGACATCCAGTCCCATAATGGCCTCCTGGATGCCGTCCCGACGGCTCAGCAGCCCGTTGCTGAAGAAACTGCCGCTTGCCAGCACCGCATAACGCGCGCGAAGCGGAATATCAGCGTGATTACGCGTCCAGACTTCGCTCACCGAGCCATCCGTCAGGGTGATTTTTTTCACCTCGTCACCCGCCATCCACACGCCACCCTGAGCGATAAACCGCCGCTGAAGCTGGGTATGCAGGCGAATGCCGGGGACAGAAGGGGGAAGCGTCGGCAGCAGGCCAAGCGAGCAGGACAGGCG
This sequence comes from Enterobacter sp. PTB, assembly GCF_051130085.1. Classification (NCBI taxonomy): domain Bacteria; kingdom Pseudomonadati; phylum Pseudomonadota; class Gammaproteobacteria; order Enterobacterales; family Enterobacteriaceae; genus Enterobacter; species Enterobacter sp. PTB. The sequence continues at coordinate 117,424 of NZ_JBDKEE010000013.1, forward strand.
ATCCGAGAGCCAGCGCCAGAGCCGGTTGTCGCTTAAGCCAAAGCAGGCGGGCATAAACAGCGTGTCGCAACCTTCGGCAAGCGGCCGGAGCGCGGCATACAGCAGCGGCCATTTATCGTCGTTATCGAGAAAACGGGCAATATTCACCGCGCGAAACTCGCTCGGGTTGTCGCGCAGGACGTCAAGCTCAGGAAGCTCTATCTCAGCCGTTTGTGCGTTCACGCCCTGGCGACAGAGCGATGCCGCAGCGAGGTGGGGCTGGAAATCAAGAAAACCGCTAATACCCACGACCAGGACCCGTCCTGCGTTGAAGGGGGCAACAGGCACCTCTTCCGGGCTGAGCCAGGCAGAGCGCAGGGTGCCGAGCGGAGTAACCCGATGATGATTTTTCCGGGCGTTACCCTGCAGCCGTGCGCCGCACTCGGCCAGAAGGGTTTCGGCTTCATGGGCGAAGCGGTCGACGGTGTCTCTGCCCGTCAGGTTATAGGGATGCTCTGGCGGCAGGGCATCGCGATATGCCTCATCCAGCAGATCCAGCGAACCCGACGAGAAGTGCAGTGCGCTCTGGCCCCGGGTGATGATGGCGCAGCGCAGCCCCTGCTTCGTTAGCCTGATACCACAGAGCAGACCCGCCAGCCCACCACCGACAATCACGGTATCAAATTTCATCCTGTTGCTCCTTCTCAAGACCGCACAGCCCCTGGTAGACCCAGCGGGTAAACTCGCTTTCACGCAGGGCATCACCCCAGGCGACAGGCTGAATGCCTTTCCAGCGTTCGTTCAGGAAATCACTGAGTTGTGCCAGCGACTGGGTGGCAGTGGTGGTATGAAAACGTTGTAACAACCCGGCGGCACGGCAGGCGCACAGCTCACCCTGGCAGGTGCCCATGCCCACGCGGGTGCGCCGACGTAAATCAAGCAGGCTGTTGACGGTCAGATTCTCCACGGCGTATTGCACTTCACCCGCCGTGACGGCTTCGCATTCACACACCAGGCTACGGCTCAGCCGTCCTTCCCCCAGCCAGACCGGCGTGCGGTCTCCGTGGCGATAGATGGCGGAACCGCGCAGGGGGGCGGAAAGGGAGATGATTTTTTGCAGCGTTTTCTCGGTGGACTGACGCGAGCCGGGCAGAGGTTGCTCTGCGGTCACACACCGTTCGCTATTACCCAGCTTGCGGCAGACGGCATCGGTTGCCCACTCGGCCATCAGGCGGTAGGTCATCAGCTTGCCGCCGGTGATGGTGATAAACCCGTCCAGGCCATCGCGCGCGGCGTGGTCGAGCAGCACGATGCCACGGCTGACGTTGCGCCCGCTCGGGTCGTTATCGCTCGCCACCAGAGGGCGCACGCCGGCATAGGCGCGAAGAATTCGGGTCTGCGCCATCACGGGAGCCAGCTTTTCCCCTTCGCGCAGCAGGATATCCACCTCGTCGGCGGTCACGCGGTTGTAATCAATCTCGCTATAGTCCACGTGGGTTGAGGTGGTGCCGATAAGCGAAATGGTATCGCCCGGCACCAGGATGTCGGCATCAGAAGGTTTGCGGCAGCGGTTGATCACGTGGTTGTTAATGCGGTGGTCGAGGATCAGCAGCGAGCCTTTTGCCGGGAACATGCGCACAGACAGCTCGGCGTACTCCGCGATGCGTTGCCCCCAGATCCCCGCCGCGTTGACCACCACGGCGGCGTACAGTTCGCCATGCTCCTTATACTGCGTATCAAAAACACGTACGCCGCAGACGCGGTTCCCTTCACGGATAAGCCCGGTCACTTCCTGCCCGGTCAGAACCTGTGCGCCGTGTTCACGGGCGTCCAGCATGTTCGCGGCGGTCAGGCGGAAAGGGTCAACCGTACCGTCCGGGACCTTCACCGCACCGATAAGGGCCGGGTTGACAGACGGTTCCAGACGACGCGCGAGTTCGGGGTCGATGACGTCAGCCTCAATCCCTGCAGCGCGGCAGGCGGTCACAAAGGTTGGCTGAAATGAGAGATCGTCTTCGGGGAGCGTAATGAACAGACCGTTGGTCGGTTCAATGCAGTGGCGGGCAATGCGTCTGAGGATCTGGTTTTCAGCAATGCATTCCCGCGCGGATTCGGGGTCGGTCACCGCGTAACGGGCACCACTGTGTAGCAGACCATGATTGCGCCCGGTTGCGCCCGTCGCAATGTCATGGCGCTCCAGAAGCGTGACGCTCAGCCCACGCAGGGCGCAGTCGCGTGCGATGCCGGCGCCGGTCGCGCCACCGCCAATGATAATCACATCGCTGTAGCGAGGATCGTGAATTGTCATTGTTATCCCTCTGTGTTCGTTTTTTACCATTTAGCCACATCAAAACTGTGGTTTGTTTGATTTCGAACATAAACGAACGAAATTCGAAAGTGAAACGTGATTCCATGCGCTTTTCTGCGCACATTGTCATATTTCTGTAACAATTTGTGCGTTGATTCACAGTAACAATCACCGTGATTTCTTAACATCGCCGCCTCTCTGGAGTGTGGGGCAGTTAAACCCCTGTAAATTCAATACCTGGCCACGGAGGCTGTCATGCTCAGTATCTTCAAACCTGCGCCGCATCGGGCGCGTCTGCCAGAGGCAGAAATTGATCCGCTATACCGTCGTCTGCGTTGGCAAATCTTCCTGGGGATCTTCTTCGGGTACGCGGCGTACTACCTGGTACGTAAAAACTTTGCGCTCGCCATGCCGTATCTGGTGGAGCAGGGCTTTTCTCGTGGCGATCTGGGGTTCGCGTTGTCGGGGATCTCTATCGCCTACGGTTTTTCCAAATTCATCATGGGTTCAGTGTCCGATCGCTCGAATCCACGCGTGTTCCTGCCTGCGGGTCTGATCCTGGCGGCAGCGGTAATGCTGTTCATGGGCTTTGTGCCATGGGCAACCTCCAGCATCGCCGTGATGTTCGTGCTGCTGTTCCTCTGTGGCTGGTTCCAGGGAATGGGGTGGCCGCCGTGCGGGCGCACCATGGTGCACTGGTGGTCGCAGAAAGAGCGTGGCGGCATCGTGTCGGTGTGGAACTGCGCGCATAACGTCGGTGGCGGTATTCCACCTCTGCTGTTCCTGCTGGGGATGGCGTGGTTTAACGACTGGAAAGCCGCGCTTTATATGCCTGCCTTTGGTGCCATTCTGGTGGCGGTTATCGCTTTCGCCCTGATGCGTGACACGCCGCAGTCCTGTGGCCTGCCGCCGATTGAAGAGTACAAAAACGACTATCCGGATGATTACAGCGAGCAGCATGAAGAAGAGCTGACGGCCAAACAGATCTTCATGAAGTACGTCCTGCCCAACAAACTGCTGTGGTATATCGCGGTGGCCAACGTCTTCGTGTACCTGCTGCGTTACGGCATCCTCGACTGGTCACCTACCTATCTGAAAGAGGTGAAGCATTTCGCGCTGGATAAATCCTCCTGGGCTTACTTCCTCTATGAGTACGCCGGGATCCCGGGGACGCTGATTTGCGGCTGGATGTCGGACAAAGTGTTCCGGGGTAACCGTGGTGCGACGGGCGTCTTCTTTATGACGCTGGTGACCATTGCCACCGTGGTTTACTGGCTCAACCCGCCGGGTAACCCGTCAATCGATATGGCCTGTATGATCGTCATCGGCTTCCTGATTTACGGCCCGGTGATGCTGATTGGTCTGCATGCCCTGGAGCTGGCGCCGAAGAAAGCGGCAGGTACGGCGGCCGGCTTTACCGGTCTGTTCGGTTACCTTGGCGGTTCGGTCGCGGCGAGCGCCATTGTGGGCTACACCGTTGACTTCTTCGGCTGGGACGGCGGCTTTATGGTGATGATTGGCGGTAGCGTGCTGGCGGTGCTGCTGTTGATTGTGGTGATGATTGGTGAAAAACGTCATCACGCCGAAATGCAGGCGCGTCGTCAATAAGGAGAAGGCTGATGAAATTAACTTACGTAGCAACGGGCCTGCTGCTGGCGGGCCTGATGACAGGCTCAGCGCTGGCTAACGAGAAAATGGTTATCGCCCATCGCGGCGCAAGCGGCTATCTGCCAGAGCACACGCTCCCGGCAAAAGCGATGGCCTATGCGCAGGGGGCAGATTATCTCGAGCAGGATCTGGTGATGACCCGTGACGACCAGCTGGTCGTCCTTCATGACCACTATCTTGACCGCGTGACGGACGTGGCTGAGCGTTTCCCGGCCCGCGCCCGCAAAGATGGTCGCTACTACGCCATTGACTTTACGCTGGATGAGATTCGTTCGCTGAAGTTTACCGAGGGTTTCGAGGTTGAAAACGGCAAGAAGGTGCAGGTCTATCCGGGACGTTTCCCGATGGGTAAATCTGATTTTCGCATTCATACCTTCGAAGAAGAGATTGAGTTTGTTCAGGGACTGAACCACTCAACCGGGAAAAACATCGGCATCTACCCGGAGATAAAAGCGCCGTGGTTCCACCATCAGGAAGGGAAGGACATTGCCGCGAAGACGCTGGACGTGCTGAAAAAGTACGGCTACACCAGCAAGCGCGACAAAGTCTATCTGCAGTGTTTTGACGCCGCTGAGCTGAAGCGCATCAAAACCGAGCTGGCGCCAAAGAGAGGGATGGATCTCAATCTGGTACAGCTGATTGCCTACACCGACTGGAATGAAACTCAGGAGAAACAGCCCGACGGCACGTGGGTGAATTACAACTACGACTGGATGTTTAAGCCGGGCGCAATGAAACAGATCGCGCAGTACGCCGACGGTATCGGACCGGATTACCATATGCTGGTGGCGGAAGGCTCAACGCCGGGCCACATTAAGCTGACGGCAATGGTGAAAGAGGCGCACGCCAGTCATATGCAGGTTCATCCGTATACGGTGCGTGCGGACCAGCTTCCGGCTTATGCGACGGACGTAAACCAGCTGTACGACGTGCTGTATAACCAGGCCGGGGTGGACGGGCTGTTCACCGATTTCCCCGATAAAGCCGTGCAGTTTTTGAAGTAAAAGAAAAAGGGCCGTAAGGCCCTTTTTTATGTCGCCCGGAGGGGCGGTTTACATCTCAATCTCTATATCGCCTTTTGCCCGGCAGCAGCAGGGCAAAATTTCACCTTCGTTGATGAAGGCCAGCGGTTCGGTCAGCCAGTCCACTTGTCCGGCGACTAAACGGCAGCGACATGAGCCGCAATAGCCTGAGCGGCATTGATACTCCACTTCAACCTGATGCGCCTCAAGCGCAATCAACAGGGAAGGGTGTTCTTCCCGGCACAGCACTTCGGTACCGGAAAGGCTAAGCGTTACGCGGCTCATCAGAGCTGGAAGTCGCTCAGGTCGTCGGTATTAACTTCAGAGTCAATCTGCCCGACCAGATAAGAACTGACTTCCACTTCCTGTGGCGCAACCTGCACGTTATCGGATACCAGCCAGGTGTTGATCCACGGAATTGGGTTAGAGCGGGTCTTGAACGGCAGCTCAAGCCCGCCCGCCTGCATACGGATGTTGGTGATGTACTCAACATACTGGCACAGGATATCTTTGTTCAGGCCAATCATGGAGCCGTCGCGGAACAGGTAGTCTGCCCACTCTTTCTCCTGCTGAGCGGCCAGCACGAACAGGTCATAGCACTCCTGTTTGCACTCTTCGGCAATCTCAGCCATCTCCGGATCGTCTGTTCCGCTGCGCAGCAGGTTCAGCATATGCTGGGTGCCGGTCAGGTGCAGGGCCTCGTCACGGGCGATCAGACGGATGATTTTGGCATTACCTTCCATCAGCTTGCGTTCCGCAAAAGCGAAGGAGCAGGCGAAGCTCACGTAGAAGCGGATGGCTTCCAGTGCGTTAACGCTCATCAGGCACAGGTAAAGCTGTTTCTTCAGCGCGCGCAGGCTCACGGTGACGGTTTTGCCGTTCACGGTGTGGGTGCCTTCGCCCAGCAGATGCCAGTAGCTGGTCATCTCGATCAGTTCGTCGTAGTAGTGCGCAATACCTTCAGCACGTTTCTGGATCTGCTCGTTAGTGACGATATCGTCAAACACCACCGCCGGATCGTTAACGATGTTGCGGATAATGTGGGTGTAAGAGCGAGAGTGGATGGTCTCAGAAAACGCCCAGGTTTCCACCCAGGTTTCCAGCTCCGGAATGGAGATCAGCGGCAGCAGCGCCACGTTCGGGCTACGGCCCTGAATGGAGTCCAGCAGCGTCTGGTACTTCAGGTTGCTGATGAAGATATGCTTTTCGTGCTCCGGCAACGCCTGGAAATCGATACGATCGCGAGAGACGTCAACTTCTTCCGGGCGCCAGAAGAAGGAGAGTTGCTTTTCAATCAGCTTTTCGAAGATGTCATATTTTTGCTGATCGTAGCGTGCCACGTTGACCGGTTGCCCGAAGAACATCGGCTCTTTGAGCTGGTCGTTTTTCGTCTGTGAAAAGGTGGTGTATGCCATGAATTGGAGTCCTGTCTTACGAAATAAAGGCGGGGATATCCCCGCCCTTCATTAGATCTTACATGCGCCGCTTTCGCAGCCATCGTCCTGAATTGACGGTGCCATGTCATCCTGAGCGTCTTCCGCACCATCACGGGTGTTGTGATAGTACAGGGTTTTCACACCAAATTTGTAGGCGGTGAGCAGGTCTTTCAACAGTTGCTGCATCGGTACCTTGCCAGACGGGAAGCGCGTCGGGTCGTAGTTGGTGTTAGCAGAAATCGACTGGTCGATAAACTTCTGCATGATCCCCACCAGCTGCAGGTAACCGTCGTTGTTTGGCATTTCCCACAGCAGCTCGTAGTTGTCTTTCAGCAGCTCGTAGTCAGGCACAACCTGACGCAGGATACCGTCTTTCGACGCTTTAATGCTGACGTGGCCGCGCGGTGGTTCAATACCGTTGGTGGCGTTAGAGATCTGCGAAGAGGTCTCAGACGGCATCAGGGCAGACAGCGTGGAGTTACGCAGGCCGTGAGTCTTGATGGATTCACGCAGCGCTTCCCAGTCCAGATGCAGCGGTTCGTTAGAAATCGCATCCAGGTCTTTCTTGTAGGTATCGATCGGCAGAATGCCTTTCGCATAGGTGGTTTCGTTGAACCACGGGCACGCGCCTTGCTCTTTCGCCAGCTCGTTGGAGGCTTTCAGCAGGTAGTACTGAATCGCTTCGAACGTTTCGTGGGTCAGGTTGTTCGCGCTGCCGTCGGAGTAACGCTTACCGTGTTTCGCCAGCCAGTAGGCAAAGTTGATAACGCCGATACCGAGGGTACGACGGCCCATTGCTCCACGTTTTGCCGCCGGGATTGGGTAGTCCTGGTAATCCAGCAGGGCATCCAGCGCACGCACGGCCAGCACCGCCAGCTCTTCCAGCTCTTCCAGGCTCTTGATAGCGCCCAGGTTGAAAGCAGAGAGGGTGCAGAGCGCGATTTCGCCGTTTTCGTCGTTAACATCTTCCAGCGGTTTGGTCGGCAGGGCGATTTCCAGGCACAGGTTAGACTGGCGCACTGGCGCAACCACCGGGTCAAACGGGCTATGGGTGTTGCAGTGATCAACGTTCTGAATGTAGATACGGCCGGTAGAGGCACGTTCCTGCATCATCAGGGAGAACAGGTCAACCGCCTTAACGCGCTGCTTACGGATGCTGTCGTCTTTTTCGTATTTGGTGTACAGACGCTCGAACTCATCCTGATCGGCGAAGAACGCGTCATACAGGCCCGGAACGTCGGATGGGCTGAACAGGGTGATGTCTTCACCTTTCAGCAGACGGGTGTACATCAGCTTGTTGATCTGTACGCCGTAGTCCATGTGACGAACGCGGTTGCCTTCAACGCCACGGTTGTTTTTCAGTACCAGCAGGCTTTCCACTTCCAGGTGCCACATTGGGTAGAACAGGGTGGCTGCACCACCGCGTACGCCGCCCTGAGAGCAGGATTTTACCGCGGTCTGGAAGTGTTTGTAGAACGGGATACAGCCGGTGTGGAACGCTTCACCGCCGCGAATCGGGCTACCCAGTGCACGGATGCGACCGGCGTTGATGCCGATACCGGCACGCTGGGAGACATATTTCACGATGGCGCTGGAAGTCGCGTTGATGGAATCCAGGCTGTCACCACACTCGATCAGGACGCATGAGCTGAACTGACGGGTTGGGGTACGCACGCCAGACATGATTGGCGTAGGCAGAGAAATCTTGAACGTGGAAACCGCATCGTAGAAACGCTTCACGTATTCCAGACGGGTGTCACGCGGGTAGTTAGAGAACAGGCAGGCGGCCACCAGAATATAGAGGAACTGGGCGCTTTCGTAGATCTCACCGGTCACACGGTTCTGAACCAGGTATTTGCCTTCGAGCTGCTTCACCGCCGCGTAAGAGAAGTTCATGTCGCGCCAGTGATCGATAAACCCGTTCATCTGCTCGAACTCTTCTTCCGTATAGTCTTCCAGCAGATGCGTGTCGTATTTGCCCAGCTCAACCATTTTCACCACGTGATCGTAAAGCTTTGGCGGCTCAAACTGGCCGTACGCTTTTTTACGCAGGTGGAAAATCGCCAGACGTGCAGCGAGGTACTGATAATCCGGGGCTTCACGTGAGATGAGATCCGCCGCAGCCTTGATGATGGTTTCGTGGATATCAGACGTCTTGATGCCATCGTAGAACTGAATGTGAGAACGCAGTTCAACCTGGGAGATAGATACGTTATTCAGTCCTTCTGCTGCCCAGTCGAGAACACGATGGATTTTGTCCAGATTGATACGCTCGGTGGTACCGTCGCGCTTAGTCACCAGCAGACTCTGATTCATGTGGGTTTTACCTGTCCGTGAAATAAAAAATATCCCCCGCTTATCCACAGATCCGTCTTGTGACTAACTCTGTGGATAAATACTACATATAGGGGGTTTGCGATAAGAAAAACGCTATATGGTGAGTATTCTAGTATCGAATCTTTTCAGCACAAGGGTTGATTTTGACGTTAAATTGAGGTTGTCAAAGGGTAAAAAAGGCTAAGTCCTCGTACCGTAAGGCCTGGAAGAGATGTCAATAATTAAGAAAAAAAATTCAAAATTTGATCGAGTGCTGATTTCTTCAACGGGAGGTCAGAATTGCGCAACATGATGTCGCGCAATCTTTATAAGAATAATGGATGACGTCAGTCGTTTTTGGCGGTTGTATGCAACATATAGTTAACATCTACACCCGGTGCGAGTTTGAATTTATCGGTCAATGGATTGTAATGCAGACCGGTGATGTGCTGCTCCTTGAGCCACGTCTGATCAACCCAGCTTAGTAATTCAGCAGGCTTGATGAATTTCTTCACGTCGTGCGTGCCTTTTGGCACCATACGCAGCACATACTCCGCCCCGACGACCGCCATCAGCCAGGCTTTTCCGTTTCGGTTGATCGTCGAGAAGAAGACCTGGCCGCCCGGTTTCACCAGTTTTGCACAGGCGTGAACCACGGACTGGGGGTCGGGAACGTGCTCCAGCATCTCCATACAGGTCACCACGTCGTACTGATGGGCATGCTTCGCCGCATGTTCTTCGACGGTTTCCTGCACATATTCCACCTGCACTCCAGATTCCAGCGCATGAAGACGGGCAACCTGCAGCGGTTCAAAGCCCATATCCAGACCGGTGACGGTGGCCCCTTCGCGCGCCATGCTTTCTGCCAGAATGCCGCCGCCGCAGCCGACGTCGAGCACTTTCTTACCGAACAGGCCGCCGGAACGCTCCGCGATATAGCCCAGACGCAGCGGGTTAATGCGGTGCAGAGGTTTAAACTCACCTTCGAGATCCCACCAGCGGGATGCCACCGCTTCGAATTTGGCAATCTCTTCATGGTCAACGTTGTGAGCTACCGGGGATTTTTCGGCATTCATGGGCGCTTTTACTCCTTATTTTGCAAGACTTCGGAGTATATCAGCCCGCGCGGTTGAATAAAGCTTATTGGTTTACCTCAATCACCGCGGCTGTGTTATAATTTGCGACCTTTGAATCCGGGATACAGTAGAGGGATAGCGGTTAGATGAGCGACCTTGCGAGAGAAATTACACCGGTTAACATCGAGGAAGAGCTGAAGAGCTCCTATCTGGACTATGCGATGTCGGTCATTGTTGGCCGTGCGCTGCCGGACGTCCGCGATGGCCTGAAGCCGGTACACCGTCGCGTACTATACGCCATGAACGTATTGGGCAATGACTGGAATAAAGCCTACAAAAAATCTGCCCGTGTCGTTGGTGACGTAATCGGTAAATACCATCCCCATGGTGATTCCGCGGTGTACGACACTATCGTCCGAATGGCGCAGCCATTCTCGCTGCGTTACATGCTGGTAGATGGTCAGGGTAACTTTGGTTCTATCGACGGCGACTCCGCCGCGGCAATGCGTTATACGGAAATCCGTCTGGCGAAAATTGCCCATGAGCTGATGGCTGACCTGGAAAAAGAGACGGTTGATTTCGTTGATAACTATGACGGCACGGAACGCATTCCGGACGTTATGCCAACGAAAATCCCTAACCTGCTGGTGAACGGTTCGTCCGGTATCGCCGTCGGTATGGCAACTAACATTCCACCGCATAACATCACGGAAGTGATCAACGGCTGCCTGGCCTATATTGAGGATGAAGACATCAGCATTGAAGGGCTGATGGAACACATCCCGGGTCCAGACTTCCCGACGGCGGCGATCATCAACGGTCGTCGTGGTATTGAAGAAGCGTACCGCACCGGACGTGGCAAGATTTATATCCGTGCCCGCGCCGAAGTGGAAGCGGACGCCAAAACCGGCCGTGAAACCATCATTGTTCACGAGATCCCGTATCAGGTGAACAAAGCGCGTCTGATTGAAAAAATCGCCGAGCTGGTAAAAGAAAAACGTGTTGAAGGCATCAGCGCGCTGCGTGACGAATCTGATAAAGACGGCATGCGCATCGTGATTGAAATCAAACGCGACGCGGTGGGCGAGGTTGTACTGAACAACCTGTATTCCCAGACTCAGCTCCAGGTCTCCTTCGGTATCAACATGGTTGCATTGCACCATGGTCAGCCGAAGATCATGAACCTGAAAGATATTCTGAGCGCGTTTGTGCGTCACCGCCGTGAAGTGGTGACTCGCCGTACTATTTTCGAACTGCGTAAAGCCCGCGACCGTGCGCATATCCTTGAAGCGCTGGCCGTTGCACTGGCAAACATCGACCCAATCATTGAGTTGATTCGCCGTGCACCAACCCCTGCGGAAGCGAAAGCGTCTCTGATTGCCCGTCCGTGGGATCTGGGCAACGTGGCCGCCATGCTGGAACGCGCTGGCGACGATGCTGCGCGTCCTGAATGGCTGGAGCCTGAGTTCGGCGTGCGTGACGGTCAGTACTACCTGACTGAACAGCAGGCCCAGGCGATTCTGGATCTGCGTCTGCAGAAACTGACCGGCCTTGAGCACGAAAAACTGCTCGACGAATACAAAGAACTGCTGGAACAGATTGCCGAGCTGCTGCATATCCTGGGTAGCGCAGAGCGCCTGATGGAAGTGATCCGTGAAGAGCTGGAACTGGTCCGCGATCAGTTCGGCGATGAGCGTCGCACCGAAATCACGGCGAACAGCTCTGATATCAACATTGAAGATCTGATCAACCGCGAAGATGTGGTGGTCACCCTGTCTCACCAGGGCTATGTGAAGTATCAGCCGCTGACCGACTACGAAGCACAGCGTCGTGGCGGTAAAGGCAAATCGGCAGCACGTATTAAAGAAGAAGACTTTATTGACCGTCTGCTGGTGGCAAACACCCATGACACGATCCTCTGCTTCTCAAGCCGTGGTCGTCTGTACTGGATGAAGGTCTATCAGCTGCCAGAAGCGAGCCGTGGTGCGCGTGGTCGTCCAATCGTGAACCTGCTGCCGCTGGAAGCGAACGAACGTATCACCGCGATTCTGCCGGTACGTGAGTACGAAGAAGGCGTGAACGTCTTTATGGCGACCGCCAGCGGTACCGTGAAGAAAACCGCGCTGACCGAATTCAGCCGTCCACGTTCTGCCGGTATCATCGCGGTGAACCTGAACGACGGTGACGAACTGATTGGCGTTGACCTCACCTCCGGTTCCGATGAAGTGATGCTGTTCTCCGCCGCCGGTAAAGTGGTGCGCTTCAAAGAGAACGCGGTTCGTGCGATGGGCCGTACTGCAACAGGTGTTCGTGGTATCAAACTGGCCGGTGAAGATACCGTCGTTTCCCTGATCGTTCCGCGCGGTGAAGGTGCTATCCTGACCGTCACGCAGAACGGCTACGGTAAACGTACTGCCGAAAGCGAATACCCGACCAAGTCTCGTGGCACGCAGGGCGTAATCTCTATCAAGGTTACCGAGCGCAACGGATCCGTTGTGGGCGCGGTACAGGTAGACGATGCCGACCAGATCATGATGATCACGGATGCCGGTACGCTGGTGCGTACACGCGTATCTGAGATCAGCGTGGTTGGCCGTAATACTCAGGGTGTGATCCTCATCCGTACCGCGGAAGATGAAAACGTCGTGGGTCTGCAGCGTGTAGCTGAGCCTGTGGATGACGAAGAGCTCGACTCCATCGACGGTAGCGTCGCAGAAGGTGATGATGAAATCGCACCAGAAGCCGATACCGAAGATGATGCAGCGGATGACGCTGACGAGTAATGTCTCCTGATGCAAAAAGGGCCGGTTTCCGGCCCTTTTCTTTTGCACAAGCAGATAAGTGAACGTTGCGACAAGGCGCGTTTACCGCTACCTTAACCACATTCTTTTTGACCCCGACGGCGGAGCCTCGCCCCTTTGAAATACCTCGTCTCCTTTCGTACCACGCTGAAAGTCTCTCGCTATCTGTTTCGGGCGCTGGCGCTCTTGCTTTGGTTGCTGGTGGCATTATTGTCGGTGTTTTACATCGTTAACGCCCTTCATCAGAAAGAAGCGGAGATCCGCCAGGAGTTTAACTTAAGCTCCGATCAGGCACAGCGCTATATTCAGCGAACGTCCGACGTGATGAAGGAGCTGAAGTACATTGCCGAGAATCGCCTGACCGCGGAAAACGGCATTCTTGCCATCCGAGGGCGTAATGACAAAACCGAAGTACCGAATTTCGAGCCGCTGTTTCCGGATTCCGATTGCTCTGCGATGGGCAGCACCTGGCGCGGTTCACTGGAGTCGCTCTCCTGGTTTATGCGCTACTGGCGTGACAACTTTTCCGCCGCCTATGATCTGAACCGCGTCTTCCTGATTGGCAGTGAAAATCTCTGCATGGCCGACTTTGGCCTGCGCGATGTGCCCGTTGAGCGCGATGATGCGCTGAAAAGCCTGCACGAACGTATTGTGAAATATCGCAATGCGCCGCAGGACGAGCGCGGGAATAACATCTTCTGGATAAGCCAGGGGCCACGCATGGGCGTGGGCTATTTCTACGCCCTCACGCCGGTCTATCTGGGCAATCGTCTGCAGGCGCTGCTGGGGATTGAACAGACCATTCGCATGGAAAACTTCTTCACGCCGGGCAGTCTGCCGATGGGCGTGACCATTCTGGATGAAAACGGACATACCCTGATCTCACTCGCCGGTCCGGATAATCGACTGAACGTCGATCCGCACTGGATGCAGGAGCGGTCGTGGTTTGGCTATACCTCAGGCTTCCGTGAGCTGGTGCTTAAAAAGAGCTTGCCGCCTTCGTCGCTGAGTATTGTCTATTCGCTGCCCGTGGATATGGTGCTTGAGCGGATCCGCATTCTTATCATGAACGCGATTTTGCTGAACCTGCTGGCCGGGGGGGCGCTGTTTACCCTGGCGCGAATGTATGAGCGCAAAATCTTTATACCCGCCGAAAGCGACGCCCAGCGGCTGGAAGAGCACGAGCAGTTTAACCGCAAGATTGTCGCCTCGGCGCCGGTGGGGATCTGCATCCTGCGCACGCAGGACGGGACCAATATCCTCAGTAACGAGCTGGCGCATAACTACCTGAACATGCTGACGCATGAGGACCGACAGAGGCTGACGCAGATTATCTGTGGCCAGCAGGTGAACTTCGTTGACGTGCTGACCAGCACGCACACGAACCTGCAAATCAGCTTTGTGCACTCCCGCTATCGTAATGAGAACGTGGCAATTTGCGTCCTGGTAGACGTCTCGGCGCGTGTGAAGATGGAAGAGTCCCTGCAGGAGATGGCGCAGGCCGCCGAGCAGGCCAGCCAGTCAAAATCCATGTTCCTCGCCACCGTCAGCCACGAATTGCGTACCCCGCTGTACGGGATTATCGGTAACCTTGATCTTCTGCAGACCAAAGAGCTGCCGAAAGGGGTCGATCGCCTGGTGACGGCGATGAATAACTCCTCCAGCCTGCTGCTGAAAATCATCAGCGATATTCTCGATTTCTCCAAAATTGAGTCGGAGCAGCTGAAAATTGAGCCGCGGGAGTTCTCTCCGCGCGAGGTGATGAACCACATCAGCGCCAACTATCTGCCGCTGGTGGTGCGTAAACAGCTGGGCCTCTACTGCTTTATTGAGCCGGACGTGCCGCTGACGCTGCATGGCGATCCGATGCGTCTGCAGCAGGTCATTTCTAACCTGCTCAGTAACGCCATTAAATTTACCGATATCGGCTGCATTGTGTTGCATGTGTGCCGGGCAGGGGACTACCTGAGTATTCGCGTGCGTGATACCGGCGTGGGTATCCCGGCGAAGGAAGTGGTGCGTCTGTTTGACCCGTTCTTCCAGGTCGGTACCGGCGTACAGCGTAACTTCCAGGGGACCGGGTTGGGTCTGGCGATCTGTGAGAAGCTCGTGAGCATGATGGACGGCGATATCTCCGTTGATACCGAGCCAGGCATGGGCAGCCAGTTTACTATCCGCATTCCGCTCTATTCTGCCCAGTACCCGGCAAAAGCGGTGGTGGATGGGCTAAGCGATAAGCGCTGCTGGCTGGCAGTACACAATGCCTCACTGAATGATTACCTGACGGCGCTTCTTACCCACAGCGGCGTGCGCGTGTCCCGCTATGAAGGGCAAACGCCGGATGTCGACGACGTGCTGATCACCGACGAGGTGCTGGAGCAACCCTGGCAGGGCAGAGGGGTGGTTCACTTCTGCCGTCGTCATATCGGTATTCCGGTCGAACGAGCTCCGGGTGAATGGGTGCACAGCGTGGCGACGCCGCATGAGCTCATGAGCCTGCTGGCACGTATTTACAGCGTGCAGCTGGAAGATAGCGACGGGGCGACGGAGTTGCCGTCACCGGATGCGCTGGCATCGCTGAATGACGATATGATGATTCTGGTGGTGGATGACCATCCGATTAACCGTCGCCTGCTGGCAGACCAGCTGGGTTCGCTTGGCTATCAGTGCAAAACCGCCAATGACGGCGTGGATGCGCTGAACGTGCTGAGTAAAAACCACATTGATATCGTTCTTAGCGACGTCAACATGCCGAATATGGATGGCTACCGTCTGACGCAGCGTATACGCCAGCTTGGCCTGACGTTGCCGGTCGTGGGCGTGACGGCGAATGCGCTGGCGGAAGAGAAACAGCGCTGTCTGGAGTCAGGGATGGACAGTTGTCTGTCGAAACCGGTGACGCTGGACGTCCTGAAACAGACGATTTCCGTGTATGCGGAACGGGTCAGAAAAGCGAGAGTATAAAAAAAGGCCCGTCAGGGCCTTTTTTGTTGTTTCCCTCACACGCCGGGAGGGGGAGGTGAGGCCATCAGGCCGCACACCCGGTCAACATCAATCCTTATCCGACGCGCTCAGCGTAACGGAGGAGAGATAGTTCAGCAGTGCAATATCGTTATCCACACCCAGTTTCATCATTGCTGATTTCTTCTGGCTACTGATGGTTTTAATACTGCGGTTCAGCTTCTTGGCAATCTCGGTGACCAGGAAACCTTCGGCGAACAGGCGCAGAACTTCGCTCTCTTTCGGAGACAGGCGTTTGTCGCCATAGCCACCGGCGCTGATTTTTTCCAGCAAACGAGAGACGCTTTCAGGCGTGAACTTCTTGCCTTTCTGCAGCGCAGCGAGCGCTTTTGGCAGATCGGTCGGCGCACCCTGTTTCAATACAATCCCTTCGATATCCAGATCCAGCACGGCGCTCAGAATGGCCGGGTTGTTGTTCATGGTCAGAACAATGATCGAGATGTCGGGGAAGTGACGTTTGATATATTTGATGAGTGTGATCCCATCACCGTATTTGTCCCCAGGCATGGAGAGATCGGTGATGAGCACATGCGCATCAAGCTTTGGGAGGTTATTGATCAGTGCTGTAGAGTCTTCAAATTCACCGACTACATTCACCCACTCGATCTGTTCAAGTGATTTGCGAATACCGAACAGTACAATCGGATGGTCATCGGCAATAATTACGTTCATATTGTTCATGTATAAGGCTACCTTGCTACAGCAAGCTTTTGACGTAGGCGTCAATGTCGCTGATGTATTTTTCAATGCCAGAGGCATCTTTCTCACGAATTAGATGTTCCAGCGTTTCACATAACTGCTTGCCGGGAACCAGATTAAGCATGGCAAACACCCCTTTAAGCCGGTGTGCTGTCTGTGCCAGCGCTGCAAAATCATTCGCAGCGGACTCAGTATACAACCGCTTAACATCATCTGGTACTGTATCAACAAAGAGTGAATAGTATCCGCTGGCGTGAAGCTCGGCATTTTCATTGCCGCCTAACGGTGATTCCGCTATCTCTTCCTGCGCCAGTTGCTCTTCTATTAGTTGTAGTACAGCTTCCTGCATCGCATTGCTTATATTAAAGTTGACGCGCAGCTGGCCTGGGCCGATTTTTCGCACGCCTGGCTCATCATCGCTTAAAAGCAAGCCGGAGGCAGTAAGATTAGACGGATTATCAGTTAAAAACAGATCAAATTCTTGACTTGAGAGTCTTTCATCCGGCGTTATGCAGGCCGCGCCCCAGTTTTCTAACTGACGAACCACAATATTGCGGATCTCGTTCGAGGTCACATCCACCATCACGACCACATCATCCAGCAGGCGTTCTTCGTCTTCTTCCTGTGGATTCGCCGCCATTTTAACGTGCAGCGAGTAACGCGTGCCAAGTGATTCGCGGGCCTTGATATTCAGATGGCCACCGAGCTTACGTGCCAGCTGATCGCACAGCCAGAAGGTCAGGGCATTGGCCTTGCCGTAATGATCGCTCTGGGTGTCATTCAGGAACGGGAAATGCAGATTATCGATTTCGCTTGTCGTTACGCCTTCCCCGGTATCCAGGATACGGAACGTCAGGCGATC
Organism: Enterobacter sp. PTB; assembly: GCF_051130085.1. Classification (NCBI taxonomy): domain Bacteria; kingdom Pseudomonadati; phylum Pseudomonadota; class Gammaproteobacteria; order Enterobacterales; family Enterobacteriaceae; genus Enterobacter; species Enterobacter sp. PTB. Next base: position 134,612 of record NZ_JBDKEE010000013.1, read on the forward strand.
TTCAGCCGACTCGTCGGTACTGACTTCCAGGGTGATCTTGCCGATCTGGGTGGTGGTGACGGCGTACTGAATAATCATCAGCAGAATGCGACGCAGCGCTTCGCGATCGCCATGACGTTCATCATTCGCCGGTAAATGGTTATTGATCAGCAGCTGCAGCCCTTTGCGCTTAATCACGGGCAGGACCTCAGGCACCACTTCATCGATCAGATTCTGGATAGAGAAGAGAGTCGGCGTTCCTTTCCAGAAATCATTTTCGAGCATATTCGCCAGCTGGATCTCATCTACCATGCGCACCAGCGAGTCGGCCTGGCAGGCAAGCTGATGGCTTTCAGATGTATTCAGCGCCGCCGCCTGGGTCGCCAGCATTTTTAACGGCTTCTTGAAGGCATCACCAATATTCTGCATAAAGGCAGCGCGCCCCTGCTGGTTTTTCTCATACAGACGTTGTGCCTGCTTGAGCTTTTTATTCACCAGCACTTCACGATCCTGATCGCGGATGATGAAGATCTGCGTGCGGGAGGCGATCTGGCTGCGGAACTGTCGGATCTCATACAGCTCGTTATTAATGGTGGCCTGAATCACGCCCTGATGTTGATCCGCCATAGCGGTGATGTTCTGCAGATTGAGATGAGGCAGCAGGTGGTCAGCAATTTTATTGCTCATCACCGTACGGTTGGCTTCCTGATCGTGAACCAGCACCCCAAGCGGCAGCACGGAAATAATCTCTTCATTCAGCGCGCGCAACACGCGCAGTTCGTTACTGGTTCCTGCCGGGACCGGGGCGGCATCGCTTTGACGCCCTGACTGGAAGCGGAACGTGCTGTAGCCAAACAGCGCCAGCGCCAGCAGGCCGATATTCAGCAGCAGGGGCAGCAGGATATTTTGCAGCGTATCAAGCAGCAGGGTGCCGAACGGCACTTGCCACACCAGACGCATACCAGTTGAGTTCAGCGAAGAGGCAATTTCGATTTTCGAGCCGTTAAAGGAGATCGATACGCTCTCTGCGGCCTCTTTGTCCGATGCGGCACGCATATTCTGAGTGCTGCTGTCCGGCTCCAGACGGAAGCTGTCGAGCGGCATATCCGGTGGAATCAAGTCATTGATGGGCAAATCGAAGGCCACCACCGTCGCCAGATGGCCTGGCTGGTTAAAGGTGGTACGCAGCGTAAAGTAATGGCCATTCTGCCAGGCGAGGCGGCGCAGAGATGAGAAGCTCTCACGTTCATCAAGGGCGTTCGCCTGCTGCAGCATTTCTGCCCGGCGGGAATCGACAATGCTGCCCACGGTCGTCTCTTTGAAACCGGAAGAGAGATCTTTTAGCGGCAGGGTTGAGATCAGGATCATGCTGTTGTCCTGACCGTTCAGATAGTACATCGACCACGGCACCGTCTCGGCACCCCAAAGGGTATCAAGATAGGTTGAGATGCGCTGGGTCATCTCAAGCGTTGCGCTGTCATGAGAGCCGAAGATCAGCGCTTCGGTTTTACGCTGTGGTTTTTCCAGATAATAGACGTCTTGCTTCAGGCGAGTCTCCTGAAGCCCGTCTCCGGAAGAGGTTGCCGGCGCGGCCGCGATGTTGTCGTAAATCTGCCAGGTTGCATAGCGCCAGGTATCAATGCGCTTGTGGACGGCATGGGTGATATCAACAACCTGATAGCTCTTGTCCTTCAGCCAGGCGTTAACCGCGCTCTGAACCATAACCCCCATTGTGACTAGCAGCACAACGATCAAAAGAAGAAAGAAACGGGTGATGCTCCCGGGTAAGAGGGAGAATTTGCTCGGAGCGGTAGTTTCAGTCTGACTCATTGATATCTTTAACCCGTAATGGTCGTGCTCTATGGCGATAGGGCAGTATAAAGGGTAATACCTGAATTTCCAGCGTCACGCTCTTTGAACCCGCCACTTTTTCGGCTGACAATATCGGAGAACGCCATTGCATGAAACATGTACAAAGCGAGTGAGAGTGTACAAATAAAAACCGATACATACCGATAAATAGCACGAATTAACAAGAAATTGAGATTTGCAGTAATGGCGCGGTTCTCGAGGAGAGAGGAAACGAATTTAGTTAATAGTCGTTACAATTTCAGTGCGGTAGCACAAAAAAACGCATGCTACGTAAAGAAAGGTAAAAAAAAACCGAATGCCAGGCATTCGGTAGAATTAGGGATAAACAGACATTCAAATCTGAATGACGGTAATAAATAAAGTTAATGATGATAGCGAGAGTTATTTTAGAGACAACGGCCGATCTTGTTTTGTCATTCAGTGCTGTAAATATTTTTAATGTAGTTTACTGAATTTAAATGTTTTTTCTTCTCGCTTGATGATAAGTGCTAAATTCTTAAGCTCTTTGTGCTTTGTAAAAGTTCCTTGATATTTACATTTTGAAACATGTTTATCGTGAAATGAAACATTTTCAAAGTTTTCGTATCATATTCCCGTTGGATTATTCTGTAATTTTGCGGAGAATGAAATTGCCGACTGGTTAATGAGGGTTAATCAGTAAGCAGTGGCAATTATAAGGCATATAACAGAGGGTTAATAAAATGAAAGTTAAAGTACTGTCCCTCCTGGTACCAGCTCTGCTGGTGGCAGGCGCAGCAAATGCGGCTGAAATTTATAACAAAGATGGCAACAAATTAGATCTGTACGGCAAAGTTGATGGTCTGCACTATTTCTCTGACGACAAGAGCAATGATGGCGACCAGACTTACATGCGTCTTGGCTTCAAAGGCGAAACCCAGGTTAACGATCAGCTGACCGGTTACGGCCAGTGGGAATACCAGATTCAGGGCAACACCTCTGAAAGCGACAACCAGTCCTGGACGCGTGTAGCGTTCGCGGGTCTGAAATTCGCTGACGCGGGTTCTTTCGATTATGGTCGTAACTACGGTGTGATCTACGACGTAACGTCCTGGACTGACGTTCTGCCAGAATTTGGCGGCGACACCTACGGTGCAGACAACTTCCTGCAATCCCGTGCTAACGGCGTAGCAACCTACCGTAACCAGGACTTCTTCGGTCTGGTTGATGGCCTGAACTTTGCTCTGCAGTATCAGGGTAAAAACGGCAGCGTAAGCGGTGAAAACGATTCCGGTCGTAGCACTCTGAAACAGAACGGTGACGGTTACGGCGCGTCTGTGACCTACAACCTGGGCGAAGGCTTCAGCATCGGTGGTGCGATGTCTTCTTCTAAACGTACTGCTGACCAGAACGACACCGCTAACCTGGCGCTGAAAGGCGAAGGCGATCGTGCTGAAGTTTACTCTGGTGGCCTGAAATACGACGCCAACAACATTTACCTGGCGGCGCAGTACTCTCAGACCTATAACGCAACCCGTTTCGGTAACTCTCAGAGCAGCAGCGACATTTACGGCTTTGCTAACAAAGCACAGAACTTCGAAGTGGTTGCTCAGTACCAGTTCGACTTCGGTCTGCGTCCATCCGTGGCTTACCTGCAGTCCAAAGGTAAAGACATCGAAGGTTACGGCGATCAGGATCTGCTGAAATATGTTGATGTTGGCGCGACTTACTACTTCAACAAAAACATGTCCACCTACGTTGATTACAAAATCAACCTGGTTGATGAAAATGAATTCACCCGTCAGGCGGGTATCGGTACTGATGATATCGTAGCGCTGGGTCTGGTTTACCAGTTCTAATCGCTTCATCGTGTGACAAAGGGGGCCTTATGGCCCCTTTTTCGTGCCTTTTCGGTTCTTACAATTCACCCTTTTGGTGTACTCTTGCCGCCCTGGCATGAGGATAATAATGAATGGACATGACTTTTTTACGCGCCAGCTTCCTGGCTATACTTTTTTTCCTGACAGCATGTGACTCTTCCACGCCTGTGGCCAAAACGGATGCTCCCGCGGCGACGGTGCTGGAAGGCAAAACGATGGGCACATTCTGGCGTGTCAGCGTGATGAATCTCGATAAGACACGCGCTGACGAACTTCGCAGCAAAATTCAGTCGCAGCTGGACGCCGACGATCAGCTTCTTTCGACCTACAAAAATGACTCTGCGCTGATGCGCTTTAACCTCTCTACCAGCACTTCCCTGTGGCCGGTGAGCGAAGCAATGGCCGATATCGTGACCGAATCAATGCGCGTGGGCTACAAGACCAACGGCGCGATGGACGTGACAGTGGGGCCGCTGGTTAACCTGTGGGGGTTTGGCCCGAACAAGCAACCTGTCACCACGCCTGACCAGGCGGCGATAGATGACGCCCGCGCCCGGACAGGGTTGCAGCACCTGACGGTGATCAACCAGTACGGACAACAGTACCTGCAAAAAGATATTCCCGATCTGTTTGTCGATCTGTCGACGGTAGGGGAAGGGTATGCGGCAGATCATCTGGCCGCGCTGATGGCCCAGGAAGGTATTTCGTGTTACCTGGTGTCCGTGGGCGGCGCGTTAGTCAGCCGCGGCATGAATGCCAGCGGTAATCCGTGGCGGGTGGCGATTCAAAAACCGACCGACCAGCAAAACGCCGTACAGGCGATTGTGGATATCAACGGTCACGGTATCAGCACCTCCGGGAGTTACCGTAACTATTATGAGCTCGACGGGAAGCGGATTTCGCATGTCATCGATCCGCAGACCGGCCGCCCTATCGCGCATAATCTGGTCTCGGTGACGGTCATTGCCCCCACCGCGCTGGAAGCCGATGCCTGGGATACCGGTTTAATGGTCCTCGGTCCGGAGAAAGCCAAAGAGGTGGTCCGCCAGGAAGGACTGGCTGTCTATATGATCACCAAAGAGGCTGATGGCTTCAAAACCTGGAGTTCGCCGCAGTTCGACAGCTTCCTGGTGAGTGATAAGAATTAAAAAGCAAGGTTGCGGGTTTTTAATCAGTGGCACTCGGGCACGCTGTATGTATGCTTGTAAGAGGAGCTGATGATGAAAAACCCGACCTTTACTACCGATGACGATCGCTGGCTGGCCGTGCTGGCTCGCGATCCGCGTGCTGACGATCAGTTTGTCTTTGCCGTGCAAACGACGGGGATCGTCTGTCGTCCGTCCTGCCGTGCCCGCCACGCGTTACGTAAAAATGTCCGCTTCTACCCCGATGTAGATCATGCCCTTCAGGCAGGGTTTCGCCCGTGTAAACGCTGTCAACCGGACAAACGCGATCCGCAGGAACAGACGCTGGCAAAAGTTGAACATGCCTGCCGTCTGCTGGAGCGCGATCCCGCGTTAACGCTGGAAGTGCTGGCGCAGCAGGTCGCCATGAGTCCTTTCCACTTCCACCGCTTGTTTAAGTCCGTTACCGGTATGACGCCTAAAGCCTGGCAACAGGCGGCGCGGGTACAACGCCTGCGTACCGCGCTTGCGCAGGGGGACAAAATTACCGATGCCGTGCTGGCCGCCGGGTTTCCTGACAGCAGCAGCTATTATCGTCAAGCCAACGCTGCGCTGGGCATGACGGCGAAGCAGTACCGCAAAGGGGATGTGGCGGTGCGTTATGCGATTGGTGAGTGTTCGTTAGGCCGTTGCCTGGTGGGTGAAAGCGAGCGCGGGATCTGCGCAATTCTGCTGGGTGACGACGATGCGACATTAACCAGGGAGCTTTTGACGCTGTTTCCAAAAGCAGAGCGAGAAACGCTGGAAGGAGAATTCGCCCGGCGTATTGAGCGGGTGATTAGCGCTATCGATGACCATACCGTGCCGCTGGCACTTCCGCTGGATATTCGGGGCACCGCTTTCCAGCAGCGTGTGTGGCAGGCGCTTCGTGACATTCCCCGCGGTGAAACGGCAAGTTATCGCCAGGTGGCGCAGACGATCGGTAGCCCAGGCGCTGTCCGTGCGGTGGCGGGAGCCTGTGCCGCAAATAAACTGGCCGTTATCATCCCCTGCCACCGTGTTGTTCGTCACGACGGTGCGCTTTCAGGCTACCGCTGGGGGACAGAACGAAAGGCGTTGTTACTGAAACGTGAGGCAAAGAACCCGGAGGGATAATGCTCGATCTTTTTGCAGATGCGGAACCCTGGCAGGAGCCCCTTGCGCCCGGCGCGGTGATCCTGCGCCGCTTTGCGCTTTCCCGCGCGGCGGCGCTGCTTGCCGGCATCGATGAGCTGGCGGCGGTCTCGCCGTTTCGACACATGGTGACACCCGGGGGGTACACCATGTCGGTGGCGATGACGAACTGCGGGGAACTGGGCTGGGCGACAAACGCGCAGGGCTATGTATATGCCCCGGGCGATCCTGTAACCGGCCAGCCATGGCCGCCGATGCCTGACGTTTTTCGGGCGCTCTGCCATGACGCCGCCGTTGAAGCGGGCTATGCCGACTTTCGCCCGGATGCCTGTCTGATTAACCGCTACGCCGTGGGGGCAAAGCTCTCGCTGCATCAGGACAAGGATGAACCCGATCTGCGCGCGCCGATCGTCTCGGTATCCTTAGGCCTGCCCGCGGTCTTCCAGTTTGGCGGATTACGCCGTAACGATCCGCTGAAACGGCTCATGCTGGAGCACGGTGATGTGGTGGTTTGGGGCAGGGAATCGCGGCTTTTTTATCACGGCATTCAGCCCCTCAAACCGGGAGTACATCCTCAGACCGGCGAGTTCCGCCTTAACCTGACGTTCCGGCAGGCATCCCGTGGCCAATAAAAATAAGAATTATTCTTGATGTAACCGTCCGGCAGTTTAAACTGCTGGCTGATTTTTATTGCCCGGATTGCCTGCATGCAACTACTTCTCCTCGTCTGGCGTCAGTATCGCTGGCCCTTCATTGCCGTCATGGCGTTAAGCCTCGCCAGCGCCGCGTTAGGTATCGGCCTGATCGCGTTTATTAACGTGCGCTTGATTGAAATGGTCGATACCTCACTCGCCGTCCTGCCGGAGTTTCTTGGCCTGCTACTGCTGTTGATGGCGGTGACGCTCGGCTCGCAGCTGGCGCTGACGGCGCTGGGACACCATTTCGTTTTCCGTCTGCGCAGTGAATTTATCAAGCGTATTCTGGACACGCAGGTAGAACGCGTTGAGCAGCTTGGAAGTGCCTCCCTGCTGGCAGGGCTGACCAGCGACGTGCGCGCCATTACCATTGCCTTCGTTCGTCTGCCGGAGCTGGTGCAGGGCATTATTTTGACCTTTGGTTCGGCGGCGTATCTCGCCTGGCTCTCCACAAAAATGCTGGCGGTCACTGCGCTGTGGATTGTTATCACCATCTGGGGCGGTTTTCTGCTGGTGTCGCGCGTCTATAAACACATGGCGGTGCTGCGTGAAACCGAGGATAAGCTCTATAACGATTACCAGACCGTGCTGGAAGGGCGTAAAGAGCTGACCCTGAATCGCGAGCGTGCCGAGCATATCTTTAACCATCTCTATATTCCCGATGCCCGCGAATACCGGCATCACATCATTCGCGCCGATACCTTCCACCTGAGCGCGGTGAACTGGTCGAACATTATGATGTTGGGCGCCATTGGCCTGGTCTTCTGGATGGCGAACAGTCTGGGATGGGCGGATACCAACGTCGCGGCGACCTATTCACTGACGCTGCTGTTTTTACGTACACCGCTCCTCTCCGCCGTGGGCGCATTGCCAACGTTGCTGAGCGCTCAGGTGGCGTTTAACAAGCTCAATAAATTCGATCTCGCACCGTTTAAAGCCGAATTCCCACGCCCGCAGGCCTTCCCGAACTGGCAAACCCTGGAACTGCGTAACGTCATGTTCCGCTATCAGGACAACGCTTTTGCCGTCGGACCGGTAAACCTGACGATTCATCGCGGCGAACTGCTGTTCCTGATTGGCGGTAACGGTAGCGGAAAATCCACGCTGGCGATGCTGCTCACCGGTTTATATCAGCCGCAATCGGGCGAGATTTTGCTGGATGGCAAAGCGCTGAGCGCGGAGAAACCTGAGGATTATCGCAAGCTCTTCTCGGCGGTCTTCACCGATGTCTGGCTCTTTGATCACCTGCTGGGGCCGGAAGGGCAGCAGGCTAACCCTGCGCTGGTGGAGAAATGGCTTGGGCAACTGCAGATGTCCCATAAGCTTGAGCTTCAGGACGGTAAAATCCTGAACCTGAAACTCTCGAAGGGGCAGAAAAAGCGCGTGGCGCTGCTGCTGGCACTGGCTGAAGAGCGTGACATCATCCTGCTTGATGAATGGGCGGCAGACCAGGACCCGCATTTCCGCCGCGAGTTTTATCAGGTGTTACTGCCGCTGATGAAGGCGATGGGCAAAACTATTTTCGCCATCAGCCATGACGATCACTACTTCATTCATGCCGACCGTCTGCTGGAGATGCGCGACGGCAAGCTCAGCGAGTTGACCGGCGAGGAGCGCGATGCGGCGTCTCGTGATGCGGTAGCGCGCACGGCCTGATGTCTCGTCTGACCCTCTCCGACCGGGAGAGGGGATAAAATCGCGGCCGATGTGCCGCTTTTTTATGCATCCCGTCCCGTTGTTTATTCTTATTTACATATCCCCGCGCTATGCTTAATGCCATCTCATTTCATGGATTTATGATTGATGTCGGTATTAAAGAAAAACAGCGCCCGGCAGCGTGACCAGGAACGTGCGCGTCTCATCTGGCTTCTCACGACCGATAAAGCGGTCACTTCTGCGTTACTGGGCAAACTGACCCTGGCTGAGCAATATGATGTCGGCACTTTAGCCGACGATATTGCTGAGGTAGGTGCACTGGTTGCCCATTTGCCTCCGCCCGACCTGGCGGATACCCTCGAAGCACTTCCCTCGGAAGAGCGTCACGCCCTGTGGCGTCTGGTGCAGGATCACGAGCGCGGGCAGGTGCTGCTGGAGGCGTCGGAAAACGTCTGGGATGACCTTATCGATGAGATGAGCGACCGGGATATTCTTGATGCCCTGCAAACGCTGGATATCGACGAACAGATTTACCTTGTTCAACACCTGCCGCGTAACCTGACCGGCCGACTGCTGGCCTCGCTGCCTGCCGATGAGCGGGCGCGCGTGCGCCAGGTGATGCACTACGATAAACACAGCGTTGGCGCAATTATGGAGTTTGGCGTCATCACGGTGCGCCCGGACGTCACGCTTGGCACGGTGCAGCGCTATTTACGCCGCCTGGGGAGTATGCCCGACAACACCGATAAACTGTTCGTGACCTCGCGGGATAAAACCCTGCTCGGTGAGCTGGAGCTGAAAACGATCCTGCTCAACAGCACTCAGCGGCGGGTGAGCGAGGTCATGGAAAACGAGCCGATGGTCTTCTCGCCGGAGGATGACGCGGAAAAAGCCGCGCGTACCTTCGAACGTGACGACCTCGTGAGTGCGGCGGTGGTGGACTCGGTCGGCAAGCTGATGGGACGTCTGACAATCGATGAGATCGTTGACGTGGTCTACGAAGAGACCGATAACGATCTGCGTGCGCTTGGTGGGATCAGCGCCGAAGATGACGTCCATGCCTCCGTGGGCAAGGCGGTCAAAACCCGCTGGGCCTGGCTTGCCATTAACCTCTGTACCGCGTTTATCGCCTCCCGCGTGATTGATGGCTTCGAACACACCATTTCGCAGCTGGTCGCGTTAGCCTCGCTGATGCCGATTGTGGCCGGGATAGGCGGCAATACCGGCAACCAGACCATCACCATGATTGTTCGCGCGCTGGCGCTGGAGAACATTCAGCCGGGTAACTTTGCCTTCCTGATCTTCAGAGAGATGGGCGTGGCGCTGATTAATGGCCTGGTGTGGGGCGGAATTATGGGCGGCATTACCTGGTGGCTGTACGACGATATGGCATTAGGCGGCGTGATGATGCTGGCGATGGTGCTGAACCTGCTGGTTGCGTCGATGATGGGTGTCATCATCCCGTTGACGATGACAAAACTCGGGCGCGACCCCGCAGTGGGGTCGAGCGTAATGATCACTGCCATCACCGATACGGGCGGCTTCTTTATTTTTCTTGGGCTGGCAACGCTTTTTCTTCTTTAACCCGACGCTTAATTCGGGCGGGAAGGAGTGCCATCACGATAATCCCGCCCAGCACACCAATGGCCAGGTTGCCGGTTGAAACCGTGGCTGCAACGGTCACCAGCATCACGACCGTTTCCGCAATGGGGGCATTTTTCATCGTCGCGGGCTGCAGGCTATGCCAGCTGAAGGTTTTGACGGCGACAATCGCCATAATCCCGGCCAGCACGGCCATCGGGATGCGGGCCATCACTTCACTCAGCGCCGTCACCAGCACCAGAAGCACAAGACCGGCCGCAACAGTGGAAATGCGGCTGCGGCCTTTGCCCATCTCCACGTTGACGATGGTTTGACCAATCATGGCGCAGCCTGCGATACCGCCATACCAGCCGGCCAGAATGTTACCGATGCCCAGACCAATGCTTTCGCGGCGCTTGCCGGACGGGGTTGCTGTCAGCTCATCCACCAGTTTTGCCGTCAGCAGCGACTCCAGCAGACCCACAAATGCAATGCTTAATGCGCATGGCCAGATAATGCTCAGCGTATCGGTGTTCAGCGGGACAAGCAGCTGCGTCAGCCCGGGCAGGCCACCGCTCATGGTGCCTTCGTCACCCACGGTCGGCAGGATTTGCCCGGTGGTCACGGTAAACAGGGTTAACACCACAATGGCAATAAGCGGCGCGGGGATACTTTTGATATAGCGGGGCACCCAGAGGACGATCAGCAGCGTCAGCACGAACAGGCCCACAATCAGCGGGCTTCGGCTCCAGAAATGGGGAACCTGGGCGAAGAAAATCAAAATACCGAGCGCGTTAACAAATCCGGTCATCACCGACTGCGGAATAAAGCGCATCAGTCGCGCCATGCCGAGCACGCCGAAGAGGATCTGGATCGCCCCGGCCAGCAGAACGGCCGGCAAAATGTACTGCACGCCATGCTGATGCACCATCGGGCCAATCACCAGCGCCACGGAACCCGCTGCCGCCGTGACCATTGCCGGGCGGCCGCCGAGCACGGACAGGGCAAGACACAGCACCACGGAAGCAATCAGGCTGACTTTAGGATCAACCCCTGCGACGACAGAAAACGAAATCACTTCAGGAATAAGCGCCAGGGCAGTAATCACGCCTGCCAGCGTTTCACGCATCAGCAGCCGGGGAGAGCGTAACACCGAGGCGACATGGCCTTCATGGGGTAAAGAAGAATCGGGTAATGACATAACACTTCGCAGGTTAGGGCAGGCTTCCGTGCGCGCGATCACAAAACGCAACATACTAGCCAGAAAAGCCGCCTTTTGCCAGCCGCATAGGTAATCCCTCACAAACAATCCATCATTAAATTTCACAATTACAATAATTTCTTAACCTTTAAACACCATTTAAAAGTTGTTACCGTTCCCGCGCAGCTTTTTTCACCTGCAATTTCCACGCATCACGCACTTTTACACTAAGGCATAAATTATGAAAAAAATGACTGCCATGCTCTTGTCTCTGGCCGTGGGGCTGAATACCGTCTCAATGGCGGCAAAAGCTGACACGCCAAAAGAGCAGGAAACGGACGTCCTTTTAATTGGTGGCGGTATTATGAGCGCCACGCTGGGAACCTATCTGCAAGAACTGCAGCCGGACTGGTCTATGACCATGGTCGAGCGCCTCGATGGCGTGGCGCAGGAGAGCTCGAATGGCTGGAACAACGCCGGTACGGGCCATTCGGCACTCATGGAACTGAACTACACACCGCAGAAAAAGGACGGTTCCATTAGTATCGAGAAGGCGGTTGAGATCAACGAAGCATTCCAGATTTCTCGCCAGTTCTGGTCTCACCAGGTGAACAGCGGCGTAATGCACGATCCGCACTCCTTCATCAACACCGTGCCGCACATGAGCTTTGTGTGGGGCGAGCAGAACGTTAACTTCCTGCGTGCGCGCTATGCGGCTCTGCAGCAGAGCACGCTGTTCCGCGGCATGAAATACTCCGAAGATCACGCGCAGATTAAAGAGTGGGCTCCGCTGGTCATGGAAGGTCGTGACCCGAACCAGAAAGTCGCCGCGACTCGTACTGAAATTGGTACTGACGTGAACTACGGCGAAATTACCCGCCAGCTGGTAGGTTCCCTGCAGAAAAAAGAGAACTTTAATCTGCAGCTCAGCACCGAAGTGCGTGGCTTTAAGCGCAATGCGGATAACAGCTGGAGCGTGACCGTTGCCGATCTGAAACACAATGAAGAAGAGCACGTCATCAAGGCGAAGTTTGTCTTTATTGGTGCGGGCGGCGCGGCGCTGAAACTGCTGCAGGAAACCGGTATTCCGGAAGCGGACGATTACGCAGGCTTCCCGGTGGGCGGTCAGTTCCTGGTGTCTGAAAACCCGGAAGTGGTGAATCGTCACCTGGCAAAAGTCTACGGTCAGGCTTCCGTTGGTGCGCCACCCATGTCCGTTCCGCACATCGACACCCGCGTGCTTGACGGTAAACGTGTGGTGCTGTTCGGGCCATTCGCGACCTTCTCCACGAAGTTCCTGAAAAACGGTTCCCTCTGGGACCTGCTGAGTGCGACCACCACCTCTAACGTTAAGCCCATGATGGACGTCGGTCTCGATAACTTCGATCTGGTGAAATACCTGATTAGCCAGGTGATGCTCTCTGACGATGAACGCTTTGACGCGCTGAAAGAGTACTATCCGCAGGCGAAGAAAGAAGACTGGCGTTTGTGGCAGGCGGGTCAGCGTGTACAGATCATCAAACGCGATCCGAAAGAGGGCGGTGTACTGCGTCTGGGTACCGAAGTGGTCAGTGACAAAGAAGGCACTGTTGCTGCGCTGCTGGGTGCGTCACCGGGGGCTTCTACCGCTGCGCCAATCATGCTGCATCTGATGGAAAAAGTGTTTAAAGACAAAGTTGCCAGCCCGGAATGGCAGGCAAAACTGAAAACCATTATTCCTTCTTACGGCACTAAGCTGAACGGTAACGTTGACGCGACGGAACAGGAACTGGAATACACCAGCCGCGTTCTGCAGCTGCAATATGTGAAGCCGCAAGCTGCTGCTGACGCAGCACCGAAGGCAGAGCTGAAGCCTCAGGCGGAAAACAAACCGGTCGCGGATATCGCACTCTGATGTGATAAAGCCGGGTAGCGTTAGCGCTTACCCGGCTTATTAAACCGCACAGTATCATGGCCGGGTCAGGCGAAATCGCGACCCGGCTTATCCTTAACGGACTTCTGCGGTGCCCGTCTCTTCTTCCGCCTTCCACACGCGATATTTCACTTCCACGTTTGCAGGCGTATAAACGACGATTGGCAGCTTACTGTTATAGCGCAGCAGACTGTTGTCACCCAGATACGCGGTAACAAATTTCTTCTCTTTCTTGCCATCCGGGCAGGCCATCATGGTCGAAACCGGAGACGTCACTTTATCAAAGACGTAATAGTCGTAGCCCCAACCTTCCAGGGTTTTGCTTTCCAGCTGACCGCCCAGACGGTGCTGGTTGCAGTCCACTTCCAGCGTCTGGCCAATTAACAGTTCCACTTTGAAATTCGCTTCATCCTGCTGAGCGGGTAACTGAATGACCTGACGTTTCATCCCTTTTTCCGCTTGCGGATAAGGCGCTACTTTTTCCAGAGGCTGCGCTTTAGGGGTGTCGCTGGCGAAAGCGCTGGTGCTAACGCATGCGGCGGCAATCAGGGCAATGGCAAATTGAGGTGCTTTTTTCACAGTCATTCCTTTATGTCAAACTATCAGGCACAGGTTAACATAATGTTCGTGAATGGTTAGTGTAATTTACTTACATTTTCAATATTGGCAGCGTATAAAACTCTGTTCATGCGCAATGAGTGGTTGTTTGTACTGCGTTGGAGTCTGGCAGCAGATCGTGTTATTTTAAGTACCACATAATGTTATTCATCTGTGAAGGGAAGAGAGAGATGGTACGTGCAAAACTGAAAACACCTGAAGGCCGCAAGTTCCTGTTGGCGCTACTGGTTGTGTTTATGATTGCTGCCGCGTGCGTTGGGCGGGCAACCATTGTTGGCGTTATTGAACAGTACAACATTCCTCTCTCTGCCTGGACGACCAGCATGTATGTCCTGCAATCAGCGATGATCTTTGTTTATAGCCTGGTGTTCACCGTGCTGCTTGCCATTCCGCTGGGCATTTTCTTCCTGGGTGGGCGTGATAAACACTAAACGCCTTTCCTGCGATAAAAAAGCCAGCCTGAGCGCTGGCTTTTTTATTGGCTCGTTGTTCTTCCTCAGGTTTTTAATCCGTCGTATCCTATTCTGTAAGCAGTCAGGCCACTATTTTCAGAGCAGGAGTTACAGATGCTTTCCAGATTTACGGTACTCAGCCGGATCCCTCGTGGGGTCTGGGTAGTGGGTGGCGTCAGTATGTTGATGGACATCTCGTCAGAGAGTATTCACAGCCTGCTTCCACTGTTTATGGTGACTACGCTTGGAACGAGCGTGTTGGTTATCGGCCTGATTGAAGGGCTTGCGGAGGCTACCGCTCTCTTTATCAAAGTCTTTTCGGGGGCGATTAGCGACTATCTTGGCAAGCGTAAAGGGCTGGCGCTACTCGGGTATGGCCTCGGTGCGCTGAGCAAACCCTTTTTCGCCCTCGCATCCTCTTCGGGGATGGTTTTAGGCGCGCGCCTGATGGATCGTGCGGGGAAGGGGATCCGCGGTGCTCCACGGGATGCACTGGTCGCAGATATCACCCCGCCGGAACTGCGTGGGGCGGCATATGGCCTGCGTCAGTCTATGGATACCACCGGCGCATTTCTGGGGCCACTACTGGCCGTGGGGTTAATGCTGCTGCTACATAATGATTTTCGCGCGGTTTTCTGGATAGCCCTGATCCCCGGCTTTCTTTCGGTTGCGCTGCTGTATTTCGGCCTGAAGGAGCCGAAAACCCCTGTTGAACATAAACGCACTAATCCCATCAAAAGAGAGAATTTAACGCGGCTGGGAAAATCGTGCTGGTGGGTCATTGGCCTGGGGGCGGTATTCACACTGGCACGTTTTAGCGAGGCTTTTCTTGTCCTCCGTGCGCAACAGTCTGGCGTTCCCCTGGCCTTAATCCCGCTGGTGATGGTGGTGATGAACGTGATCTATTCTTTCTCGGCCTATCCGTTTGGCAAACTCTCTGATGGTATGAGCCATACCCGGCTTCTGCAGTGGGGGCTAGTCGTATTGATTGCCGCTGATATCGTTCTGGCCCTGAGTACCCACTGGACCGGTATTATTATTGGCGTTGCGCTCTGGGGCATGCATATGGGGATGACTCAGGGGCTGCTGGCCGCTATGGTGGCCAAAACAGCACCTGCGGATTTGCGCGGTACGGCGTTTGGTCTTTTCAGTATGGTCAGCGGGGTCGGGTTACTGATGGCCAGCGTGGGTGCCGGCGCTATCTGGGAACTGTGGGGCGCAGAATATACCTTTTATGCCGGCGCGGTGATTTGTTTGCTGACGCTGCTTTATCTGCGTAAAACGCCTGCCGAAGTGCGGTAAGAATACGGTTATTAAAATGCTTTTCTTTTTTTAGTCGTACGAATCTGGGCTGGACAGTATTTATGCTGATTCAACCAGCCCTGTCATCCATTGCAATAAATTCCTGCCTCTGTAATTAGCCCCCCTGCTATACCGCCACGTTGTTCAATTATCACACCTCTTATCGCGTGAAATCCGGGCATGTATTCCTCTCTGCATTGCTGACGGTGTCTGGCTTGGGGCCACACCAGCTATGCAGGGACAGGGCGCTTTATCCAGAGGAGGGATGCTTTCGTTACGTCAATGCACGTGCACTGAAACATTATTTCACTTTTTTATGCAGGATAATGAACCGGAAAAATTCACCATCTTAGTGTCATCCACTAAAAAATTATTTGTTGCGATAACAATAGAGATGTTTTGAAGCGAATTAACAGGGAAATGTAGTGGTTGAGTTGATTGTTATTTCTACGATTTGAATTAGGGATATTGATAAATATCAAAAGTGTAATCGTTTACAGTCGTTATTATGCGCGGTTTGAAGTGCTTGTTTCGTTTATTGAAAAAAGTCCCCGACATGTGCCGGGGTAGTTAATTGTTGTTTCTGTTTTCCCTTAACATAAATTAAAGGTAATTATTGTAATGAACCGCCATTCAATCATTTCTTTATGCGTAATAATTGCGCTTTCATGCGGAAGTGTGAACGCCTTCGCTTCTAATTTCATGACCATGGATGAAAAAGCCACTGCTATTCAGTCGATTCGCAATGAAGCCAATCAGGCCATGGAGGATAAGCAGGCTGCATTAAAGGCTTACAATGCCGACCGTTCACCTGAAAATATGGCCCGTTTAGGGGACATCGAAAACAGCTTACGCACTGCAGGCGATCGTATTAATGCAGTACAGGCAACTGAAATGGCTCCCGATGCGCCGCGACCTGTAACACAAAGAGCGCCGCAACCCCTGCAGCAGAAAACGCCACACATTACGGGCACGACTTACCGGAACGCTGTGATTTCAATGCAGCAAGTCACAACAGGGCCAGCCTTACCTGCAGGAACTGCCGTTAACACCCCTGACGCCACCAAAACGTCTGCAGTGGCTGCGCCACAAATCACAGGCACAACTTACCGCGCCGCAGTGGTGTCTATGCAGCAAGCGACAACAGGTCCAGCCTTACCCGCTGGCACGGCGGTTACTGCGCCCTCGCTTACTCATACTCCAGCCACCACGAAAGCACCTGATAACGTTACAAGTGTTGCCATAACAAAAGACACGGGCTCGATTAACGTTGCTGTGTCCAGTATGAAGCCGGGGGCGCCTGTGAATATCACGGTTAATGGTGTCACCACTACCACCACCGCAGGGGAGATCGCCAAAGTCGATCCGAATGTGCAAATCGCAGTTCCGCATGTAGACGCGTTGATCGTCTCTCAGCGTCAGGGAAGCGATCATAGCCGTAATAACTCACGGCATGAGCATGGAACGGGGAACGGCAGCAACAATGCAGCCAACAGCAACAGCGCCCACGGCTTAGGCGGTGGCAATCATATTGGTGGTGGTAGCGCTCAGTCTGGCTCCAGAAACGTGGGTCACTGGTGATAGTCAATCTCTTGATGGGGTGGTTTTTGGGGGTTGTCAGTGGCTGGTGTATGGCTGGAATAGTGGCAAACCTGAAAGAAATCAGGCGACAACATGTCGAATTTGGGAAGTATTTTAAGTGAAACCCTTAAAAAAAGTGTTACTGATGAAAAAGGCTCAGTGGATATTATTCATTCTGGCAGCGGTGACTACAACAGCATGTAGCATTGCTTCCCAACCCGAAACGGATGCATTAAGCACCCGGCCTTTCATGGGGGGGAATGGTAAACGTGTTGCGGCAATGTCAGATTTTCAAATCTGCGAGGCGTTGGGCTATGCACAGGCCCACCACGAAACGAAAGTTTACAACACGCTTTCCGCATTGTTGGAGCAACGCCAACAGGCGGGCACGCTCAGGATCGCTCAGGGTGATTGCACCGCAGCAGCGTTAAACGTCATCAATGAGGAAAAGGCCAAAGTGAAACAGTAGCGCATCAGGGGGCCTAAACGGGCCCCTTTTTTTCCAGTGAGTGACATGACACCCATTTCTCTTTGCAGAAATAAAAAAACAACCCGGAAGGGTTGGTTTTCAAGAATATGTTGGTCGGAAAAACGCTTCTTGGGGATGTCCTCATGTGGCTTATGAAGACATTACAAACATCGCGGTGTGTTAATCAATGGGGATCAGGGCAGGGTTAGATATGTATCAGCTCAGACTTGTTTTGGCTGTCTCAATGCACCGAACCAAACCTAATATGGCAGTAAACGCTCAATCGCGACGTAATAGATTTGGACTTACACTCGTAGCCCATCCACACTTACTCGTGGCAGATCAATTACTGTCTTAATGCTTGTTTCGATGCAGTCAATGATGGACGCACGAGGCCCGCAGCGCCAGTCTGCGCTCGCGTAGAAAGAATTAAGCACTGTATTCATATTTTCAATACTTTCAAAGGCTCGAATGAGATAGTAGCAATCAAGATCGTGCAAAGAGTTACCAAACGACACCACATCGATGCCGTGGCGTTGATGAAGGGGAACGCTAATTTCTGCCATGACGTTATGAAAAACTGCTCCGGTGCCTTTGTGTAAATTGTATTGCAGTATCTCGACTGTTTTCATCATCACTGCTCCAGACGTTGGTGTATCGCACTAAGTCGATTGTCCAATGTTATTGTGTTACACAAAGGAAAATTATCAGCTAAAGTCCGCGCCAGTACATTCGATATGAGGGCTTCAAAGAAATTTATTCATTTGTAAGCCACATATCAGACTCTTCAAACATATCCTCCAGCATGCGGTTCAACTTTTCACGATCGCTTTTGCTGGCATCGCTATTGAGTCCGTTAGCCTGCATAGGCTTAACCTTCACTTCAGCATCAGGGAAGATGTTATGCACTCGCTTCGTAAGCTCGGCCAATATAATTTCTCTGGCTCCATCCAGGCCCTGAACATTTCGCTTATCGTAAACCAACTCAACAAACATAAAACCTCCGTAATAACTTCAAGTGGGGGAGGTATTTTTACTGTAAAAATATACAGCGTCAAGCGTGGCGGAGTGTTTTAAGGGGGAGGTGTCGACCGTTGGTGCTGAAACTACAGGTAATGATTCCCAGCAGAAATGAAGCAATAAAAAAACCAGCCATAACCGGCTGGTTTTAAAGAGTATTTTTGGTCGCACGAGAAGATTTGAATTTATTGGTTATGTGTATGATTTTATTTAATGTAATTAACTTTGTAATGGCATCGTATAACTTAACGTATAACATCAGCTCAAAGTCATCATGATTTAGGCCAATAACACCCTTGCCCGAAATGGTCTCTTAACACCAGAGATCCGATCAGTTTAAGAAAGCATTTTTTGCACAAATACAACGCAGGAGTTAGCATTATTTGACATACACGCTAGCCCGAAAAAGGTTCCCATTATCCTGTTAAAAAATGTCTGAATGGTATCCTCGGCAGGTTAACAGAACAAAGATGTTCGCTCCCCCGGTTGTATGAGGCATGGGACATTGCTATGGGACATGTTCCGTAAAATGTCCCACGGACTAAAGAGCATAAATCCAGCCGCAACAATACTTACAGAAGATTATGCATAAGTATGCGCGTGGGACATGGGACACAAAATCCAAAATTTTTAGCTGGGAATGTCCCACGGTGCGCAATGCTCGTGAAATAAAAAACAGCCAGGAAGGACCCATTTTTGATCTCCTCCCGCGATTTGTTTTTCCCGAAAAAAGAAGCCCCACCTTTATAACCTGTTACCTGCGTGATAAGCAGCCGTTAGGTTACCGACTGTTCACCAGTACCGCCGGACGGTACGCACCGAACACCCTAGGCTTTCCGCCGTCAGTACCTGCGTTAGCCCTGAACGCTTGCAGCCCTGCACAGCAGTACGCCGCTGTGCTCTTATCTGCCTGAAACGTGCCGCACCAGCCGCTGCCCGGCGTTTTTTCTGCACATACCGGATGTCCTGCTGTCGGTCCCTTTCGGCTTCAGCGGCGACAAGGGTTTTTCGGGCTTCGCGGTCCTTCGGGTAGCTGTAGAACCAGTCCCGCTCACAGTACCGGGCGGCTTTCTCCTTGCCACGCTTCGCTTCTGCCGTCAGGCGCATAATCACCCTGTCGGCGGCCTGGCTGCGCTCCCGCAATTTTCTGACGGCTTTTTCCGTTACGCCAAAGTGAAACGCCACCCGGCGATTACTCATGGCCCGGTGCAGGGTCAGCACCGTCCGTAACACGTCGGTAAGCGTCGCCTCCGTCCACCAGATCCCCTTAAACCGGAAGCCGTTTTCAGCATCGGCTAATGCCTTCATTTTTCACCTCTCAGCGCGTCAATGGCAAAAATTAACAGGCGGACACCAGACCCCAAAAAGTCCGCGGAAGTATGTGAACGGTGGAATGCGGGTTACAGCCGGATGATACTCCGAGATTTTCGGGCTGTAAGCCGCCTCATTCCTCATTATTTCCCGTGATTCCGCACATTGCCGCTTCACCTCTCCGAGAGATCGAAAAAATGCGGCATTTCGTCTTTTCTGGCAAAACTGCAATTTCCTGCCCGCAGGTCTGCTATGGCGCGGGATAACCTGTTTCTGCGACATTTCCACTATGTGGATCATTCCCCGTCGCTTTACAAGGATGTTTAATCGTTCAAAAAATGTTCATCACCACAGCCCCTGATGCTGCCTGAATTTTTTCCGGGTCCTTTCCGACATGTCGGCCTCATGCGGGGCGGCAGCGTCGCAAGCTGGCGCGATTTATGAGCCTTTTACAGAGGCTGGTTGTTGTTTAGTTGTTTTGCCGCAGCCCTTGCCACACGCGATTTTCGGAAATTAATACACCAACCAAAGCAATTTAGAGTCAGGTTCAAAATCATCGGCGCGGCGTTGCTGGTCGCTTCCACTCGAACGGCCCGGCGGTCATGTGGTCGTGGTGACGCTTTCTCGCGGCGGCGATCTGCATTATGACGGCTTCAATGGTCTTTCTGTAATTCCGTTGGCTGGTGGGCGTTACAGTTAATCACTCAGGTGGTCTGTCGGTAGCTGGATGGCCTGTTAACATGTTTATAGGCTGTTAACATGTTAATACCCCATTAGCACAATCAGAAATGCCATTTTTACCAAACAAAATCATGAGGATAGAGCATAAATCACGGGCGCAGCCTATTAACATGTTAATATCTTGCAAAAGGGGATTTTTTCTGTGCGTGAGAGGGGGCGCGGTGTCTGTGGCTGGCGCGGTTAACGCCCGGTTATTCCCCCCCGGCGTGCCAGCTATGGCGAACAACATTGACGGTATGAGACAAACACGACACCGTTCAGAATGCCCCTGGAAAACGTCTCCGCAGAATAACCAGCTTACGCTGCCAGAACAGGCTTTCAAACGCACGCAGCGCTTCCTGCTGCGCTTCAAAGGTACGCCAGTGCATTCCCTTTGGTTTAAAGAACAGATTTGCAGACAGTCCGAGGTTCATTAACTCCGCGTAAGGCTCACTCGTTCCCCACAATGCCAGGCGCTTACGGCGCACTGCCCGCATCATTCGGTGCTCTGCGTCCTCGCTCTGGCTTTCATAGTGCAGATCCCAGCATTGCCGACAGGCCACATCCTGACGACCAATATACAGCTTGCTACAGCGCCGGGCGCACCGGGGGCATGCATACCAGTAGCGGAGTCCATAACCCGCCTGTGTGGCAGTCAGCTCCAGAGCGTGGGCTTTGCCGCCGATGGAAAGGGTATAGCCGTCTTCATCGCGGAAAGCATACAGCCGCCCGCTGGCGGTATCCGTGTAAATCTGCCTCCCCTGCGGGGCGTTCTCCAGATTTAAGCGGATGCGGGCCAGAAACACCGTACCAGTGCAGGGAAGTTCCGTTGTGTACTGCCGTCTTTGTCTGCGCAAGGCTGCCTCCGGTTGACACTTTTACGGGTTCGCCAGAAAAACATATACGAAATTATATGGCAATTCTGACCTTTTACTGCGCACTTTACACCTGACACTTTTCCCGCAGGAGCAGTCCCGGCGGGGCTTTGCGGCTGGTTTACACTGTGCAGCCCGTTTCGTTTTTGCGCAGTTTTCTGAATATTCGCATTTTTCCCTGACACTTTAATGGGTAACACATTGTATTTAATAGCATTAATTCGGAATGGATTGCGCAAAAAAGTGTCAACCTTCCGCAGCTGCGTTATTGTCCGTCATCTTCATCGGAGTCAAAACGGTCAGCGTAGACTGCCTGTACGCTGGTCACGAATGGCTCTGACAGCGCCGCCAGCCCGGCCTTGCTGACGTTCGTGAGGTCAGCATCATCCAGGCGCTTTGTGACCACCAGCCAGCGGAGAAAGGTCAGCGCTTCAAGCTCAAAGAACGGGGAGTCATAGCGGCTGATAACCTTGTCCTGTTCCGGGTCGTAAAGCTCAATGCCGATAATGTGCTCTTCGTCGCCGTCAATATCCACGGTGCGCACTTCCAGCCCCAGCGCCTCCGATGCGTCAAGCACCCGCTCCCGCAATGCGTCCTCGTTGTCGGCGGGTGGATACACATCATCGAGCATCCGCACCATATCCGCCGCCTCCTGCACCGTCACAGTAAGCGTCTGGTCACGGGCATCAGATAAATCCCCGTCGTTTGAGAGCATCGCCGCCCTGGGCGAAATCACCAGCTTTTTATCCGGATCATGCCACGGGTGAACGGGCTGGCAATTTTTCAGCTTCTGCTCTGAGGCCTCCACATCGATTTTTGACCCCACCAGCACAAGCTCACCTCTGGCGATACGGTCATAAACGGTCTGGCGGCTTATGCCCTTGTGCCGGGCATAGGCGGTTTTGGTCATGAGCACTCAGGAGATCCTCAATACTGGAATGGTGATTTTTGTGGTTACCGGGACAGATAAACTACCATTAAAGATTACACTACATTTTATTTTCTGAATGCTCGGTTTTTGCCTCTCCTTGAGTGGTTGTCATAGCGTTCAGCCTCAATATCCAGTGATTATTTTTAGCCCAATATAAAAAGGACTGCCGAAGCAGTCCCTGGAATAACTGAACTGAAATATATTACCACTTGTATCCAATGTTAATGTTGAAAGTATTCAGGTGGTTATTGTCACTGTTTATGGTATCAAAACTTGTTCTCTCATATCCTGCATTAACCATGATATCATATGGCAGATAAAAGTTAAGACCCATGCCATACATAAAGTTAGTGCTATTGTTATCTTTGTGCCAGTAACTATCGCCAGAACTCAGATACGTGGATTTGTATTCATTGCTAATGTGACTAAGACCAAGCAGACCATATACCCCGATATAGTCGCTGACCTTATAGCTTGGACCTACCCCAAAGGAATAATAAGAGGTGGTTTGTTCGTTTTTTAATTTTATGTTGTTATCAGTTGAAAAAGAGTCATTATCAGAATGCATGTACGTAAATGAAGTTATTACACCTAAGGCATCATCCCACCTATAACCGTATTTAACATTAAAACCTTTTGGGCTGTTAATGTCGCCTGAATTTCCAAATGAATAACCTATTGATGATTCTAATGTACCAGCATAAGCAGGTGATAAAAAAATGATCGGGAAAAGAACTAAAACAACTAGTAATGACACTTTGCTTTTCATAATGACCTCTTCATTAATGGTTATAATTGCTTCCCAACCATTTCAATTAATTTAAATTATCAGGCGTTACCAACAAGGATAGTCACGCAATGAGTAGTTTCTCCACCACTTGATGAGCTGCTGGTTACTTTAATTGTTGGTGATGCGCCTGACTCGATGAATCCGGTCCAGTTATTACACTCGATCGAACCTGCATCAGCTTTAACTTTCGCAACAACAGCACCGTTAACATAGAGTTGTAGCTCTGAAGACTGTTTAAGATTTTGAGTAACAGCAAGTAGCAATGGTACGGCGATAGCGCGACGAAACGCCATTGCGGGGATAGTAACGGATTCGCCGGAGTTAAGGTAGTATGTATCAGTAACTTTCATTTGTAATTCCTTTATTGGTTTAATGGTTGTTTAATTAACGCTAATAATAAATACATGCCTTGCCTGAAAGGCAATTAGGTATCGTAATAACGGGACTTGTTACTTTGACAATGAAATTTTGTAACGAATCATTTCATTGGTTTGAGCGTTAAATTATTTATTGCATTAAACTTTAGACGGTCTGGCGGCTTATGCCCTTGTGCCGGGCGTAGGCGGTTTTGGTCATTAACATAAATAAAGTCTTTCGTAATCTATATAATATAAAAACCAGATTTTTATTTTAGCATACACACATATTTACACATAAAAAAGATACTTTTTATTTACAAGAACAGCATAAGGAAAAGGGTCTAAAAGAAGACCCTTAAATCGGTGAGTTCAGCTTCGAAGAACAACGTTAACTCGTTATCACATTTTAGTTAAAATCAATCCATATTCACGCCATTATTTTTAAAATGTGGATCATCCGATGGATCACCATCACCTATAACTTTAAATTCATTATTTTTAAAATTATAAATTTTATATTCACACTTATCATTGTTCGGATTCGGTGCCCGAAGTGATGTACCGTTCATCCATAACAATGTGCTGTCACGATAAAAAAATGGGAAATCGGCCATTGCCCCCGGTGGAGGGGGATCATTCTCGTCTTCAGGTGAATAAACTGCGCAACCTTGCGCTAAACTCGGATGACTCATATCGTTTTCATTTGATATAAATACAGGTAGTTTTGATACAATCATCCCCGTAATTTTATCAATAACCCAGCCACATAATGGGGCGTCAGCTCCGCACTCATTTGGCAAGTTGTCACCGTAATCAACATACACTCTATAATGTCCAGCATAGTTCACCTCGCTTGCCAGTTGCTGTTGCATAATGTGCTTCCACTTAGATGTATAGCCATTCTGTTCATTGGAAAGATGCAGAACGTTGGCAAAGGGGCCACGACTAACCTTTATTTTATAATTATCAGATTGAGGAGTTCCATAAGCTAACGGGATTGCACAGAAAAAGAAAAAGCTCAATAGTGATTTATTTGCTTTCATTTTTCGATTCCTCAAGTGAATTAATCATGTCATCTGGCATTATAAATGCTTTATTCAGCCCATCACCTTTATAATAAGTTACACCATCCTCTATGGCGTAACGTTTTTTAGGTATAGTATGACCATGTTTATCTTTGATCGGTTCACCATCTGGAGTGCGTTCAATCGCGTGCCTATCGGGGCTGATTGGTTGTCCTTGCTTAACCCCTACGGATGCAAACTCCTGTGCACAGGCATATGCAGCATCCTCCACACTGCCACTCCCCTCTAAATAAGAAATAATAGATGGTCGTTTGACTTTGATAATATACTCATTAAAAATATGGTCCTGTGTTGATTCATCATACAAAGCATTTACATCCAAATTCAGGTGTTTTACAGCTTCTTTTAATGGATCTGTGGTTATTTGAAATCGTCCGGTCGCAAACATATCGTTATTTCTCTGTGCAATCATGACCTGACCGATTGTCATTGAGGTTAATGTGGTATTGCGGTAAACCTCTATATGAACCGGGTTTGGATGCGGATACGTCCTATTATAGGTAGTGTAATCGTTTTTCGATTCAGCATGACCAATCAGATCCGCAAACGGGCTGTGCGCCCAGCTTTTCGCCATACGCACACCCACCGCGTCCAGAAACACCAGCGGGTGCATGTACCATGAGATCGCCTCCATGCCCGGCACCTGCGCCATAAAATTCATGTTCTCGATGCAAAACTCCAGATACTTCTGCTCTTCCGGGTATTTCTTCGCCCTGTCCATGATGGGCTTCCATACTTTATCATCCTTACCCGCATACCATTCGCCAGGGTGCTGCACGATGGTTTTGTACAGCCACATCCGGTATTCCGCCAGGTGAATGCTGTGCACAAAATCATCACACATATACGGGTGCGTGTTGTCAGCATCAACCAGGTCGATCAGTTCCTGATACCAGCCTTTAAATTTTTCATTACCGGGCCGATGGTCACGCGCGGCCTCGTCGCGCTGACGTACCAGCAGCAGGCGGGTCAGCCTTTCAGCCGGACGCCAGCCCGACATCAGATCAAAGGTGCCGCTGGTGGCCCGTAAAGCTTCAAAGCCCTGTCCGGTGAGATCGTACTTTGATACCCGCTGCACATCCCCGGCAGCCAGCCACATGCCATAGTTCGTTACGCAGTAATAGGCTGGCTTACCCTCCACGGTTTCCACCTGTACATCAGTCAGAGGAACCACGCCATCGGTCATGGCGGTGAATCCCGTATCGCGTATTTCCCCATTACCGCCCTTCTGGTACGCCTTCACGCCCTGTTTCCATGTCAGAACCGACGGTGCATCAGCCTCCACCAGCTCGGGGTTTGACAGGAAGGGCACCAGATTATCATCTGCTGACAGGCATTCGATATGCACCTGGTAGCCCGATGTGTGCTCATACAGTCCCGGCGTCTGGTAAAACCCCATATGCCCCAGCGTTTCACCTGCACGGACCGGGATGGGACTGTCGGCGACACGTACCACATCAGGCTCTGGCTTTCCGGTTTTTCCCCACCACGGCGGGGTGGCGGGTTTTCTTATGTGGGCTTTCTCAAGCGTCCCCGGCAGGTCCTCAAGCCAGACCGCATCATGTTCTTTCAGCGCGGTGCCATGCACATCGCGGGTCAGCACCACGCGGGCAAAGTGTCTGCCGTCCGCCGTGGTGGTTTCTTTGACCTTGACCACCAGCGTACCCGGCGGCAGGGTGCCGAAAAAATCACCGTTATCGAGCATGTATTGCCCCGGTGCCAGTTCGGCGGGTTTCAGGACCTTATAAAATGAAAAATTCTCGCTTCCGGTGTAAGCACGGACCGGGGCAAGGTGCATGTAAAGGGTGTAAAACGTCAGCCCGCTAAGTGCAGTGGGTCCCGGCTGTACATAGTGCCGGACCAGCACGAAAGAATCAGAAAACACCATATCTTCCCGATTTTCGCGGGGCAGGGTCAGATAATTACGGCGCAGACGGTACGCCACTATCTCCCCGTCTGCCATACAGCGTATTGACTGCTCGCCGTTCATCGGGCGGGGATTATTGTCGTGCTCCGCTCTGGCTTCGCCGCTCAGTGCGCACCACGGCGTGGTTTTATCGGTAATATGAATGCCACCGTGCCACGCTCCCGTGCTGCCCGTCAGAAACAGCCCACCCGACTCCGCGCCAAGGTGGGCAATCATTTCTTCGAGATTGTTAAATTCACTGCCCCATGCATCCTTCGTGACCGGAAAGGCCACGCGTAGCGGTTTCTTCGGGGAGGGGCGTTGTGGTCGTGCGATATTCTCCATGTCGTGGTGCTCCTGCATCATGGCGGTGTTAATGAGAAAAAACGGAAGCGGTACGGCGACCCACAAAGACGTACAGCGGCGGTATGTCATCCACCGGAATAATCAGAATGCAGTCGGTGAAAAGAGGTTGCGGCGTGACGGTGAACGTACTGCGCGCCGTGGGATCATGATGTGGTTTTAGCGGGATAACCTGCCCGTCAGCCTGACCGGGAGCCGTGCTTTCGCTGGTGGCGGTATTATCAGAACGCCAGTACAGCGTCAGGGGTATCCTGCCCGGCAGCGTGGCTTCATACTGGCGGGTCTGCGGGTTCAGGCGCATCAGCAGAACGGGAATACTGTCCTGCCCGCAATATTTCGGCGTGTGATACCCCACAGGAACAGTCGTACCGTCGCGCCCGTCCTGCCAGGTGAAGCGAACGCGCGTCGGCGCGGCCTCGTGACTGGCCGCCTGCCGGGTCAGTTGCTCCTTGTCCAGATAATCCCGCCGCGCCTCTGCGGCATCACGCTTGCCCGGCATCATGCCAATCAAAATCCCGCCATGTGCATCAGGGCTGCTGACTGACCACGCCCCCGGCGTACAGAAAGCGCCGCCGTAATGTATCAGCGCGGTGGCATGATTACCGGACACGTCATCATCCGGTGGCGTGCTGGTTGCCGCCGATGGGGCCGCATTCGGCCCCGGAGCCTGCTCCGGCGAAAACAGCTTTTGATACCACGGCGCATTATCCGGCTGTGGGGAGAACGCTCCGGCAGACGGTTCATGTTGCGTCTGCGGTGCCTGTGCGCTATTGCCACCGCCAGCTATCTGTTGGAACAGGCCGAACGGCGCGAAATGCGTCTGTGACTCCGGGGCCGTTCCGGCATCCGTGCACCCTTCGCCGCGCAGCGTGGATTTGGCAAATACGCGGTCATGCAATTGTGGGCTTAAGCCAATCAGCGGGGCTCGGGCAAGCACCGCCTGCGCCGCACAGTCATGAATCGGGGAGTGATACGGCGTATCACCAATGAAGACGTTATTACTGCCTGAGATAATCACGCCGCCGCAGCCGGATTCATCACCAATGCGGGCGGCGGGTTTACCGTTAAAAGATACCGTGGATGAACCTTTCGCCACCTGACGTTTATGAACACCGTGCGGGCTGCCCGGACAGGTACAGGCATGAATCTCACATTCATCACCCACCCGTAAGGCGGGCCGTCCGTTGATGGAGATATCCGGGCTACCGGATATCGCCGGGGTTTCGGGAAAACAGTCGTGACTGCTGGCAATGTCACCAACGCGTGCAGCTCCTGGCATAATATCAGCCTCCATAGCGTATTGTTTTGCAGGGGCAGCCTGTACAGGCTGCGGGTAAACCCGCAATCCTACGAACGGGAAGCGCTCTCCAGGAAGCGACAAACTGTAAGCCAATGCAAGGGATGTTTCGGTCAGGCCTGGTGTTTCATGGTGCAGGCTCTCAGGCAGAAGAAACGCGCGAAGGGTAAGCGCCTCGTTGAGGACGTAGAGTAAAATTTAGTTTACAGGCAGGCTGACGTTCCAGGGCAACAGCTCTTTCACGCGGTTGGCAGGCC
>NZ_JBDKEE010000140.1:0-370 GCF_051130085.1 Enterobacter sp. PTB
ACCCCCGGTGGCATTCGCCGGGCAGTTCATCCAGCCCAATATACTCACCCGGCAGGAAAAAGCCGGTTATCTGCTCGTCCCCGCTTGCATTGATATAAAACGTTTTGACCGCGCCGAATTTAATCAGCCAGAGTCCACTGCACTTTTCACCGGCACGCCACAGGTACTGCTTTTTACCGTATCGCCGGGACGGTCTCTGCCTGATAATATCCCTCAACGGGCTTCCAGACATAATCACTTCTCCGGCCATTTACCCGCCCGTCATGTTTTCAGGTGCAAGCGTAAAATCCAGCACGACAATATCCCGCAGCACTGGTCTGAAAATGGATTTCAGCGCATCATGGGCCGGATGCGGCAGGTAGCGCTGACG
>NZ_JBDKEE010000141.1:0-367 GCF_051130085.1 Enterobacter sp. PTB
ATTGGTGGGTCGTGCAGGATTCGAACCTGCGACCAATTGATTAAAAGTCAACTGCTCTACCAACTGAGCTAACGACCCGAAATGGTGGGCGATGACGGGCTCGAACCGCCGACCCCCTCCGTGTAAAGGAGATGCTCTACCAACTGAGCTAATCGCCCATTTCGGAACTGCTGCGATAAGATGAGAATGGTGGGCGATGACGGGCTCGAACCGCCGACCCCCTCCGTGTAAAGGAGATGCTCTACCAACTGAGCTAATCGCCCAATCTCAATACTTATCTACACTGCGAGTCTACTTAAGTAGATGGTGGGTGATGACGGGCTCGAACCGCCGACCCCCTCCGTGTAAAGGAGATGCTCTACCAACT
>NZ_JBDKEE010000142.1:0-366 GCF_051130085.1 Enterobacter sp. PTB
GCCAGATGGTGGACATTCTCTCCCGTCGGCGCAAGAACAACCCGATTCTGGTGGGTGAACCGGGCGTGGGTAAGACGGCCCTGGTGGAAGGACTGGCGCTGCGCATAGCCGAAGGTAACGTCCCTGAGAGCCTGAAACCCGTTATCCTGCGCACCCTCGACCTCGGTCTGCTGCAGGCCGGTGCCGGAGTCAAAGGGGAGTTCGAGCAGCGACTCAAAAACATCATCGACGCGGTGCAGCAGTCCCCGCTCCCGGTGCTGCTGTTTATTGACGAAGCCCACACCATTATCGGCGCAGGCAATCAGGCGGGCGGTGCCGATGCGGCCAACCTGCTGAAACCGGCGCTGGCCCGGGGCGAGCTGCGCA
>NZ_JBDKEE010000143.1:0-366 GCF_051130085.1 Enterobacter sp. PTB
TGTAACGGGCCACGAGGTCTGCCTCAACCACCGGCTCCATGGCATCGGCGTACGCGTTCGCCGGGTCTGACCAGGAAACCAGTGCCGACGTGTTGCGGGCTTTTGCGGGGTTGCCGGAGTATTTAAACTCCCCGTTCACCGTATTTGCGGCGGTGTAGCAGAAATCCACATCGCGTGGCATATCCGCGTAACAGACAATCTGGTTATCGCCCCAGAAGGTCATACCCCGAAAAATGGCGGCAAAGTCGCTCAGCACGGTATAGGCATCATTGCGATCCTGCACGTACACGTTACAGATATAACGCGGCTCTGTTCCGTCACCGCCCCTGCCATCCGGTACCAGCTGGTCACAGTACTGCGCCACTT
>NZ_JBDKEE010000144.1:0-364 GCF_051130085.1 Enterobacter sp. PTB
CTCTGTAAGCCCGTGGACGTTACTGACAGAGCGGCATTGACTCTGGCGGTCAGAGAAGCTGAGGCGCGTTTCGGTCCGGCGGACGCACTGATTAATAATGCCGGTGTGATGCTGCTCGGCAATATGACCACGCAAAATCCTGAAGAATGGGAGCGCATGCTGGATATCAATGTCAAAGGCGTGCTGAACGGTGTGCATGCCGTAGCAGCAGGCATGGTGGGCCGCAAACGAGGTACCATTATCAATATCAGCTCGGTGGCAGGGCGTAAAACGTTTCCGAACCATGTTGCTTATGTAGGGACGAAATTTGCTGTGCACGGTATTTCCGAGAATCTTCGTGAAGAACTGGCCCCACACGGCGTCA
>NZ_JBDKEE010000145.1:0-363 GCF_051130085.1 Enterobacter sp. PTB
GGGCATCGCTGGAATGGCTCAACAGTGAGCGCATTATCGACGGTCTCGGGCGTTTCCCGGGCGTAGTGGCGGAAGACACGGCCACGGTGGCAATGGCCCTGGTACAGTTACACCAGTCGGTGAGTCAATGGCCGGAAGCGGAACGGCCTGTCTTCACGGGGTTATGTCAGGCCCTGCGCGTGCAGCTTGAACGTGCCGGGGGCGCGGGGACGATGCTGCCCCAGAATGTCAGTCCTCCGGTGGATTCTCCTGCTCCGCAACCCTTTTCCGGAGGCGCGGTACCGGGAAAACTGTCCGCGAGAGAAGTGCTGGATCAGGCCCGCCAGCTGTCCCGCTGGCTGGGCGAACAGCCGTCAGGCTGGC
>NZ_JBDKEE010000146.1:0-362 GCF_051130085.1 Enterobacter sp. PTB
TTGCCTGGCATCCGCTGGCAGGCTATGTGCTGATGATGCCGGGAGAGCGGGCAGCACGGGTTGAGAGTATTCGGCGGTCACAACAGGAACGATATCGTCACGGATAATGGTCGGTGCCGGAGGCTCATCAGATGGCGCATCAACCAGATGACGATAGCGCTGACGCCAGGTGAAAAGCAGGTTGTCATTAATCCCGTTCTGGCGGGCGAGTTGTGCCACACAGGCACCAGGTTGCAGTGATCGCTGAACCAGGTCGAGTTTGAACGGCATGGAGTAGGTTGCCCGCTGGCGTGGGGCTGTCGGTTCTGTCATTTGTGATAGAGTCCATTTAAAAATTAAGTGGACTCTATCATCGCCGGATT
>NZ_JBDKEE010000147.1:0-361 GCF_051130085.1 Enterobacter sp. PTB
TGACCTGCGCCACGACGGATTGCTGAGCCTGTCGTCCCGGTTACAGGATGCCCTGCGCAGCGATATTAAGACGCTGGTGACCGGGTTGCTGGGTGCAACGGCACCTTATCGTCTGCGTGGCCTCGTCTTCAGTCCGACACAGATCCGTACCGCATCGCTTCCTCACAGTGCGCTGTCCTCGCCGGGATGGCAGACCATTGCACAGGACAGCGTGGTGGTTCGTGCACGAAAAATCACGGCGGACTGGACAACCCGGGGGAAAGCCCTCCTGCTGGCGCTCATCGTGCTGTGGGGCGCGGGCACCGCCCTGTCGCTGGGGGTGAACCGTACACAAATTTATCTGGCGCAGAAGACCGCCAGC
>NZ_JBDKEE010000148.1:0-361 GCF_051130085.1 Enterobacter sp. PTB
GCCGATTATCATCAACCGATCAGGCCGGGGAACCTTTACGACGCCCTTTAACCAGTTGAGAACGCTGGTGCAGGCCATGGTAGCGCCAATAGCAGCAGCCAGATCGGGTGTAACGTGCCATTAGCGGCTACCAGCTCTGAAGCAGACCCGGTGACATCCTGGATCATGAACGACTGAGGGCAGTAATCATGGCGGATCTGGCTAGCTGTTCTTGAACCGCCATCTTCTGGTGCCGCAGCAAACTGCACAGGTTTAACAGGCTACCGCTGATTTCATTGCCACATCTGTCCATTAGGTCTGAAGGGTAGTTTCCGCAACTGCCCCTGTTATTTAGTTAACGAAATATTACCTGCTCATGGCG
>NZ_JBDKEE010000149.1:0-353 GCF_051130085.1 Enterobacter sp. PTB
ATTACCTTTTTGTTGCTGGGGCCTGATTTTTTCAGTCCGGCGTTTTGGTTACAAAATTCAGCAGGTTGCCGCTGAGTCCCGAAATGTGGCGCGTGAAGCGCTTGTTGACCAGGAGATTCATCGTGGACAACGCTGTGCCTGGATCCTCGCCACGCGTATCCAGCTCGCTGCAGGAAATAAACCCGGGCAGTTACTGTCTGCTATCAGCAATGCATCACCCGTCGCGGAACTGTCACCATCACGGGGCAGTTCCGCACTGGTCAATTATGCCGCAATGGTTGATTTTCGACAGGATTTGCCGAAGGCGCTGGATGATGCGGTTAACAAACTGTCATCGAGTCTGGCTGGAGTGG
>NZ_JBDKEE010000014.1:0-123063 GCF_051130085.1 Enterobacter sp. PTB
CGACCTTCGGGTTATGAGCCCGACGAGCTACCAGGCTGCTCCACCCCGCGTCCGTGGAAGCGCACTATACTCGGTTAGGTTTGTGATGCAACCCCTTTTTCACATAAATCATTAACTTTGTATGTAAATTGAACGGCGTTGCGATATTTGGACTATTTTTTGCTCAGAATTTGCCGAAGGGCATGTGATTCCGTTTCTTTAGAACAGTGGGTTTGTTATCTTCATCACGCGGTAATGGGCAACTTTAAGACGAGATATAATGAAAGGACGTTGGGCGAAGTATCTAATGACAGGGGCAATGGTAGCCATTCTTGCGGCCTGCTCTTCTAAACCGACCGATCGCGGTCAACAGTATAAAGACGGGAAGCTATCCCAGCCTTTCTCTTTAGTTAATCAACCTGATGCCGTTGGCGCACCGATCAACGCCGGAGATTTTTCCGAGCAGGTTTACCAGATCCGCAACGCGTCGCCACGTCTGTATGGCTCACAGAGCAGCGTTTATAACGCGGTACAGGACTGGTTGCGCGCGGGTGGTGATACGCGCAATATGCGCCAGTTTGGTATCGACGCCTGGCAGATGGAAGGGGCGGATAACTATGGTAACGTCCAGTTTACCGGCTACTACACCCCGGTTATCCAGGCGCGACACACGCGTCAGGGCGAGTTCCAGTATCCCATTTACCGAATGCCGCCTAAACGCGGTCGTCTGCCGTCCCGCGCTGAGATCTACTCCGGTGCGCTGAGCGAAAACTACGTTCTGGCCTACAGCAACTCGCTGATGGACAACTTCATCATGGATGTTCAGGGCAGCGGCTATATCGACTTTGGCGATGGCTCCCCCCTGAACTTCTTTAGTTATTCCGGTAAAAACGGTCATGCCTATCGCAGCATTGGTAAAGTGCTGATCGACAGAGGCGAAGTGAAAAAAGAAGACATGTCGATGCAGGCGATCCGCGAGTGGGGTGAAAAACACAGCGAAGCCGAAGTGCGTGAGCTGCTGGAACAGAACCCGTCGTTTGTCTTCTTTAAACCGCAAAACTTTGCGCCAGTGAAAGGGGCGAGTGCCGTTCCACTGATTGGCCGCGCCTCGGTAGCTTCGGATCGTTCTATTATTCCTGCGGGCACCACGCTGCTGGCGGAAGTGCCTCTGCTGGATAACAACGGCAAATTTAACGGTCAGTACGAGCTACGTCTGATGGTCGCGCTGGATGTCGGCGGTGCGATTAAAGGTCAGCACTTCGATATTTATCAGGGCATTGGCCCGGATGCGGGGCACCGTGCAGGCTGGTATAACCACTATGGGCGCGTATGGGTGCTCAAGGCAGCCCCTGGCAGCGGTAACGTATTCAGCGGCTGATTGTGGTATTCTGAGTCGTACTGAATTAACAGAGAAGGGTGAGGAATAACCTCACCCTTTTGACATCTGAGGTTTTATGTCTGTAGTAATCAGCGATGCCTGGCGTCAGCGTTTTGGCGGCACGGCACGTCTATATGGTGAAAAAGCCCTGCAGCTGTTTGCGGATGCGCATGTCTGCGTCGTGGGGATTGGCGGTGTTGGCTCCTGGGCGGCGGAAGCGCTGGCGAGAACCGGCATTGGCGCGATCACGCTGATTGATATGGATGACGTTTGCGTCACCAACACCAACCGTCAAATCCATGCCCTGCGCGATAACGTCGGGCTGGCGAAATCTGAGGTGATGGCGGAGCGTATTCGCCTGATTAACCCGGAATGCCGCGTGACGGTGATCGATGACTTTGTGACGGCAGATAACGTCGCCGAATACATGAGTAAAGGCTACAGCTATGTCATCGACGCTATCGACAGCGTGCGTCCAAAAGCGGCGTTGATTGCCTACTGTCGGCGTTACAAGGTTCCTCTGGTTACCACCGGGGGGGCGGGCGGGCAAATCGATCCCACGCAGATTCAGGTGGTCGATTTGGCAAAGACGATTCAGGACCCGCTGGCGGCCAAGCTGCGCGAGCGCTTAAAAAGCGATTTTAACGTCGTGAAAAACAGCAAAGGCAAGCTGGGCGTTGACTGTGTCTTTTCGACTGAAGCCCTGGTCTACCCGCAGGCTGACGGTTCGGTGTGTGCGATGAAAAGCACGGCGGAAGGGCCAAAAAGGATGGATTGCGCCTCAGGCTTTGGCGCGGCCACCATGGTGACCGCCTCTTTCGGCTTTGTAGCCGTCTCTCACGCCCTGAAGAAAATGATGGCGAAGGCGGAACGTCAGGCCTGAGCCTGACGCGCGGCATCCTGTACCGCCTCACTGAGTGCGACCAGGCCCTGACCGCGCGAGGCGCTGAGCTGCGCCCGTAGCCCCAGTTCATCGAACAATGCCAGCGGCGAGTGCGTCAGCAGCTCCGCCGCGCTCTTCCCTTCCACAGTGGTTAACAGTACCGCCAGCAGCCCGCGAACGATACGTCCTTCGCTGTCGCCAAAGAAATGCAGTTTTTCACCGGATACCGTGCATCCCAGCCAGACGCGGTTCTCGCAGCCGGAAATCTCTTTCGCCTGCGCTTTGCGTTCGTCTGACAGCGCCGGCAACTGCTTGCCGAGCAGGATCAGCTGGCGATATTTGTCTTCCCATTGCAATAGCGGGGCGAAAGTCTGTTTTAAGGTCTCTTCTGTGATAACCGTGCCAAACGGATGTTCGGCTAACGCTGAACTCGTCATTAATCCACCAGTATTTCAAGGGCGCGGTCAACGGCATCAACCAGCGCATCCACATCGCTTTGCGTATTATACGGCGCAAACGACGCACGCAGTGTACCGCTAACACCCAGCGCGGCCAGTAATGGTTGCGCGCAGTGCTGGCCGGCACGCAGGGCAATGCCATACCCGGCAAGCAGCGTAACCATATCGCTATGATGAACGCCGGCAAAATCAAAGGCCAGCAGGCTTGAGTCCTGCACGCGGAACGATCGAAAACCCGGACGTTTCTGCAGCGCTTCTTCTGCAAGCGTCGCCAGACCCCGGCTCCAGCGTTCTGCCTGAGCGATATCCGTTTCAGCCAGCCATTCAAGCGCGGCACTCAGGCCGATGACGCCTGCGACGTTCGGCGTTCCGGCTTCCAGACGGTAAGGGACATCCTGAGTTTTAAAGCCCTCAAAGGTCACCTCGGTGATCATTTTGCCTCCCCCAAGCCACGGCGTCATTTGCGCCAGCAGGGCCGGTTTTCCGTACAGCACCCCGATCCCGGTTGGGCCGTACAGCTTATGTCCTGAGAAGGCATAAAAATCAATATCCAGCTTTTGTACATCAGCGGGGAAATGCACCACGCCCTGGGCACCGTCGACCATCACCACCATGTCGTTAGCGTGGGCCACGTCAATGGCCAGAGCCAGATCCGGGCAACCCCCTGTGACGTTCGACATTTGTCCGAGTGCCAGAATGCGGCTGCGGGGGGTAATGAACTCAGATAAGCGCGTTACGTCTGGCAGAAGATCTGCACCCAGCGGCAGTTTCACAATGCGCGCGCCCGTTTGCTCAGCCACCATCAGCCACGGAACCAGGTTGGCGTGGTGTTCTGCCTCGCTGACAATAATTTCATCGCCGGGCTTTAGCCGCGGGCGCGCATAGCACTGGGCCACCATGTTAATGGCTTCAGTTGTGCCTCGCGTCCAGACGATGTTTTTCCCGCTTTCGGCGTTGATCAGGCGTGCGACCTGATCGCGCGCGGCTTCATAGCGCGCGGTTAATCGCTGTGCTTCGGCAAACTGGCTACGGTGCACGTTCCCGGCGCTCAGGCTGTAGAACTGCTGCGTCGCCTCAATGACTGCCTGAGGCTTAAGGGCGGTGGCAGCGCTATCAAGGTAAATACCGGCATCGGCCAGCGCCGGGAACTGTGCGCGAAACTGCGCGGGACTGAAAGCGTTCATGGAATTCCTCATCTCAATAGTGAGATCGTCGCGCAATTTCATCGGCAGGGCAAGGAGGTTGATATCTATCAGATTTGTCTGCTAATCCTTACTTATCCTGGCGACTCTGAAAAAGCAGGTTATGCTAAATAAGGTTAGGTGAATGTTTAAGCCTGTTATAAATCGATGTTTGAATAGCATTAATTGCTAAAGGAGAATAAGCATGAAAAAGACAGCCGCCATTATCTCTGCCTGTGCGTTGACCTTTGCCCTGAGCGCCTGTTCCGGTAACAACTACGTAATGCATACTAACGATGGCCGTTCTATCGTCTCTGAAGGGAAACCGACAACCGATAACGACACCGGTATGATTTCGTATAAAGATGCGAACGGGAACAAGCAGCAGATTAATCGCACTGACGTGAAGGAAATGAAAGAAATCGAGCATTAATCGATCGCAGGCGAAAAAAAAGCACCGCAAATTGGCGGTGCTACATTAATCACTATGGACAGACAGGGTAAATGTACAGGAAGTGAAAAATTGGTAGCGTTGCTACCGTGGTCTGAATCGCAGACCAATTGCAAACACAACAACACAACATCACAACCGTAAGCCAAAAGCCCTTCAGAACACGCATTCCGAAAAAAGCTCTTCGTTCCGGCTCAGGAAGTGCCGCCACTATAGGTATTTGCTGGTAGTTCCTCAACGGACAAATTATAATGGCTCAGATAAAAAAAACTAATAGGTTAAACATTGTTTCCTGTTTGTTAAATCTTGTTAACATCTAAGCCAGATAACCATGTCGAAGCGATTGCCACCCCTAAATGCATTACGTGTTTTTGATGCAGCAGCACGTCACCTGAGTTTCACGCGCGCAGCCGATGAGCTTTTTGTGACACAGGCCGCAGTAAGTCACCAAATCAAGTCTCTGGAGGATTTCCTGGGCCTTAAGCTGTTCCGTCGGCGCAACCGTTCATTACTGTTGACCGAAGAGGGGCAGAGCTATTTTCAGGATATTAAAGAGATTTTTTCCCAGCTCACGGAAGCCACGCGCAAGCTGCAGGCCCGCAGTGCAAAAGGCGCGCTGACGGTAAGTTTATTACCCAGTTTTGCCATTCAGTGGCTGGTGCCAAGACTCACAAGCTTTAACTCAGCTTATCCGGGAATCGACGTTCGAATCCAGGCGGTGGACCGTCAGGAAGACAAGCTGGCCGATGATGTGGACGTCGCCATTTTCTATGGCCGCGGTAACTGGCCAGGCTTGCGTGTCGAAAAATTATACGCAGAATATCTGCTGCCGGTCTGTTCACCGCTGCTCTTAACGGGCGAAAAGGCGCTGAAGACCCCCGCTGACCTGGCGCGACATACGCTTTTACATGATGCTTCTCGCCGTGACTGGCAAACTTATACCCGTCAATTAGGTCTTAATCATATAAACGTGCAGCAGGGCCCCATTTTTAGCCACAGCGCAATGGTGTTACAGGCTGCCATTCACGGGCAAGGCGTGGCGTTGGCAAATAACGTCATGGCGCAGTCCGAAATTGAGGCAGGCCGTCTGGTTTGTCCATTTAATGATGTGCTGGTCAGCAAGAACGCGTTTTATCTGGTTTGTCATGACAGTCAGGCAGAACTGGGTAAAATAGCCGCTTTCCGACAGTGGATTCTGGCGAAAGCGGCGAGTGAGCAAGAAAAATTCCGCTTCAGGTATGAACAGTAACTTTTGTGTGCCGGGCACGCATCACTTTAGGATTTAAACATGACCAGCCGATTCATGCTGATTTTTGCCGCGGTGAGTGGCTTTATTTTTGTTGCACTGGGCGCCTTTGGCGCACATGTATTAAGCAAGTCGTTGGGGGCGGTAGAAATGGGCTGGATCCAGACCGGCCTTGAATACCAGGCATTCCACACGCTGGCGATTTTTGGCCTGGCGGTGGCAATGCAGCGCCGCATCAGCATCTGGTTTTACTGGAGCAGCGTATTCCTGGCGTTAGGCACCGTGTTGTTCAGCGGTAGTCTGTACTGCCTGGCGCTTTCACATTTACGCCTGTGGGCGTTTGTTACACCTGTCGGCGGCGTCAGCTTCCTGGCAGGTTGGGTATTAATGTTTATCGGAGCCATCCGTCTGAAACGCAAGGGCGTTGTTCATGAATAAGGTTGTTTTATATTGTCGCCCGGGGTTTGAGAAAGAGTGCGCCGCGGAAATTACTGATAAAGCGGCGAAGCGCGAAGTCTTTGGCTTTGCACGCGTTAAAGAAAATGCCGGCTACGTCGTATTCGAGTGCTATCAGCCTGAGGATGCGGATAAACTCGCGCGTGAGTTGCCGTTCAGCTCACTGATCTTCGCTCGCCAGATGTTTGTTGCCGGTGAACTGCTAAAAGATCTTCCGCCGGAAGACCGCATCACGCCGGTTGTGGGTATGCTGCAGGGCGTCGTGGAAAAGGGTGGCGAGCTGCGTGTTGAAGTCGCGGATACCAACGAAAGCAAAGAGCTGATGAAGTTCTGCCGTAAGTTCACCGTACCGCTGCGCGCTGCACTGCGTGACGCAGGCGTGCTGACAAACTACGAAACGCCAAAACGTCCGGTGGTGCATATATTCTTTATCGCCCCCGGCTGCTGCTATACGGGTTACTCCTACACCAATAACAACTCTCCCTTCTTCATGGGCATTCCGCGGCTGAAATTCCCTTCAGATGCGCCAAGCCGTTCGACCCTGAAGCTGGAAGAGGCGTTCCACGTGTTTATCCCGGCGGATGAGTGGGATGAGCGTCTGGCGAACGGCATGTACGCGGTCGATCTCGGCGCGTGTCCGGGCGGCTGGACCTATCAACTGGTGAAACGCAACATGTGGGTCTCTTCGGTTGATAACGGCCCGATGGCCCAAAGCCTGATGGATACCGGACAGGTCACCTGGCTGCGTGAAGATGGTTTCCGCTATCGTCCCACCCGCAACAACATCTCCTGGATGGTATGCGATATGGTTGAGAAGCCGGCAAAAGTGGCCGCGCTGATGGCCTCCTGGCTGGTGAACGGCTGGTGCCGTGAGACTATCTTTAACCTCAAGCTACCGATGAAAAAGCGCTATGAGGAAGTCTCGCAAAACCTGGCCTATATCCAGGCGCAAATGGATGAGCACGGCATTAACGTGGAGATTCAGGCGCGCCAGCTGTATCACGACCGCGAAGAAGTGACGGTGCACATTCGTCGCTGGTGGGCTGCTGTCGGCGGACGTCGCGACGAGCGATAATACGCGTTACATTGCCCGGTGGCGTTTTGCTTGCCGGGCGATTCATCTGAAAACGATTTAACGTTCTAAGCGCAACTGCTGCAAGTTCCCGTCCAGCTGCAAATCCGTCTGTAACGTCGCCACATCCCGGCAGATAAAGGCCATCTCTTTATGCGCCTCCAGCTTCTTGCGCCATTTTTCCGGGACCTCGTCCAGCCTGGCGTAAATCCCTTCCAGACTCTGAAAATCCGTCAGCAGTTGGGCGGCACTCTTCGGCCCGATGCCTGCCACTCCCGGAACCTTCGAGCTGCTTATTCCGGCCAGCCCCCAGTAGTCAGGAAGTTGTTCCGGCGAGACGCCAAACTCACTGGCGATAAAGGGGGCATCAAGCCAGCGCTTCTGGAAGTAATCGCGGATGCGGACGGTGGGCGAAAGCAGCTGGCAGTAGCCTTTATCGGTTGAGACGATGGTGGCCTGATGCCCGGCGTTCGCGACCTTGACGGCTAACGTGGCGGCCAGATCATCGGCTTCATTGCCATGGGCTCCCCAGCAGGGAACGCCGCGCTGTTCAAAGGCGGCGCGAATGGCCGGCATTTCGGCATGCAAATCGTCAGGCATCGGTGCGCGCCCGGCCTTGTAGTCGGGAAGGCGCTGGTGTCGCCAGCCGCTGTTACGCGCTTCGTCATCAAAAACGGCAACCACATGGGTCGGTTCGCTATGGCGGATAAGTTGCTCCAGCGCGTGCAGACACGTGTCCTTACAGGGTGTACCTTGCACCGCATGGATCCGGCGAATGAGGTTGAGCGCATCGACGATAAGCAAATGAACAGCCACAGATAATCTCCCTTCTGTTTAATGGGGGAAGGGTAACATTGTCAGCGGTGGGAAACTATGTGCGGTGGGGAAAACAGGAAGAAGCCTCGCAAAACGAGGCTTCCTGAAAGGCTCAATCGCAGGTCACAATCTTCATCGCCAGACCGCCGCGAGATGTTTCGCGGTATTTGGCGTTCATATCTTTACCTGTTTCGTACATGGTTTCGATAACTTTATCGAGGCAAACGCGCGGTTCACTGGTACGACGCAGCGCCATACGTGCGGCGTTGACCGCCTTCACGGAGGCGATGGCGTTACGCTCGATGCAAGGCACCTGTACCTGTCCGGCAACCGGGTCGCAGGTCAAGCCCAGGTTATGTTCCATGCCGATTTCAGCCGCAATACAGACCTGTGTCGGGCTTGCGCCCAGCAGTTCTGCCAGACCCGCCGCAGCCATGGAGCAGGCGACGCCAACTTCACCCTGACAGCCTACTTCTGCACCGGAAATGGAGGCGTTCATCTTGTACAGTGAACCAATCGCACTGGCGACCAGCAGGTAGCGTGCCAGCGAGTTGGCGTTCACTTCGCGGATAAACTTGTCGTAGTACGCCAGTACCGCCGGAACGATACCGCAGGCGCCGTTAGTCGGTGCTGTCACCACGCGGCCACCCGCAGCGTTCTCTTCGTTTACCGCCAGCGCGAACATATTGATCCAGTCAACGACCGCCATAGGGTCCGTGGTCGTTTTGTCGGTGCTCACGAGCATCCGACGCAGCGCTGCCGCACGGCGTGGTACGCGAAGCTTACCGGGCAGAACGCCTTCGGTAGTGATCCCGCGTTCGATACCGCCGCGCATGACTTCCCAGACGCTGGTGAAGTGCTGCTCCAGTTCCGCTTTGCTGTGCAGGGCCAGCTCGTTTTTCATCATCAGGCCGGAAAGGGAGAGCCCCGTTTCCTGGCAGTGACGCTGAAGATCTGCCGCGGTTTTGTACGGATAAGGCACGTCAACGGAAGATGTGCTGGTTTCACCAAAGTGGTCTTCGTCGACGATAAACCCGCCGCCGATAGAGTAGTAAGTCTGGCTGTATACCGCTTTGTCGCCTGCCAGTGCGGTAATACGCATTCCGTTTTCGTGCAGTGACAGGTTGTCTGCATGGAAATTCATGCAATGATCAACCGGGAATTCCACTTCATGTTCGCCATTTGCCAGCAGCAGGCGACCGTGGGTATTGACGTCCTGGATGAAACCAGGGATCGCATCAATATCAACGGTATCCGGCAGGTTTCCTGCCAGGCCCATGATAATGGCGATATCGGTATGGTGGCCCTTACCTGTCAGGGAGAGAGAGCCGTACACATCGACAACCACGCGGGTTACGTCGTGCAAAATGCCGCGCGCAATCAAGTCATCCGTGAACTGCTTACCGGCTTTCATTGGTCCGACGGTGTGAGAGCTGGAAGGACCAATACCGATTTTGAAAATATCGAATACGCTAATCATGATGCGTCCATTGCTTT
The DNA here is from genome assembly GCF_051130085.1 of Enterobacter sp. PTB. Classification (NCBI taxonomy): domain Bacteria; kingdom Pseudomonadati; phylum Pseudomonadota; class Gammaproteobacteria; order Enterobacterales; family Enterobacteriaceae; genus Enterobacter; species Enterobacter sp. PTB. The sequence continues at coordinate 9,418 of NZ_JBDKEE010000014.1, forward strand.
CAGTCAGAGGGGGAGGAGTGCGCCGTCCTGAGACGGCGCGGGTGATAATCAGAACATGGTGTACAGGGAGTAGAAGATTGCGGAGATAGCGATAAGCCCCATGATAACCACGAAGATATTGCTAATCTGACCGCTGTACTTGCGCATGGCAGGTACTTTCTGAATCGCGTACATCGGCATCAGGAACAGAATCATCGCGATAACCGGGCCGCCCAGGGTTTCAATCATGCCCAGGATGCTTGGGTTCAGCGTGGCAACTGCCCAGGTGGTGACCAGCATGAACAGCGCGGTCATCTTGTTCAGTTTGTTGACTTCAATGCTCTTGCCTTTACCGCGCAGAGATTTAATCACCATACCGTTGAAGCCTTCACGTGCGCCCAGGTAGTGGCCGAGGAAGGATTTGGTAATGGCGATGATCGCGATGATAGGTGCCATCCACGCGATGACCGGTGCGTTAAAGTGGTTCGCCAGGTAAGACAGAATGGTGATGTTCTGCTCTTTCGCTGCCGCCAGATCCGCCGGGGAGAGGCTCAGTACACAGCTGAAGACGAAGAACATAACGGTCAGCACCATCATGATGTGTGCACGCGCCAGGATGCTGGAGCACTTCTTCTCTGCACCGTCGCCGTACTCTTCACGCTTCGCCACTGCGAAGGAGGAGATGATCGGTGAGTGGTTAAAGGAGAATACCATCACCGGGATCGCCAGCCACAGGGTCATCAGCAGGCCGTTACCGGTCGCAGATGCGCTGCTCAGGGAGAGCGTTTCCAGCGCGGCACCGTGCCACTGTGGAATCAGATACAGCGCCAGTACCATCAGTGCAGCCACAAACGGGAACACCAGGATGCTCATCGCTTTCACGATCATCTGCTCACCGAAACGGACAATGGTCATCATGCCCACAATCAGGATCAGAGACAGAATGGCACGCGGTGGTGGCGTCATGTGCAGCTGGTGCAGCATGAAGCTTTCAACGGTGTTAGTGATTGCAACGCTGTAAACCAGCAAAATAGGGTAAATCGCGAAGAAGTAGAGCAGGGTAATCAGTTTACCTGCGCCCACGCCGAAATGTTCTTCAACGACTTCAGTAATGTCTTCGCCAGGATTTTTACCGGACAGCACGAAGCGGGTCAGGCCGCGGTGCGCAAAGTAGGTCATCGGGAAGGCAATGATAGCCATGATGATCAGCGGAATCAGACCGCCGACGCCTGCGTTAATAGGAAGGAACAATACACCAGCGCCGATAGCTGTGCCGTAAAGGCCAAGCATCCACATGGTATCTGATTTGCGCCAACCACTTCGGGATTCAATCGAAGCAATGGTGCTGGTTTGAGTGGTTTCCATCTGTATCTCCTGGAGGAAGCAAATTGTCAGGTTTGTAGTCAAATCCGATGAAAAAGTGCCTGACGGTAATATGAAATTCGTTCAGTGACGGTTTTTTAATAATTTTCGCCCGTAACTATTGGCGGGCGGAAAGATACATTCTCGTTATGAATCTATCAGTGATCCCGATCCCAATTGCAATAATCCACTTTTGATGTGGGCATCTTTAGACCATTTATCTATTAAAAAAACATCGAATAGGATTTACGGGCGCGAAGGCTACCATCAACAACATGTGAGCTAAAAGAGCACCCGCGAAGATAGGTGTCTTACGCTGTAAAGAAATGGGTTTTTAGGATTTTCTGGCAGGTAATTTAGTTTAAGGCTGATAATTTACGGTTGTAAAAACGAGGTAATCGTTTGCGTGGTGTCAGAGTTTGTAAAAGGTATAAGCAATATCTATGAGTTGTTTCGGTAATAAAAAAGCCGGGCCCCACAGCATCGTGGCCCGGCTTTTATCAGGAGAGTGAAAATGTTACGTGCAGATTTCGTAGCAAGGAATGTACGCTGACCCGGGTAGCTTCATGCGGTGCTGGGCAACAAAGCCCTGCAGCATGTCATCCATGCGGCGCATCATTTCGCGATCGCCATGGATCTTATACGGACCATACTTCTCGATAGCACGGATACCCATCTCTTTCACGTTACCCGCCACGATGCCGGAGAAGGCGCGTCGCAGGTCGGCAGCCAGGACTTCTACCGGCTGGTCCGGGTACAGTTTCAGGTTGGCCATGTTTTCGTGCGAGGGTTCGAACGGGATCTGCAGGTCCGGCGCGATGCGGATTGACCAGTTAAAGCTGTAGGCATCTCCGGTGTCGCGACGGTTCTCTTTAACCAGCGGCATCGCTTTTTTCATCTGACGCGCCACTTCTGCCGCATCGTCAATGATGATGCGATAGTGACGACGCGCGGTTTCCCCCAGCGTATGCACGATAAACTCGTCCAGTACGCGGAAGTAGTCAGCGCTCTCTTTCGGCCCGGTCAGGATCAACGGCAGAACCTGATCTTTGTTAGCCGGGTTCATCAGAATACCCAGCAGGTAGAGCAGCTCTTCTGCGGTTCCCACGCCGCCCGGGAAGATGATTATCCCGTGGGCGATACGGACAAACGCCTCAAGGCGTTTCTCGATATCCGGCATAATAATCAGTTCGTTAACCAGCGGGTTAGGTGGCTCAGCGGCGATGATCGACGGCTCGGTCATGCCGATAAAGCGCCCTTCTTTGTAACGCTGCTGAGCGTGTCCCACTGCCGCGCCTTTCATCGGCGCTTCCATCGCCCCGGGACCACAGCCGGTACAGATATTCAGCTCACGCAGGCCGAGCTGGTTTCCTACCCGACGGGCATAGAGATATTCGGTTTCGTTAATCGAGTGACCACCCCAGCAGACGACCATATTAGGGGCTTCGCCCACGTGCAGGGCGCGGGCGTTACGTAAAATGGAGAACACCAGATTGGTGATATGTACCGAGCTTTCCAGGTCGAGATGCTGGAAGCGGCCTGCGTTGTGGATCTGCCCGTTAACAAACAGGATGTCACGCAGCACGGCAAACAGGTTGGCCTGAAGGGAGCGAATGATGCGCCCGTCCACAAAGGCCTCTTCCGGCGGGTTGATCACTTCAAGTTTCACGCCACGCTCGCGGCGCAGCACGTTGATATCAAAGCTTTCGAAGCGGGACAGCAGCTCTTTACTGTTGTCGGTCAGGCTTCCGGAGTTCAGTACGGCAAGTGAACAGTTACGAAACAATTGATAAAGATCGCTGCTGGCCGTGCGTTTAAGCATGTCCACTTCCAGCTGCGACAACATATCCATTGAGCCAAGAGGGCTAATATGTGTAATCAAGTGAGCTCCTTACGGGACGATTATCGTCTTTCCCTGTTGATTACAATAGCCCTGGCTTACGACGTTTCACAACCTAAAGCGCGGAATAGACCGCGCATATTGCGAAAATATTTAGGTTACTGGCGTACAAGACGGCCGGTGGCAGGCACAAAGTCCGTGTTGGTGCGCCATGGATTGATATCCAGACCACCACGGCGGGTGTAGCGCGCATAAACGCTTAACGTTTCGGGATGACAGAAACGCTGAATATCATTAAAGATGCGCTCCACGCACTGCTCGTGGAATTCGTTGTGATGGCGGAACGACACCAGGTAGCGCAGCAGTTTTTCCCGGTCAATCTTCGGACCGCGATACTGGATCTGCACGGAGCCCCAGTCCGGCTGATGGGTGATCAGGCAGTTGGATTTCAGTAAATGACTTACCAGCGTCTCTTCAACGATCTTTCCGCTCGCCGCATTTTCGAGGTAATCGGTACTGAATTCGTAATTATCCACTGCGATATCCTGATCGTCGATGCAGGTGCCGTTGAAGTGAGCAACAGGCTGCCCTTCCAGCTCATTGAGACGATAGAGTGACACGCTCACCTTGCCCTGTGCGCAGGCGCTTAAATCCCGCTCCAGGGTATGCTGAACCTCTTCCTGACTGTCGAATTTGGTCTGGTTAAAGCTGTTGAGATAGAGCTTAAAGCTTTTGGATTCCACCAGATTCTGGCTGGCATAATCCAGTTCAACATGGCCCACAGCAACCTGCGGCAGACCGCGGGCGTTGAGCCAGGAGAGCTCGTACAGCGTCCAGATATCACCGCCAACAAACGGCAGCGCGTCAGCGCGCAGGCCCAGAGGATCGCGATTCAGACTGCGCGGTACGCCCTGCAGCAGGCTTGCATCGTAGGTGTCGCGGTAATCGGTCGATTTACCCAGCGTTAAGCCCGTTAACGCCTGATGATTTTCGTAAGACATGTTTCATAGCCACTTTACAGGTACACTTATGGGCTGAGTTTATCCTGTCTTACAAGAAGAGAGAAATCGGTGGACATCGAAACTGCAAATGCCCTCACTGCCTTCACGACCCGCTATTGCGATGCATGGCATGAAACGCACGGCACTTGGCCGCAAAGCACTGACTTATATGGTGTACCTTCGCCGTGTATTATCTCTTCTCCGGATGATTACGTTATCTGGCAACCGCAATCCCCGACGGGTGAGCAAAATGTAAATGCGGTTGAACGGGCAATGGACATTGTGGTACAACCAGCGGTTCACGCGTTTTATACCACGCAATTTGCAGGGGATATGCCTGCGCGATTTGCTGATATCACGCTGACGCTGTTGCAGACCTGGAGTGAAGACGATCTGCAGCGTGTTCAGGAAAACCTGATTGGTCATCTGGTCACGCAAAAACGCCTTAAGCTTTCTCCGACGCTCTTTATTGCCACGCTGGACAGTGAACTGGACGTTATCTCAGTCTGCAACCTGTCTGGTGAAGTGGTTAAAGAGACCATCGGTACCCGCAATCGCGAGACTCTCGCCCCCTCACTTGCGGAATTCCTCACCCGACTTGAGCCACTTCTGTAATCCACGATGCCATCGCGCGTGTGAGAGATCTCTTACAGAGTTGTGAGAGATCGCTGGATCATTCAGTATTGCCTTATTTAATTAAGATTAACATTACTCTATTTTTCAATACGTTAATGAGATATCGCCGCGTCCAGGGGGGCACGGGACGGCTTACAGCGCTGCCAGCATGGGTTGTAAGACGAAGCAGAATAGCGGATTCTAGTTGTGTCGACAGGACGCCGACACGAGAAACGAACATCAGGATGATGGCGTTTCTCACCAGGAACACGTCAGGATGACGCTGCAGGAAGGCTTCAGGATGAAGCAAAAGGATCGCGCAGGATGCGTAAGGGACACCTCCAGGAAGGGAGAATGAGAGCCGGTCAGGATGGTCGGTGGGTCAGGATGGCCAGGACGTTTCAGGATGAAACAAACACATCAGGACGATGTGAGCAGGATGCATAAGGTGAAGGATGACCAGACCTTCGGGCTTCAGGAAAAGTTGTCACGGATGAGCAGGGAGCACGAATTGTAGCTGGATTGCTGCGGAACGAACCGGGAGCACTGTTTTTACAGTGCTCCCTTTTTTTATTTCTGTATCCTGCAATGCTATGCTGCGCGCCGTTCACTTTTTCAGTTGAGGTTACTATGACGCAACACGATAGCGTTCGTGCCCGGTTGCACGCCATCGAGGCATTATTGCGCCAACATCAGCTGTGGCAGGAGACCGCGCCGCAGCCAGAAGCCTTCGCAAGCACTCAGCCGTTCTGTCTGGATACGCTGGCACCGTTCGAATGGCTCCAGTGGGTATTAATTCCACGCATGCACGCGCTGCTCGACGGCGGCCACCCGCTGCCGCAGGCGTTCGCTGTTGCGCCTTATTATGAAATGGCGCTGGACGCGACCCACCCTGCGCGCGATGTCATGCTGATTGAGCTGGAAAAGCTGGATGCTGTGTTTGTCGGTGAAGATGCATGACGCTTGAGATCCTCTATCAGGATGAGTGGCTGGTCGCGGTAAACAAACCGTCTGGCTGGCTGGTGCACCGAAGCTGGCTGGACCGCGATGAAAAAGTGGTGGTGATGCAAACCGTGCGCGACCAGATTGGTCAGTACGTCTTTACGGCTCATCGTCTCGACAGGCCAACCTCCGGTGTGTTGCTGATGGGGCTTTCCAGCGAAGCGGGCCGCCTGCTGTCGCAGCAGTTTGAACAGCACCAGATCCAGAAACGCTACCACGCGATCGTTCGTGGCTGGCTGACGGAGAGCGCCACGCTCGATTATCCGCTGGTGGAAGAGCTGGACAAGATTGCCGATAAATTTGCCCGCGATGACAAAGGCCCGCAGCCTGCCGTGACGGATTACCGCGGCATGGCGACCACGGAAATGCCGGTGGCAACCAGCAAGTTTCCAACCACCCGCTACAGTCTGGTTGAGCTGTTGCCCAAAACCGGGCGCAAACACCAGCTCCGCCGTCACCTGAAACATCTGCGTCATCCGATTATCGGTGACAGCAAGCACGGCGATTTGCGCCAGAACCGCAGTGCTGCCGAACATTTTGGCTGCGACCGCCTGATGCTACATGCCAGTGAACTGAGCCTGACGCACCCGTTTACCGGCGAACCGCTGACTCTCCATGCGGGGCTGGACAACGTCTGGATGCAGGCGCTGTCACAGTTTGGCTGGCTGGGGCAACTCCCCGAAAATGAAAGGGTTGAGTTTGTATCGGGCAACGTCCAGGATGAACAGCACGCGCAATAATCAAGGAAATACATCATGGCTGAAGTGGGCATTTTTGTCGGCACAATGTACGGCAACTCGCTGCTGGTAGCAGAAGAGGCTGAGGCGATACTCGCAGGTCAGGGCCATAAAGCCACGGTCTATGAAGACCCGGAACTGGCAGACTGGGAAAAGTACAAAGATAAATACATTCTGGTGGTTACCTCCACTACCGGGCAGGGCGATCTGCCGGACAGCATCGTGCCGCTTTTCCAGGCAATCAAGGATCAGCTTGGCTATCAGCCGGATGTTCACTACGGCATCATTGCTCTGGGCGACAGTTCTTACGCCAATTTCTGCGGCGGTGGTAAGCTGTTCGATGCGCTTTTGCAGGAACAGAGCGCGCAACGCGTCGGTGAGATGCTGCTGATTGATGCCGGTGAACACCCTGAGCCAGAGAGTGAATCGAACCCGTGGGTTGAACACTGGGCAACGCTGCTTAAATAACCCTCTGGCCGGGCAGCCCTTCGCATACCCGGGCCCCCGCGCCCACGTGGCGCGAGCGCAAACACAAAACGGTAACGTCGGTTACCGTTTTGCTTTTCTCCCGCCTTCCGGCGAATTCCGTGAACTACCTTCCACTGCTTTGGGCTTATGCCCCAAACAACTTCTTATTGACCCCTCAATGTTGTGTTCATGCACGGTGAGGGACAGAGGCACTTCTCCCTATACTTTTCCGGTCAGTCATCAAAAAGGCAGTGCGCACTATAAAACGGCATCAAGCCGTACCAAAACTGCCAAATACTAACCCTCATTCTGGTTACCCTACCGGTGCTGTACAGAATGAACTGGCGAGAGCCTGGATTCAGGAGTGCAACAATGAGTACATTAAGCCACGCGGCGAGCAGCGCTGAGAAGCGCACAAATGCGCGCTACTGGATAGTGGTGATGCTGTTTATCGTCACATCCTTTAACTATGGTGACCGTGCCACGCTGTCGATTGCCGGTTCTGAAATGGCAAAAGACATCGGTCTTGATCCGGTTGGCATGGGCTACGTTTTCTCCGCATTTTCATGGGCCTACGTTATCGGCCAAATTCCTGGCGGCTGGCTGCTTGATCGTTTTGGCTCCAAACGCGTCTATTTCTGGTCCATCTTCATCTGGTCGGCATTTACCCTGTTGCAGGGCTTCGTCGATGTGTTCAACGGATTTGGCATCATCGTTGCGCTCTTCACCCTGCGCTTCCTGGTGGGCTTAGCCGAAGCACCTTCCTTCCCCGGTAACAGCCGTATTGTGGCGGCGTGGTTCCCGGCGCAGGAGAGGGGAACGGCGGTAGCAATTTTTAACTCTGCGCAATACTTTGCGACGGTGATCTTTGCACCCATTATGGGCTGGCTGACGCATGAAGTGGGCTGGTCACATGTCTTCTTCTTTATGGGTGGGCTTGGGATCATCATTAGCTTCGTCTGGCTGAAAGTGATCCACGAACCGAACCAGCATCCCGGCGTGAATAAAAAAGAGCTGGAGTACATTGCTGAAGGCGGGGCGCTGATCAACATGGATCAGAAATCGGCAAAAGCAAAAGTACCGTTCAGCCAGAAATGGGCGCAGATCAAACAGCTCGTCGGCTCGCGCATGATGATCGGCATCTATCTGGGCCAGTATTGCATTAACGCCTTAACCTACTTCTTCATCACCTGGTTCCCGGTTTACCTGGTGCAGGCGCGCGGGATGTCGATCCTGAAAGCGGGCTTTGTGGCGTCAGTCCCGGCTATCTGCGGTTTTGTAGGGGGTGTGCTGGGGGGCGTGATTTCCGACTGGCTGATGCGCCGTACAGGCTCTTTGAATATCGCGCGTAAAACGCCGATTGTGCTCGGCATGCTGCTCTCCATGACCATGGTGTTCTGTAACTATGTCAGCGCTGAGTGGATGATTATTGGCTTTATGGCGATGGCCTTCTTCGGTAAAGGGATCGGTGCCCTCGGCTGGGCGGTCATGGCGGATACCGCACCGAAAGAGATCAGCGGCCTGAGCGGTGGACTGTTCAACATGTTTGGCAACATCTCCGGGATTGTGACCCCCATTGCCATCGGCTACATCGTGGGAACCACCGGCTCCTTCAACGGCGCGCTGATTTACGTTGGCGTACACGCGCTGGTGGCGGTCCTGAGCTACCTGGTTCTGGTGGGTGATATCAAGCGCGTGGAACTTAAACCTGTAGTGGAGCGCGGCTGATGACGACTCAATCAAGCCCGGTGATTACCGACATGAAGGTCATACCGGTGGCCGGACAGGACAGTATGCTGCTCAACATCGGTGGCGCACATAACGCCTGGTTTACCCGTAATATCGTGGTGCTGACGGACTCCGCGGGCCACACCGGCGTTGGGGAAGCGCCGGGTGGCGAGGTTATCCACCAGACGCTGGTAGACGCCATTCCGCTGGTCGTCGGGAAAGAGGTAGCTCGCCTCAATAACGTGGTGCAGCGGGTGCACAAGGGCAATCAGTCGGCAGACTTTGACACGTTCGGCAAAGGCGCCTGGACGTTCGAACTGCGCGTCAACGCTGTCGCCGCGCTGGAGGCTGCGCTGCTTGATTTACTGGGTAAGGCGCTGAAGGTTCCGGTCTGCGAACTGCTGGGGCCAGGAAAACAGCGCGACGCGGTGACGGTGCTCGGTTATCTGTTTTATGTTGGCGATCGCAACAAAACCGACCTGCCTTATCTGGCGCATTCCCCTGGCGACCACGAGTGGTATCACCTGCGTCACCAGGAGGCACTTTCCGGTGAGGCGGTGGTTCGGCTGGCGGAAGCCGCGCAGGATCGCTACGGATTTAAAGATTTCAAGCTGAAAGGCGGCGTATTGCCCGGCGAGCAGGAGATTGAAACTGCCCGCGCGCTCAAAAAACGCTTCCCGGATGCGCGCATCACGGTGGATCCGAACGGTGCATGGCTGCTGGATGAGGCCATTGCCTTATGCAAAGGGCTGGACGACGTGTTGACCTACGCGGAGGACCCGTGCGGGGCCGAGCAGGGCTTCTCCGGTCGTGAAGTGATGGCGGAATTCCGGCGTGCCACCGGTCTACCGGTGGCCACTAATATGATCGCCACCAACTGGCGTGAAATGGGCCACGCGGTGATGCTGAACGCGGTCGATATTCCGCTGGCGGACCCGCATTTCTGGACACTCTCAGGTGCCGTTCGCGTCGCACAGCTCTGCGACGACTGGGGACTGACCTGGGGTTGTCACTCCAACAACCATTTCGACATTTCGCTGGCGATGTTTACGCACGTTGGCGCGGCGGCTCCGGGCAACCCGACCGCCATTGATACCCACTGGATTTGGCAGGAGGGAGAAGCCCGCCTGACGAAAGAACCGCTGGTAATCAAAAATGGCAAGATTGCCGTACCAGATGCACCGGGGCTGGGCGTTGAGCTTGACTGGGATCAGGTTCATCACGCGCATGAGGCGTATAAAAAACTGCCAGGCGGCGCGCGTAACGACGCGGGGCCGATGCAGTACCTGAACCCCGGCTGGACATTTGATCGTAAGCGCCCTGTTTTTGGACGTCACTGATAAAAGGATTGAACGATGAGTACTTTTACTACCCCTGTAGTCACTTCCATGCAGATCATTCCGGTCGCCGGCCATGACAGCATGTTGATGAACCTGAGCGGAGCGCATGCGCCGTTTTTCACCCGCAATATTGTCATTATCAACGATAACTCCGGGCATACCGGCGTCGGTGAAATCCCCGGTGGTGAGAAGATCCGCAAAACGCTGGAAGAGGCCGCTCCGCTGGTGGTGGGAAAAACGCTGGGCGAATATAAAAATATCCTCAATACCGTGCGAAGCACCTTCGCTGACCGTGATGCCGGCGGTCGTGGTCTGCAAACCTTCGACCTGCGAACCACCATTCACGTGGTCACCGGTATCGAAGCCGCGATGCTGGATCTGCTGGGCCAACACCTGGGCGTTAACGTTGCGTCGCTGCTGGGCGAAGGCCAGCAGCGCAGTGAAGTGGAAATGCTGGGCTATCTGTTCTTCGTTGGTGACCGTACGCTGACGCCGCTGCCGTACCAGAACCAGGCGGATGAACAATGTGACTGGTACCGACTCCGCCACGAAGAAGCGATGACCCCGGATGCGGTGGTGCGCCTGGCGGAAGCCGCGTACGAAAAATATGGCTTTAACGATTTCAAACTGAAGGGCGGCGTGCTTGCGGGTGAACAGGAGGCGGAAGCCATTACCGCACTGGCAAAACGTTTCCCGCAGGCGCGCGTCACGCTCGACCCGAACGGTGCCTGGTCTCTGGATGAAGCTATCCGCATTGGTAAACAACTGAAAGGCGTGCTGGCGTACGCGGAAGATCCGTGCGGGGCTGAGCAGGGCTTCTCGGGCCGTGAAGTGATGGCGGAATTCCGTCGTGCCACCGGTTTACCCACTGCGACCAATATGATTGCCACCGACTGGCGTCAGATGGGGCACACCCTGTCGTTACAGTCTGTCGATATTCCGCTGGCAGACCCCCACTTCTGGACGATGCAGGGGTCGGTGCGTGTGGCACAGATGTGTCATGAATTTGGCCTGACCTGGGGCTCGCACTCCAATAACCACTTTGATGTCTCGCTGGCAATGTTCACCCACGTGGCCGCTGCTGCACCGGGCACGATCACCGCTATCGATACCCACTGGATCTGGCAGGAAGGAAATCAGCGACTGACCAGAGAGCCGTTTGAGATCAAAGGAGGCATGGTGCAGGTGCCAACCACGCCGGGTCTGGGCATTGAGCTGGATATGGATCAGGTGATGAAAGCCCACGAGCTGTATCAAAAACATGGTCTGGGGGCACGCGACGATGCGATGGCCATGCAATATTTGATACCTGACTGGAAATTCGACAATAAACGCCCGTGCATGGTACGATAAACGCATTGGGACCGCTCCCATGGGCGGTCGTTTACGTGGTGTATGCTTAACGTAATGACTATGCGTAAGGATGGCTTATGAAGATTGTTATCGCACCGGATTCGTATAAGGAAAGCCTGAGTGCCCTTGAGGTAGCCACCGCGATTGAGCAGGGTTTTCGCGAGATTTTCCCCGCGGCTGACTTTGTGAAATTGCCGGTCGCCGATGGTGGAGAAGGTACCGTAGAAGCTATGGTGGCGGCGACGCAGGGGCGCATTGTCCATGCCTCTGTCTCAGGCCCGCTGGGTGAGCCTGTGGACGGGTTCTATGGCATCTCCGGTGACGAACAGAGCGCGTTTATTGAAATGGCGGCGGCAAGCGGTCTGGAGCTGGTCGCGCCTTCGCAACGCAATCCCCTTCTTACCACCTCCTGGGGGACCGGCGAGCTTATCCGGCACGCGCTGGATGCGGGCGTTAAGCATATTATTATTGGCATTGGCGGCAGTGCCACCAATGACGGTGGTGCCGGCATGGTGCAGGCGCTGGGGGTAAAGCTGCTGGATACCAACGAGCAGCCCCTTGGACAGGGGGGCGGCGAGCTGGCAAAACTGGCCCGTATCGACCTGAGCGGGCTGGATAACCGTCTGGCGGAGTGCCGGATTGAAGTCGCCTGTGACGTCACTAATCCGCTCACCGGCGACGAAGGGGCATCCGCGGTCTTTGGCCCGCAAAAAGGCGCCACGCCGGAGATGATTGTGACCCTGGATAACGCCCTGGCGCATTACGCGCAGGTCATTGCCCGGGATCTGGATATCGACGTCATCAACCTTGCCGGCGGCGGTGCGGCGGGTGGGATGGGGGCGGCACTCTACGCTTTCTGCGGTGCGCAGCTTCGTCAGGGGATTGAGATTGTCACCGATGCGCTGCATCTGGCAGAGCAGGTGGCTAACGCCGATCTGGTGATTACGGGAGAAGGGCGCATTGACAGCCAGACGATCCACGGCAAAGTGCCGGTGGGCGTCGCGAAGGTGGCTAAACGCTTTAATAAACCGGTCATCGGTATTGCGGGTAGCCTGACGGCGGATGTCGGGGTGGTACATAATCACGGCATCGACGCGGTATTCAGCGTGATTTATACCATCTGTTCGCTGGAGGACGCGCTGGAAAATGCCAGCGACAATGTGCGGATGGCCGCACGCAATATCGCTGCAGTGCTGAAAGTGGGGCAGGCGTTCAGGCTCTGAACGGCGGGCAATCCTGTTTGCCCTCTCCCGGCGGGAGAGGGCAACGCTAGTTACCTAACACCTTCATGGCTTCCCGCGTCACATTATCCATCTCGTCCAGCAGCTCCAGAAATTCCGGTTCAAGATCTGTTTCCGGCGTGCCCGCGCGAAGCTGTTGCTCCAGCAGCTGGCAGAGATTCTTCAGCCGCGGCACACCGCTGTAGCCGCAGCTACCGTGCAGCTTATGAATGGCTTCCAGCAGATCTTCCGGGTTTTCACCCACCAGCTGCTCTTCGACCTTATTACGAATTTCCGGCAGAAACGCGACCAGCATTTGCAGCATATCGCGGGCCAAATCAGGCTTACCCGCCGCCTGGCGCAGCGCAAGCTGCCAGTCAAAGGTGGCGTTTTGATTGACGCTGATTTCCACCGGTTCGGACGATACCGTGTACGTTCCGCCGATATGCCCCGGCTTATAGCGTAACAGCAGGCTGTGCAGCTTCTCTTCGTCGATAGGTTTGGCCAGATAATCATTCATTCCGGCGCTCAGCAGCTTCTCTTTCTGACCGGCCATCGCGTGGGCGGTGACCGCAATCACCGGCGTTTGCTGCTGATGCGGGAGCTGACGGATCAGCTCGCAGGCACGAATGCCATCCATGCCGGGCATTTGAATATCCATCAGAATTAAATCGAACTGCATCTGTTTCGCATGCTCAACCGCCTGCGCACCGCTGGTACACAGCTCTACGTGCTGAACCTGATCTTCAAGCAACACGCCAATCAGCTTCAGGTTGGCCGGATTATCATCCACCGCCATTACGCTCATCGGCAATTTTTGTTCATCGTCAATCAGCGGCAGGGCGTGCTGGCTCAGACGACAGTATTCCGTCAGTGCTGGCAGCAGGCGGGTCGCGGTAAGTGGCTTAAGCAGGCAGGCGGCGGCCCCGTCATTTTTTAACTCTTCTGCATTGATCTGGGCATGACACGGCAGGGCCAGCAGCAGGTAGTCGGTCATCGATGCGGCTTTCGCCAGCCGTTCCTGTTGCATGGTGAGCTCGCCGGTAAAGGTGACCGGGACCCCCAACAGCAGGATGTCGTAATGCTCCACGGCAAGCGCTGAGAAGGTAGGGCTGTAGATCACCTCCAGCGGCGTGGTGCTTAAGATATCAAGCGTACACTGCGCCGCTGCGGCGTTCGGCTCAACGTAGGCAAGGCGCATTCCTTTCAGGCAATTGGTTACCGGACCGTCGGTCAGCACGTTCGGGTTAAGGTCCAGATTGATATGGAACCAGAACGTGGAGCCCCGGTTTGGCTGGCTGTGGAAAGAGATATCTCCCCCCATCTCCTTAACCAGTTTCTGTGTGATAACCAGCCCCAGCCCCGTGCCGCCATGACGTCTGGAAATGCTTGCATCGGCCTGACGAAACGCCTGGAACAGACGGGACTGATCCCGCTCCGGAATACCGATGCCGGTATCGCGGATCTGAACTTCAATCTGAACCTTGTTATTACTGATGGAGCGCTTTTCCACCAGAATATCAATGTTGCCGCTTTCGGTGAATTTGATGGCGTTACCGACAAGGTTTGTAATCACCTGCTGCAGGCGCAGCGGGTCGCCAATGACGTTGTCCGGCACGTCATTTTTAATGTTGAGCGTCAGCTCCAGGCCTTTATCGTGCGACGAGTGTGCGAGCAGCGTCACCACTTCATCGAGCGTGCTGCGCAGCGGGAACGGGATGCTCTCCAGGATCAGCTTGCCGGCTTCCAGCTTGGAGAAGTCCAGCACGTCGTTGATGATCGCCAGCAGGTTGTTGGCCGAGCGCTCAATGGTGTGCAGATGATCGCGCTGGGTTGGGTTCAGCTCGCTTTTTAGCGTCAGACGGGTAAAGCCAATCACGCCATTGAGCGGCGTACGCAGCTCGTGGGACATATTCGCGAGGAACTCGGATTTGATACGTGCGGCTTCCTGCGCGCGTTTTTTCGCCAGATCCAGCTCAACGTTCTGAATCTCCATCTGCTCCAGGGTTTCGCGCAGGTCAGAGGTCGCCTGGTCGACATTGTGCTGCATCTCTTCGTGATACGCTGCCAGCGACATCGCCATCGAGTTAATGCCGTTTTTGAGCATATCGAGCTCGCCCAGCATAAACCCTTCCACCCGGCTGTCGAGCTGGCCCCGGCGAATGCGGTCGACGGTGTTAACCATGTTGCGAATGGGCCCCGTCACGTCACGCATCAGGCGCCAGCCGAAGATAAGTGCAATCCCGATACAGAACAGCATCATAACGCCGGAGATGAAAATTTCTTTGTACTGCTGCAGACGCACCGACTTGAGATCCAGCTCCAGCGCCACATATCCGAGCATATTGTCGCTGGATTTGGCGTCAGACTGGGCGGATTCATCGGGTGAATAGCTTTCCGAAATAATCGGGGTGCGCAGGATCATGATATCGCCGCGTCGCAGCACGGTGAGGTGGCGCGGGAAGGGCGTACCGTCAGGAATTTTCAGGGCCGCTGGATCCAGATGAAAATTCGAGGTGACAAAGAGGCGGTTATGCTCGTCGTAAACGGAGATGGCACGCACGATATCCGAATGACGGCGGTGCAGCACGCTGATTAACTGACCTATCGATTCGCGGTTTTGCAGGTTCATCCCATACTCACTGGAGACGGCCAGCGGTTCGATAATGCTGGCACCGGCATCTTCCAGTTGCCGCTGCAAATCGTTATAGCGGTGCACCACAAAAAAGATACTCAGCAGCAAACCGATGAGAACGGTGGGGGCGAGGATCAAAATCATCATGCGCGCGCGCAGGCTGTAGTTGGTCATGGCGTTCCGTTATGGGACAATTAGGATAATTATGTTTATGTGAGAAAAATCTCGGCGATGGCGCAATTCTACTCTGCAAAGCGACGCGTGACGACGCGTCAGATCATAACTGTTGAAGCCACTGACCTCGATCCCTTTGGCCAGGGGGTTGCGCGTCACAATGGTAAGACACTGTTTATAACAGGTTTACTGCCAACAGAACGAGCAGAAATTACGCTGACGGAAGATAAACGCCAGTTTGCACGCGGGCAGGTTAAGCAGCGTCATAACGATAGCCCGGACCGCGTGAAGCCTCGCTGCCCGCATTTTGGCGTCTGCGGTGGCTGTCAGCAACAGCATGTCAGCACAGAATTACAGCAAAAAAGTAAAAGCAGCGCCCTGGCCCGCCTGCTTAAGCACGACGTCAACGAGATCATCGCCGACCAGCCCTGGGGCTATCGTCGTCGCGCGCGTTTGAGCCTGAACTATCAGCCAAAAACTGAGCGGCTGGAGATGGGGTTTCGCAAAGCCAGCTCCAGCGATATCGTCGATATCAGGCAGTGCCCCATTTTGGTGCCCCGTCTTGAGGCATTGCTTCCTGACGTGCACGCCTGCCTCTGCGGACTGGACGGCGTTCGTCACCTCGGGCACGTCGAACTGGTCATGGCCAACAATGGCCCGCTGATGGTGCTGCGCCACACCGCGCCGCTGTCGAAAAAAGATCGCGAAAAACTGGAACGCTTTTCGCATTCCCACGAGCTGGCGCTTTTCCTTGCCCCCCAAAGCGAGATACTTGAGCAACTGACAGGTGAAGCGCCCTGGTATGCGTCAAACGGGCTACGCTTAACGTTCAGTCCGCGCGATTTCATTCAGGTAAATGATGGCGTCAATCAGCAAATGATTGAGAAAGCGCTGATATGGCTCGATGTGCAGAAGAGCGATCGGGTACTTGACCTGTTCTGCGGAATGGGCAATTTCACGCTGCCTTTGGCCCGGCAGGCGGCAAGCGTTGTGGGCGTCGAAGGCGTTGAGGCGCTGGTGGCTAAAGGGCAGGAGAACGCACGACAGAACGGCTTGCAAAATGTGACATTCTTTCACCAAAATCTTGAGGAAGATGTGACGCAGCAGCCGTGGGCGGTGCAGGGGTTTGACAAAATTCTTCTCGACCCGGCGCGCGCAGGTGCACCGGGTGTAATGCAACATATAATTAAACTCGCGCCCAGGCGCGTGGTCTATGTTTCCTGTAACCCGGCAACGCTTGCCCGAGACAGTGAGGCATTAATCCGTGCGGGTTACCAGATTCAGCGTCTGGCAATGCTGGACATGTTCCCGCACACTGGGCATCTGGAATCGATGGTGTTGTTTGAGCACATCTAATTAGTTTGGCTTGTCGACTTCGACAGGCCCTGGTCCCTAAAGGAGAGGACAATGGTTGCGGTAAGAAGTGCACATCTTAATAAAGCTGGGGAGTTTGACCCACAAAAATGGATAGCAAGTCTGGGGATTTCCAGCCAGCAGTCGTGTGAACGCTTAACCGAAACCTGGGCCTACTGTCAGCGCACCACTCTGGGGCATCCTGACGCCGAACTGTTATTGTGGCGCGGCGTGGAGATGGTTGAAATCTTATCCATGCTGAACATGGATATCGAAACGCTGCAGGCCGCGCTTTTGTTCCCTCTTGCCGATGCGGATGTCGTCACTGAAGACGTGCTGCGCGACAGCGTCGGGCAATCCGTCGTGGCGTTGATCCACGGCGTACGGGATATGGCGGCAATCCGCCAGCTCAAAGCCGCACATACCGATTCCGTCTCCTCAGAGCAAGTTGATAACGTTCGCCGGATGCTGCTGGCCATGGTGGACGATTTCCGCTGCGTGGTCATCAAGCTCGCTGAACGCGTTGCCCACCTGCGCGAAGTAAAAGATGCGCCGGAAGACGAGCGCGTACTGGCCGCGAAAGAGTGTACGAACATCTATGCACCGCTGGCGAACCGCTTAGGGATTGGTCAACTGAAATGGGAGCTGGAGGATTACTGCTTCCGCTACCTGCACCCGGCAGAATATAAGCGGATTGCAAAACTCCTGCACGAGCGCCGCATTGACCGCGAGCACTATATTGAGGAGTTCGTCAGCGGATTGCGCCAGTCAATGAAAGAAGAGAATGTGCGGGCCGAAGTCTATGGTCGACCCAAGCACATCTACAGCATCTGGCGCAAAATGCAGAAGAAACATCTCGCCTTTGATGAGCTGTTTGACGTGCGCGCCGTGCGCATCGTTGCGGAGCGTCTGCAGGATTGCTACGCCGCGTTAGGGATAGTACATACTCACTTCCGCCATCTTCCGGATGAGTTCGATGACTATGTTGCGAACCCGAAACCTAACGGCTATCAGTCTATCCATACCGTGGTGCTGGGGCCTGGCGGCAAAACGGTCGAGATTCAAATTCGTACCAAACAGATGCACGAGGACGCTGAGCTTGGCGTCGCGGCGCACTGGAAATACAAAGAGGGGACGTCAGGTGGCGTGCGCTCTGGTCATGAAGACCGCATTGCCTGGCTGCGTAAGCTGATTGCGTGGCAGGAAGAGATGGCGGATTCCGGCGAAATGCTGGATGAAGTGCGAAGCCAGGTCTTTGACGACCGGGTCTACGTCTTTACGCCGAAAGGTGACGTGGTCGACCTGCCAGCAGGCTCCACGCCGCTGGACTTTGCCTATCACATCCACAGTGATGTGGGGCACCGCTGCATCGGGGCGAAAATCGGCGGGCGTATCGTACCGTTTACCTATCAGCTGCAGATGGGCGACCAGATTGAAATCATCACGCAGAAGCAGCCTAACCCGAGCCGTGACTGGCTTAACCCGAACCTGGGCTATGTCACCACCAGCCGCGGGCGCTCAAAAATTCACGCCTGGTTCCGTAAGCAGGATCGTGACAAGAACATTCTTGCCGGTCGCCAGATCCTCGACGACGAGCTGGAACATATCGGCATAAGCCTGAAAGAGGCCGAGAAATTCCTGCTGCCGCGCTACAACTTCAACGAGCTGGATGAACTGCTGGCGGCGATTGGCGGCGGTGATATCCGTCTTAATCAGATGGTGAACTTCCTGCAGGCGCAGTTCAACAAGCCAAGCGCGGCGGAGCAGGATGCGGCGGCGCTGAAGCAGCTGCAGCAGAAAACCTATGCGCCACAACAGCGCAGCAAAGACAATGGCCGCGTTGTGGTGGAAGGGGTGGGTAATCTGATGCACCACATTGCCCGCTGCTGCCAGCCAATCCCGGGTGATGATATCGTTGGCTTTATCACTCAGGGACGCGGGATTTCCATTCACCGTTCAGACTGCGACCAGCTTGCCGAGCTGCAGTCGCATGCACCGGAACGTATTGTGGAAGCAGTCTGGGGCGAGAGCTACTCGGCGGGGTACTCGCTGGTGGTTCGCGTCACCGCAAACGACCGCAGCGGCCTGCTGCGCGATATTACGACCATTCTCGCGAACGAGAAGGTCAACGTGCTGGGCGTGGCCAGCCGCAGCGATACGCGCGAGCAGCTTGCCACCATCGATATGACCATCGAAATCTACAACCTGCAGGTGCTGGGCCGCGTGCTTGGCAAACTGAACCAGGTCCCGGATGTGATTGACGCACGTCGTCTGCACGGCGGGTAAGCCCACCTTTCTGTAAGCCGGGTAAGGCGTGGCCTTTACCCGGCATTTATTTTTAATCAGGACAGAATTATGACCCAAATTGACCGCCTGCTTGGCATCATGAAACGCCTGCGCGATCCGGAAAACGGCTGCCCGTGGGACAAAGAGCAGACTTTCGCCACCATCGCCCCGTACACCCTCGAAGAGACCTATGAAGTGCTGGACGCCATTTCACGCGAGGATTTTGACGACCTGCGTGGTGAGCTGGGTGACCTGCTGTTCCAGGTGGTGTTCTATGCGCAAATGGCGCAGGAAGAGGGGCGTTTTAACTTCGACGACATCTGCGCTGCCATCAGCGACAAACTGGAACGCCGTCATCCGCATATCTTTAGCGATGCCACCGCAGGCGATAGCGCGGAAGTACTGGCGCGCTGGGAACAGATTAAAAGCGCCGAGCGCGCGGAGAAATCCCAGCACTCGGCACTGGATGATATTCCCCTGAACCTGCCTGCGCTGATGCGGGCGCATAAAATTCAGAAACGCTGCTCCGCGGTTGGCTTTGACTGGACGTCTCTTGGCCCGGTGCTGGAAAAAGTGCATGAAGAGATCGACGAAGTGATGCACGAAGCGCAACAGGCTGTGGTAGATGAAGCAAAGCTTGAAGAAGAGATGGGCGATTTGCTGTTCGCGACCGTCAACCTTTCTCGCCATCTGGGTGTAAAAGCGGAAACCGCCCTGCAAAAAGCCAACATTAAGTTCGAACGACGTTTTCGCGAAGTTGAGCGGATTGTGGCCTCGCGCGGCCTGGAAATGAGCGGAATTGACCTCGATGCGATGGAAGAAGTCTGGCAAGAAGTAAAACGCCAGGAAACTGATCTCTAACGAAATTTTGCGATCAAGCGCAATTTGTGTGATTTTTTAAATGACAAGCGCTTGATTTGCGTCAAAAACATTTACCCAAAAGGGGCTATTTTCTCACTCCTTATGTTTGTCATTGGCTGGACAGGAGACGGAGAATGAAAGTTTGTGGCGCTCGCCGTGTTCGGGTATACTACTTTCCCGTCCTGGTTATTCCATCGTTTCACCCTAACTTCTCAGGTTCAGCATGACAACGAACTATATTTTTGTGACCGGCGGGGTCGTATCCTCTCTGGGTAAAGGCATTGCCGCAGCCTCCCTCGCAGCCATTCTTGAAGCCCGTGGCCTCAATGTGACCATGATGAAACTGGATCCGTACATCAACGTCGATCCGGGTACCATGAGTCCAATCCAACACGGGGAAGTGTTCGTTACTGAAGACGGCGCTGAAACCGATCTGGATCTTGGCCACTACGAGCGTTTCATCCGCACTAAAATGACCCGTCGTAACAACTTCACGACAGGCCGTATCTACTCCGACGTTCTGCGTAAAGAGCGCCGTGGTGATTATCTTGGTGCTACCGTTCAGGTTATCCCACACATCACTAACGCTATCAAAGAACGCATTATTGCGGGCGGCGAAGGCCACGACGTGGTGCTGGTTGAAATCGGCGGTACCGTGGGTGATATCGAATCCCTGCCATTCCTGGAAGCGATTCGTCAGCTGGCGGTTGATATTGGCCGTGAAAACGCGCTGTTCATGCACCTGACGCTGGTACCTTACATGGCAGCCGCAGGTGAAGTGAAAACCAAACCTACTCAGCACTCCGTTAAAGAGTTGCTCTCCATCGGTATTCAGCCAGACATCCTGGTTTGCCGTTCCGATCGCGCGGTTCCGGCGAACGAACGCGCGAAAATTGCATTGTTCTGTAACGTGCCGGAAAAAGCCGTTATTTCAATGAAAGATGTCGATTCCATTTATAAAATCCCGGGCCTGTTGAAATCACAGGGCCTGGACGATTATATTTGTAAACGATTCAGCTTGAACTGTCCGGAAGCTAACCTGTCTGAATGGGAACAGGTTATTTACGAAGAAGCGAATCCGGCTGGCGAAGTGACTATCGGCATGGTTGGCAAGTACATTGAACTGCCAGATGCCTATAAGTCAGTTATCGAAGCGCTGAAACACGGTGGTCTGAAGAACCGCGTCTCCGTTAACATCAAGCTGATTGATTCGCAGGATGTTGAAACGCGTGGCGTTGAAATTCTGAAAGATCTGGATGCAATCCTTATCCCTGGCGGCTTCGGCTACCGTGGTGTAGAAGGCAAGATCGCCACCGCACGCTATGCGCGTGAAAACAATATTCCATACCTCGGTATCTGCCTGGGTATGCAGGTTGCGCTGATCGAATTTGCGCGCAACGTAGCGGGAATGGAAAACGCGAACTCTACGGAATTTGTGCCAGACTGTAAGTACCCTGTCGTGGCGCTTATCACTGAATGGCGCGACGAAGAAGGTAACGTCGAAGTCCGTACCGAGAAGAGCGACCTGGGTGGCACGATGCGTCTTGGCGCACAGGCCTGCCAGCTGTCCGACGATAGCGTCGTTCGCAAGCTGTATGGCGAGCCGGTTATCACCGAACGTCATCGTCACCGCTATGAAGTCAACAACATGTTGTTGAAACAAATTGAAGCTGCGGGTCTGCGTGTTGCGGGCCGCTCCGGGGATGATCAGTTAGTCGAGATCATCGAAGTGCCAAACCATCCGTGGTTTGTCGCCTGCCAGTTCCACCCGGAATTTACTTCAACGCCACGTGACGGGCATCCGCTGTTTGCAGGCTTTGTGAAAGCCGCCAGCGATTACCAGAAGCGCCAGGCGAAGTAAAAAAAGTTAGAACGGCAACGCGTACCCCTGGTACGCGTTGTTTGTCTGGAGTTTTAGTTTAACTTGTACTGAGGAAAATCTAATGTCCAAAATCGTTAAAGTCATCGGTCGTGAAATCATCGACTCCCGTGGTAACCCGACCGTTGAAGCCGAAGTTCACCTGGAAGGTGGTTTCGTCGGTATGGCAGCTGCTCCGTCAGGTGCTTCTACTGGTTCCCGCGAAGCGCTGGAACTGCGCGATGGCGACAAATCCCGTTTCATGGGCAAAGGCGTACTGAAAGCAGTTGGCGCCGTAAACGGCCCTATTGCTCAGGCAATCATTGGCAAAGACGCTAAAGACCAGGCTGGCATCGACAAGATCATGATCGATCTGGACGGTACTGAAAACAAATCTAACTTCGGTGCTAACGCAATCCTGGCCGTTTCCCTGGCGAACGCCAAAGCTGCAGCGGCTGCTAAAGGTATGCCACTGTTCGAACACATCGCTGAACTGAACGGCACTCCAGGCAAATACTCCATGCCTGTACCGATGATGAACATCATCAACGGTGGTGAGCACGCAGACAACAACGTTGATATTCAGGAATTTATGATTCAGCCAGTTGGCGCGAAATCCCTGAAAGAAGCAGTACGTATGGGTTCTGAAGTGTTCCACAACCTGGCTAAAGTTCTGAAAGCTAAAGGTATGAACACTGCTGTTGGTGACGAAGGTGGCTATGCGCCAAACCTGGGTTCTAACGCAGAAGCACTGGCTGTTATCGCTGAAGCGGTTAAAGCAGCAGGCTACGAGCTGGGCAAAGACATCACTCTGGCGATGGACTGTGCAGCGTCTGAATTCTACAAAGACGGTAAATACGTTCTGGCTGGCGAAGGCAACAAAGCGTTCACCTCTGAAGAGTTCACTCACTTCCTGGAAGACCTGACCAAACAGTACCCAATCGTTTCTATCGAAGACGGTCTGGACGAATCTGACTGGGATGGCTTCGCATACCAGACTAAAGTACTGGGCGACAAAATCCAGCTGGTGGGTGACGACCTGTTCGTAACCAACACCAAGATCCTGAAAGAAGGCATCGAGAAAGGCATCGTTAACTCCATCCTGATCAAATTCAACCAGATCGGTTCTCTGACCGAAACGCTGGCTGCGATCAAAATGGCGAAAGACGCTGGCTACACCGCTGTTATCTCTCACCGTTCTGGCGAAACTGAAGACGCTACCATCGCTGACCTGGCTGTTGGTACCGCGGCTGGCCAGATCAAGACCGGTTCTATGAGCCGTTCTGACCGTGTTGCTAAATACAACCAGCTGATTCGTATCGAAGAAGCACTGGGCGAAAAAGCACCATACAACGGTCGTAAAGAGATCAAAGGCCAGGCATAATCGCTAAGCCTTAAAAGGAAAATGCCAGTCGTAAGACTGGCATTTTTTTTGGCTATTTAAAATCGACCGCCATTTGTTCCGGAATGGTCAGCCCCTGAGTGGTTTGCACGCAGCGGGCAATATAGTCCGTAAAGCGGGGTGGCTTAGGCATGCCCATGCTAAGCAGCTTATCATTGCTGAAGCGCACGTTGAGTGTGGCAAAAGCACCGTATAAACGCATTGCTTTCAGCATCAGGCGCTCGTTGCACGGCCCAAAAATATCCTTCAGTTCGCGGCGCATTCTGACCAGCGTTTCGTAACTCACCTGAGCGTATCGATCTCCGACAGGGGCTTTCTCCAGCGCCTGCGCCATTGCCTTATCAATATCAGCAAAGCGAACGCTGTTCTCTTCCCCGGCAGAAATATGTACCACTTCCCCTGAACGTGCATCACTGGTAAGCAGCATTAACAGCGCGTCGGCACAATAATCCACCGGAACGACATCGATTTTGTCTTCCATCGAACACATGAATTTTTGCAGCATTAACCCCATGCTAAAGACCCAGAAAATACTGCTTGAAGGTGTGCAGCCGTGACGGGTATGGCCGACGACGATAGACGGGCGGGCGATGAGCAGCGGCAGGTCAGGACAGTGCTGGCGCATCAGCTGTTCAATGGTGGATTTCGAATAGGTATATTCCACCAGATGCTCGGCGTTCTCTCTGAATTCTGCACTTTCGGCGACCAGCGAATCCTGCTCCGGCGTGCAGGACATCGCCGTGCCAACGTGCAGGAAGCGCTGTAGGGTCGACACCCGTTCCATGCGGCGCGCCAGCGCCAGGGTGCCCTCGACGTTCACCTTCCAGATAAGCGGATTGTTGCCAAATGACGCGACGGCCGCGCAGTTAACGACATGCGTCACCTTTTCAAGACGCGGATCGTTCAGGAAGGCTTCCGGCTGGCTGAGATCGCCAATGAGGATATTCTCCACGCTCAGCGAGGCCAGTGCATGCTCAGGCACGTTGAACTTACGCATATTCTCCTGCACTCGCGCCAGCCCACCTTGCGGGTCACTGGCGCGCGCAAGCAGAAGTAAATTTACGGCGCTTTCGCCGGTCAGGATTTTTTCAAGTACTGCACCACCCAGAAATCCGGTCACGCCTGTAATCAGTAAGGTTTTCATTGATACCGTCTCATTATGATTGATGAGGCGGATTGTAGGCGGGCGAAAGTAAACGGCGTTTAAATAAAAAAATGGCCAGCCTTACCGTTTCTTAAGCTTATTTTAAGGTAAGGAATTCAGGGGATGAGATTGGACATTGCAGGAGGGAAGAAAATTCAATTTATCAAGATATTTATTTTAACTTACTGATTTATATATTGTAAATGCGCTTCCTGTGTCGTGGGGATATTAAGTCAAAATGTAATTATAAAAATACTTTGTAACATCATTCATTGATGCGGTAAATAATTTAACGGATGCTTAAGTACACTTAAAATAACGAACTCGCAGGCTATTGATATATAGCCTGCGAAGGTTTTCTACAGCAACAGCGGAAGCGTTGCGCTGGCGGTTTGTTGGCTGACCTCGCCGTAATGACCGTCTATTGCAATAAGGGAATGGGTAAGCAACTCGACCAACAACATAACGCCCACTTTGGCATTGAGTGCGCCTGCGCTAAGCGGCCCCTCGGGTTTGGCTGCAACCAGTAGCATATCGCTAAGGGACGCCAGCGGGCTACGCGGCGTATTGCTGAGCGCCAGCACGGGGACGCCACGTTTGCGCGCAAGTTTTACGACGTGAAGTAAATCCCGCGTTGAGCCTGAACTGGAGATGGCTACCACCAGCGACGCTTTAGAGAGGGTGGTCGCATTCATGGCTGCACGGTGCATATCGCTGAAGAGCTGCACAGGTTTGCCCAGGCGCAACAGCTTATAATGCAGATACTCGCCGAGGATCGCACTGGCAGCGACCCCATAAATCTGGACTGACTGCGCCTGATGCAGCGCCTGTGCCGCCTTTTCCAGCAGTGCTCTGTCGAGCAGTCTGGCGGTATCCTGCAGAGCCTGTACAGACTCTTCCACTACGCTATCAATTTCATCCCCGGCCTGACGCTCTGGCTGACCCTGCTGAATGTCCAGCGCAAGTGCCATTTTGAATTCCGTGTACCCCTTACAGCCCAGCGTGCGGCAAAGACGCGTCACGCTGGCCTCGCTGGTATGACTTTCGCGCGCCAGCTCAGTGATCGTCAGGTAAAGCACCCGGGCAGGATTGTTGAGGACAAACTCACCCAGTTTTCGTTGCGTTGGGCTGTACCCGGAAGCCTCCTGGCGTAGCTTCAGCAGCAGGTTTTCATGGTCTGACATGCGAGATCCTTAATGCATTCTTCTGTCGACTAGTGTGGCGGAAAGCGGGGGAAAGATGCCAGTCATTTCGAAAAAGTATGATCGTCCTCCTGGTTATTGATGATAATTTTCACTATTAATAATTAATATGGTAAAAATTTTCATCTATACACGAGGGGATGAAAAAATGATGCAAATGTTCAGTGGGGCTTCTTCTGGCGGATGGTTTGAGAAAGCGCAGCGCTTTGGCAAATCATTTATGTTGCCCATCGCCGTCTTGCCCGCGGCGGGTTTGTTGCTGGGGATTGGAGGCGCGTTATCAAATCCCAATACCCTCACGGCCTACCCGTTTTTAGATGTTGCGTGGCTACAGGCCATCTTTACCATTATGAGCAGTGCCGGTTCGATTGTGTTCGCCAACCTCTCGGTGCTGTTTGCTGTTGGGGTCGCCGTCGGGCTGGCAAAAAATGATAAAGGAACCGCAGGACTGGCGGCATTGCTCGCTTTTCTGGTGATGAATGCCACCATCAATGCGCTGCTGATCCTGACCGGAAAACTGGCGCTTGAGAACCCGGGTGCCGTAGGGCAGGGAATGACGCTGGGGATCCAGACGCTGGAAACCGGCGTTTTTGGTGGAGTCGTCATCGGGCTCGTGACCTGCGCGTTACATCATCGGTTCAATAAAATCGCGCTTCCGCAGTTCCTGGGTTTCTTTGGCGGTTCACGTTTTGTACCGATCGTCAGCTCGCTGGCGGCAATACTTGTCGGGGCATTAATGACCGTCATCTGGCCGCATTTCCAGAAGCTGATCTTCGGTCTGGGCGGGCTTGTGGATGCCACCGGTTATCTGGGAACGATGCTGTACGGTTTCATTTTGCGCATGCTCGGGCCGTTTGGTTTACACCACATCTTCTATCTTCCCTTCTGGACGACCGCGCTTGGCGGCAGCGAGATCGTTAACGGTCAGCTGGTAGAAGGTACGCAGCGGATCTTCTTCGCCCAGCTTGCTGACCCGACAACACGCCAGTTTTATGAAGGCACGTCGCGTTTCATGTCCGGACGCTTCATCACGATGATGTTTGGTCTGCTGGGTGCCTGCCTCGCGATGTACCACACGGCAAAGCCGGAGAACAAAAAACGCGTCGCGGGGCTGTTACTTTCGGCGGCATTGACCTCGTTCCTGACGGGGATTACTGAACCTATTGAGTTCTCATTCCTTTTTGTTGCTCCTGTGCTGTACGTCATTCACGCCCTGTTTGACGGGCTGGCGTTTATGCTCGCCCATATTTTACACATCACTATCGGGCAAACCTTCTCAGGCGGTTTTATCGACTTCGTGCTGTTCGGCATTCTCCAGGGCGAGGCCAAAACCCACTGGATGTTCGTACCGCTGGTAGGGGTGCCGTGGTTCTTCCTTTATTACTTTACGTTCCGTTATCTGATTAATCGCTTTGATTTTGCCACGCCGGGGCGTGAGAAAGAGGCGATGGCGGATGAAGTGACCTTTTCGCAGAGCGAGCGTGCCGTTGCAGTGATCGCCGGGTTAGGTGGCAAAGACAATCTCGAAGAGGTGGACTGCTGCGCGACGCGTCTTCGCGTCACGGTGAAGGATGGCAGCAAAGTGAATGAATCGGCGCTGAAAGCGACCGGCGCGCGCGGCGTTATCGTCCGCGGCAACGGTGTTCAGGTCATTTATGGGCCGCATGTCACGATTATTAAAAACGAAGTGGAAGAGATCTTATCGTAATGAAAACTGTACTGGATAACCTGAAGGGAAAACTGGTCGTCTCCTGCCAGGCGCTGGAGAATGAACCTCTGCATAGCGCGTTTATTATGTCACGAATGGCGCTGGCCGCCGCGCAGGGTGGGGCGGCAGCGATCCGTGCCAATAGCGTGGTGGACATCGAAGCCATCAAGCAGCAGGTGGCTCTGCCGGTTATCGGCATCATCAAACGCGATTATCCGGATAGTGAGGTGTTTATCACCGCCACGATGAAAGAAGTGGATGAGCTGATGACGGTTTCTCCGGAAATCATTGCCCTGGATGCGACTGCGCGACAGCGCCCTGGCGGCGAAGACCTGGCGACGCTGGTCGCGCATATCCGCACGCGGTACCCGTCGGTACGCCTGATGGCGGATATTTCCACAACAGAAGAGGCCGTGACGGCGCAGGCGCTGGGTTTTGATTGTGTGGGGACCACGCTTTACGGTTATACGGCAGAAACCGCAGGCCATGCGCTACCGGACAATGATTGCGCGTTTCTGAAAGAGGTGCTGGCTGCCGTCGACATTCCCGTGGTGGCCGAAGGCAACGTTGACACACCTGAACGGGCGGCGAGGTGCCTGGAACTTGGTGCCTTTATGGTCGTTGTCGGCGGGGCCATCACCCGTCCACAGCAAATTACTGCGCGGTTTATGGCAGCGATTGGCGCTCAAAGCACCGATGGAGCATGACCATCTGACGGGGATCTGCGATACTTATCGTTTATCCCCTTAACTGAGATGACTATGCAGTACCCGATTAACGAGATGTTCCAGACCCTGCAAGGCGAGGGTTACTTTACCGGCGTTCCCGCCATCTTTATTCGATTACAGGGATGCCCGGTTGGCTGTGCCTGGTGTGATACCAAACATACGTGGGATAAACTCGCAGATCGGGAAGTGTCGCTGTTTAGCATTCTGGCTAAAACCAAAGAGAGCGATAAGTGGGGCGCGGGAAGTGCAGAAGATCTGCTGGCGATCATTGGCCGTCAGGGCTGGACGGCGCGCCACGTGGTGATTACCGGGGGTGAACCCTGCATCCACGACCTGACGCCACTGACCGAGCTGCTCGAAAAGAACGGCTACAGCTGTCAGATTGAAACCAGCGGCACGCATGAAGTGCGCTGTTCTCACACCA
Source organism: Enterobacter sp. PTB (assembly GCF_051130085.1). Lineage (NCBI taxonomy): Bacteria > Pseudomonadati > Pseudomonadota > Gammaproteobacteria > Enterobacterales > Enterobacteriaceae > Enterobacter > Enterobacter sp. PTB. The sequence goes on from NZ_JBDKEE010000014.1 coordinate 37,838, forward strand.
CCTGGGTGACGGTTTCGCCGAAAGTTAACATGCGCGGCGGCTACGATGTACTCTCTCAGGCGCTGGAGCGTGCTGATGAGATTAAACACCCGGTTGGCCGCGTGCGTGATATCGAAGCGCTGGATGAACTGCTCGCCACGCTGACGGATGAAAAGCAGCGGATCATCGCGCTGCAGCCTATCAGCCAGAAAGAGGATGCCACGCGCCTGTGTATTGAAACCTGTATTGCCCGCAACTGGCGGCTGTCGATGCAGACGCACAAGTACCTGAACATCGCCTAAAAAAAAGCCCGGATATTCCGGGCTTTTTTTACTCACCGCGATAGATACAGCCCGCGGTGCAGGTCTCTTTGATCATCACCGCGCTCAGCAGAGGCACCTGCGGTTTCATCTGATCCCAAATCCATTTAGCCAGCACTTCACTGGTCGGGTTTTCAAGACCCGGGATATCATTCAGATAGTAGTGATCCAGACGATCGTAGGTCGGTTTGAATGCCGCCTTCAGCTCGGCAAAGTCCATGATCCAACCGGTATGCGGATCGACGTCACCGGTTATCTCAAGACGCACCATAAACGAGTGCCCGTGCAGACGGCCACATTTATGCCCTTCAGGAACATGCGGAAGGTGGTGGGCGGCTTCGAAGGTGAAATCTTTAAACAGTGTGGTGGACATTATTGCTCTCAGTAATGCGGAAAAAACCGCCGCATAGTACCGGAAAGCACAATTTTTATCATTAACTAAAACGGCTCTGTTGCCGCAACGTGGTGCATACGAGAAAGGACTACTGTTTTATTAATAAATTTCAATGGGTTAGTTAATCGTTTTTATCGTTAAGAACGATAACTAAAACAGGTTAGTCCATTTGGTTATTTATTATTTCCATCCCTTCTTTAATTGTTATTATCCTCGCCGTTAACCTTATCTTCAGTTTGGATTTATTCGCTTAAAGTCCGCTTGGCTACTGGAACATAACGACGCATGACAACACAGTCCCCACCTTCAAATTTGCTTCCCCTGAACCCGGAGCAACTGGCGCGCCTTCAGGCTGCCACTTCTGATTTTTCTCCCACCCAGCTTGCCTGGGTCTCCGGCTATTTCTGGGGAATGCTTAACCAGCAACCGGGCGCTGTGGCTGCTGCACCGGCAACTGCGGTAGAAATTCCGGCGATTACGCTGATTTCTGCCTCGCAGACGGGCAATGCTCGCCGTGTGGCCGAAGCGCTGCGCGACGACCTGCTGGCCGCCAGACTGAACGTGAACCTGGTGAACGCCGGGGACTATAAATTTAAACAGATCGCGTCCGAAAAACTGCTGGTGGTGGTGGCTTCAACCCAGGGTGAGGGTGAGCCGGCTGAAGAAGCGGTGGCCCTGCATAAGTTCCTGTTCTCGAAAAAAGCCCCAAAACTGAACGGGACGGCGTTCGCCGTGTTTGGCCTGGGCGACACCTCCTACGAATTTTTCTGCCAGTCCGGTAAAGATTTCGACAGCAAACTGGCGGAACTGGGCGCTGAGCGCCTGCTGGACCGCGTTGATGCGGATGTGGAATACCAGACCGCCGCCGCTGAATGGCGTGCGCGCATCGTTGACGTGCTGAAAGCGCGCGTGCCGAAAGAGACCCCAGCGCAGGCTGCCGTCACCGCGGCGGGTGCAGTCAATGATATTCACACCAGCCCGTATACCAAAGAGGCACCGCTGGCAGCGAGCCTGGCAGTTAATCAGAAAATTACCGGTCGCGCCTCTGAGAAAGACGTGCGGCATATTGAAATCGATCTCGGTGATTCCGGTCTGCGTTACCAGCCGGGCGATGCACTTGGGATCTGGTACCAGAACGATCCGGCGCTGGTTAAAGAGCTGGTCGAACTGCTGTGGCTGAAAGGCGATGAGCCTGTCACCGTCGACGGTAACACGCAGCCGCTTTCTGACGCGCTGCAGTGGCATTTCGAGCTGACGGTCAACACGCCAAACATCGTTGAAAATTACGCTACCTTAACGCGCAGTGAATCGCTGCTGCCTCTGGTGGGGGATAAGGCGAAGCTGCAGCATTACGCCGCGACGACGCCGATTGTCGATATGGTGCGTTTCTCTCCGGCACAGCTGGATGCGGATGCGCTAATTGGCCTGCTGCGTCCGCTGACGCCGCGCCTCTACTCCATTGCCTCTTCGCAGGCCGAAGTGGAGAGCGAAGTGCATATCACCGTGGGCGTGGTGCGTTATGACATCGAAGGCCGTGCCCGTGCGGGCGGGGCATCAAGCTTCCTGGCCGATCGCGTGGAGGAAGACGGTGAAGTGCGCGTGTTTATCGAGCACAACGACAACTTCCGTCTGCCTGCGAACCCGGAAACACCGGTCATCATGATTGGGCCGGGTACCGGTATTGCGCCATTCCGCGCCTTTATGCAGCAGCGCGCTGCAGATGAGGCACCGGGTAAAAACTGGTTGTTCTTCGGCAACCCGCACTTTACGGAAGATTTCCTCTACCAGGTTGAGTGGCAGCGTTACGTCAAAGAAGGCGTCCTGACGCGCATCGACCTGGCCTGGTCCCGCGATCAGCAAGAAAAAGTATATGTACAAGACAAACTGCGCGAACAGGGCGCAGAGCTGTGGCGCTGGATCAATGACGGTGCCCACATTTATGTCTGCGGCGACGCCAATCGCATGGCGAAAGACGTTGAGCAGGCATTGCTGGAAGTGATTGCCGAATTCGGCAGTATGGATGCCGAAACGGCGGATGAATTTTTAAGTGAGCTGCGCGTTGAGCGCCGTTATCAGCGAGATGTCTACTAATGAGCGAAAAACATCCAGGGCCACTGGTGGTCGAAGGTAAACTGACAGACGCCGAGCGCATGAAGCTGGAAAGCAACTATCTGCGCGGCACCATTGCTGAAGATCTGAATGACGGTCTCACCGGCGGCTTTAAAGGCGACAACTTTCTGCTGATCCGTTTCCACGGTATGTATCAGCAGGACGACCGTGATATCCGCGCCGAACGTGCAGAACAGAAGCTGGAGCCGCGTCATGCGATGCTGCTGCGCTGCCGTCTTCCGGGCGGGGTGATCACCACGAAACAGTGGCAGGCGATCGATAAGTTTGCGGGTGAAAATACCCTTTATGGCAGCATCCGTCTGACCAACCGTCAGACCTTCCAGTTCCACGGCATTCTGAAGAAGAACGTGAAGCCGGTACACCAGATGCTGCACTCTGTCGGGCTGGACGCGCTGGCCACGGCCAACGACATGAACCGTAACGTGCTCTGCACCTCGAACCCGTACGAGTCCGAGCTGCACGCCGAAGCCTATGAGTGGGCGAAGAAGATCTCTGAGCACCTGCTGCCACGCACCCGCGCCTATGCGGAGATCTGGCTCGATCAGGAAAAAGTGGCCACCACCGACGAAGAACCGATCCTCGGCCAGACCTATCTGCCGCGTAAGTTCAAAACCACCGTGGTGATCCCGCCGCAGAACGATATCGATCTGCACGCCAACGACATGAACTTCGTGGCGATTGCCGAAAATGGCAAGCTGGTGGGCTTTAACCTGCTGGTGGGGGGCGGTCTCTCCATCGAACACGGTAACAAGAAAACCTATGCCCGTACCGCAAGCGAGTTTGGTTTCCTGCCGCTGGAGCACACGCTGGCCGTGGCTGAAGCGGTTGTCACCACGCAGCGCGACTGGGGTAACCGTACGGATCGTAAAAACGCGAAAACCAAATACACCCTGGAGCGCGTGGGCGTAGAGACGTTCAAAGCGGAAGTTGAGCGTCGCGCGGGGATTAAGTTTGAGCCGATCCGTCCGTATGAATTTACGGGACGTGGCGATCGTATTGGCTGGGTCAAAGGCATCGACAATAAATGGCACCTGACGCTGTTTATTGAAAACGGCCGTATTCTTGATTATCCGGGCCGCCCGCTGAAAACCGGTCTGCTGGAAATTGCGAAGATCCATAAAGGTGAATTCCGTATCACCGCTAACCAGAACCTGATCGTTGCCGGCGTGCCGGAAAGCCAGAAAGCGAAGATTGAGAAACTGGCGCGCGACCATGGGTTGATGGACGCGGTGAAGCCGCAGCGTGAAAACTCAATGGCCTGCGTGTCGTTCCCGACCTGCCCGCTGGCGATGGCGGAAGCAGAGCGTTTCCTGCCGTCATTCACCGATAAGGTAGAAGCGATTCTGGAAAAACACGGTATTCCGGACGAGCATATTGTTATGCGTGTCACCGGCTGCCCGAACGGCTGTGGCCGTGCGATGCTGGCCGAGCTGGGTCTGGTGGGTAAAGCGCCGGGTCGCTATAACCTGCACCTCGGCGGCAACCGTATCGGAACGCGTATTCCGCGCATGTTCCGTGAGAACATCACCGAGCCGGAAATTCTTGATTCTATCGACGAGCTTGTCGGGCGCTGGGCGAAAGAGCGCGAAGCGGGTGAAGGCTTCGGCGACTTTACGGTGCGTGCGGGCATTATTCGCCCGGTGCTCGATCCCGCAAGGGATTTCTGGGAGTAAACACGAGAGGTAATTATGTCCGTACTCGATCTAAACGCCCTAAATGAACTGCCAAAAGTCGATCGCATTCTGGCGCTGGCAGAAACCAATGCGCAGCTTGAAAAGCTCGACGCCGAAGGCCGCGTGGCATGGGCCCTGGAAAACCTGCCGGGTGATTATGTGCTCTCGTCGAGTTTTGGTATCCAGGCAGCGGTGAGTTTGCATCTGGTGAACCAGATTCGTCCGGACATTCCGGTGATCCTGACCGATACCGGCTACCTGTTCCCGGAAACCTACCAGTTTATCGATGAGCTGACGGACAAGCTCGGGCTGAACCTGAAAGTCTACCGCGCGGAGCAAAGCGCGGCCTGGCAGGAGGCGCGGTATGGCAAACTGTGGGAACAGGGCGTTGAAGGCATTGAGAAATACAATGAGATCAACAAGGTCGAGCCGATGAACCGGGCGCTGAAAGAGCTTAACGCGCAGACCTGGTTTGCGGGGTTACGCCGCGAGCAGTCCGGAAGTCGCGCCACACTCCCGGTGCTGGCGGTTCAGCGCGGGGTGTTTAAAGTGCTGCCGATCATCGACTGGGATAACCGTACGGTTTACCAGTACCTGCAAAAACACGGACTGAAATACCACCCGCTCTGGGACCAGGGTTATCTGTCCGTTGGCGATACCCATACCACGCGTAAATGGGAACCGGGCATGGCGGAAGAAGAGACGCGATTCTTTGGACTCAAGCGCGAGTGCGGATTGCACGAAGGGTAAATTCTGTTCCCTTTTCCCTCACCCTCTTACAAAGGGTGAGGGACATGTTCTGTTCTACGCTTTCCCAGCTTTTGCCAGCTCTTTCACCAGTGGCAGCATCACTTTAACCACATCCCGACTGCGGTGTTCAATCCGCTGCGGCAGTGCGCTATCAATATGCTGCTGATTATCCAGCAGCACGTTATGCCAGCTCGTCCCGTCCGGGAAAGCCTTCGATTTCACCCGCTGCTGATAACCGTCTTTCTTACCCAGCATCCAGTTAGTGGCTTCCACGTACAGAACAGGAATGCCCGCTTTATCGAACACTTCACCATCGTTACAGCAGCCGGTTCCGCGAGGATAATCGGGATTCCCGCCCGGGTTGCTGGTGGCATACACCCCATGGCTGCGGGCGATTGCCAGCGCGCGGTCGCGCGTCAGTTTACGCACGGTACCCGGCGTACTCTGTCCGCTGTTGAAATAGAGCTTATCGCCGACGATCAGGTTATCGAGGTTAATCACCAGCAGCGTATTTTTCCTCTCCTCGGCACTCATGCGTTTCAGGAGATTCTCCGCGCCAAGTTTTCCCTCTTCTTCACCGCTGGTGGCAACGAAACGGATCCCGTATTGGGTTGGAATGTCTTTCATTCGCTCTGCCAGTTCGAGCATCACACCCAGACCCGCCGCGTTATCATCCAGCCCCTGTAACGTCAGCCCGCCGAGATTATTGTCGGTATCGGCGTCGCTCATTGGCGCGTAGGTGTCCAGGTGCGCCATGATAATGATCTGTTCCGCCGCGCTACCTTCATGGGCCGCAATGACCGTACTGCCGGTCACGTTATGCCAGTTTTTTGTTTTATTGCGCGAGGTATAGACGTAGCGGCTGTGAAACGATCGGATATCGCTCTGGTAACCCATGTCAGCAAATTGCTGGCGAATATAATCGGCGGAAAGCATTTCCGCTGGCGTGCCGGTCATACGACCCGGAAAGACGGTCGCAATATGCCGCGCCTGCATATTCGCGATTTCACCATAGGGCTGATTTTTTGCCTGGGCCGGAAGGATAAAGCAAACGCCGAGCGCCAGGGCAGCGATACGGTGGCGCGTTGCGGAAAACATAGTGAGTCCTTAAAAACAGAGCAAAATTTTAACCCGCCTAGTATGAAACTGTGATCGACCATACACAATTTGAATTGCTCTTAAATGCCCGAAAAATCGCGTGTTAAGCACTTTTTGATCTTTGCTTTTCCACGGCGTTATTCCATTGAGTAACTACTCATTCCAATTCGTAATTTCATTCGATCTAAGCCGCCCCCTATAGTCCCACTATTCCTTGTTGTTAGTGAGTTGTAGCTTGTGGACTATCTGCCCCTTTTTGCCGCGATAAAAGACAGACCTGTGCTGGTAGTCGGCACCGGTGAGGTTGCCGATCGCAAAATCGCGTTTCTGCAGCGAGCGGGGGCGCAGGTACGGATAGTCGACGAGGCGGATTTCGACGAGTCGCAAATCGACAGCGTGGTGCTGGTGATTGCGGCAACCGATAACCGTGAGCTCAACCGCCGTATTTCAGAGGCGGCTCAGGCCCGTCACCGTCTGGTGAACGTGGTGGACGATCGGCCGCTGTGTTCGTTTATCTTCCCGTCGATTGTTGACCGTTCGCCATTGCTGGTGGCCATCTCCTCCGGCGGGACCGCGCCGGTGCTGGCACGCGTGCTGCGGGAAAAAATCGAAGCGCTTTTGCCTACCAGCCTTGGGCGGATGGCGGAGAAAGCGAGCTTCTGGCGCAACCATCTGAAAACGCGCCTGACCAGCGTGACGGAACGCCGTCGCTTTTGGGAACGCGTGTTCCGCGGTCGTTTTGCCAGCCTGATGCATGCCGGGAATGAAACGGCGGCGCAGCAGATCCTCGAAGATGAGCTGGATAACCCTGGCAGTAGCGGCGGCGAGATCATTCTGGTCGGTGCGGGGCCGGGTGATGCCGGGCTGCTGACCCTGCGCGGCCTGCAGGTGCTTCAGGATGCCGATGTGGTGTTCTATGACCATCTGGTCACCGACGGGGTGCGCGAATTGATTCGCCGTGACGCAGAACAAATCTGCGTTGGCAAAAGGGCGGGCGAGCACTCTGTACCGCAGCATGACACCAACCAGATGCTGGTGGCGGCGGCAAAAGCGGGCAAAACGGTGGTGCGGCTTAAAGGTGGCGACCCGTTTATCTTTGGTCGCGGCGGGGAAGAGCTGCAGGCGGCGGCTGAAGCGGGCGTGCCGTTCCAGGTCGTCCCGGGTATCACGGCGGCTTCCGCAGTGACGGCCTACGCCGGTATACCGCTTACTCACCGCGATTATGCCCAGAGCGTGACCTTTGTCACGGGCCATTACAAGGCGGACAGCACCCCGTTTGACTGGTCGCATCTCGCCCAGAGTCGTCAGACGCTGGCTATCTATATGGGCACGATGAAGGCGGCGGACATCAGTGAACAACTTATTCAACACGGTCGAGAGGCAACCACGCCGGTCGCCGTAATTTCTCGCGGCACGCGCGTCGATCAGCATGTGGCTATCGGTACGCTACAGGATCTTGCCACCCTGGCGAAAGAGGCCCCTATGCCCGCGCTTATCGTGGTAGGGGAAGTGGTGCACCTGCACAGCACACTCGCCTGGTTTCAACATACAACAGACTCAGAGGGGTTTGGCTCCTCTGTGGTGAATCTGGCTTAAGGAACGGTTATGGACCAAAAACGACTTACTCACCTGCGGCAGCTCGAAGCGGAAAGTATCCATATTATCCGCGAAGTGGCAGCCGAATTCTCTAACCCGGTGATGATGTATTCCATCGGTAAAGATTCCAGCGTGATGCTACACCTGGCGCGTAAAGCGTTTTACCCGGGTACGCTGCCGTTCCCGCTGCTGCACGTTGATACCGGCTGGAAATTCCGTGAAATGTATGAATTCCGCGACCGTACGGCAAAAGCCTACGGCTGCGAACTGCTGGTGCATAAAAACCCGGAAGGGGTGGCGATGGGCATTAACCCGTTCGTGCACGGTAGTGCCAAACACACTGACATCATGAAAACCGAGGGGCTGAAGCAGGCGCTGAACAAATACGGTTTTGACGCGGCCTTCGGCGGCGCACGCCGTGACGAAGAAAAATCCCGTGCGAAAGAGCGTATCTACTCTTTCCGCGACCGCTTCCACCGCTGGGATCCAAAAAACCAGCGTCCGGAGCTGTGGCATAACTACAACGGACAGATCAACAAGGGCGAAAGCATTCGCGTGTTCCCGCTCTCCAACTGGACCGAGCTGGATATCTGGCAGTACATCTATCTGGAAAATATCGAGATCGTGCCGCTGTACCTGGCCGCTGAACGTCCGGTGCTGGAGCGTGACGGCATGCTGATGATGATCGATGACGATCGCATCGACCTGCAGCCAGGCGAAGTGATCAAAAAACAGATGGTGCGTTTCCGTACCCTCGGCTGCTGGCCATTGACCGGTGCCGTGGAGTCCAGTGCGCAGACGCTGCCGGAGATCATTGAAGAGATGCTGGTGTCGACCACCAGTGAGCGACAGGGCCGCGTGATTGACCGCGACCAGGCAGGCTCCATGGAGCTGAAGAAACGTCAGGGTTATTTCTAAGGAGCCGCCATGAACACGACCATTGCTCAACAAATTGCCAATGAAGGCGGCGTAGAAGCTTATCTGCACGCGCAACAACACAAAAGCCTGCTGCGCTTTCTGACCTGCGGCAGCGTCGATGACGGGAAAAGCACGCTGATCGGCCGTCTGCTGCACGATACGCGTCAGATTTACGAAGATCAGCTCTCGTCCCTGCACAACGACAGTAAACGTCATGGTACCCAGGGCGAAAAACTCGACCTGGCGCTGCTGGTGGACGGCCTGCAGGCCGAGCGCGAGCAGGGCATCACCATTGATGTGGCGTATCGCTATTTCTCCACCGAGAAGCGCAAATTTATTATTGCCGACACCCCGGGGCATGAGCAGTACACCCGTAACATGGCGACCGGTGCGTCTACCTGTGAACTGGCGATCCTGCTGATTGACGCCCGTAAAGGGGTACTGGATCAGACTCGTCGCCACAGCTTTATCTCCACGTTGCTGGGGATCAAACACCTGGTGGTGGCGGTCAACAAAATGGATCTGGTGAACTTCAGCGAAGAGAAGTTTGATGAGATCCGCCAGAGTTACCTGACGTTTGCTGAACAGCTGCCGGGTAACCTGGATATTCGCTTTGTGCCGCTCTCTGCGCTGGAAGGCGACAACGTGGCTTCCCAGAGCGCGAACATGCCGTGGTATAGCGGCCCGACGCTGCTCGAAGTGCTGGAAACCGTGGAGATCCAGCGCGTGGTCGACACCCAGCCGATGCGCTTCCCGGTTCAGTACGTTAACCGTCCTAACCTTGATTTCCGCGGTTTCTCCGGCACTATCGCGTCGGGCACCGTGGCGGTCGGTCAGCGCGTTAAAGTTCTGCCGTCTGGTGTGGAATCCACCATCAGCCGTATCGTCACCTTTGATGGCGATCTGCCGCAAGCCGGTGCGGGTGAAGCGGTCACGCTGGTATTGAAAGATGAAATTGATATCAGCCGCGGCGATCTGCTGGTGGACGCTCAGGAGACGCTGGCAGCGGTGCAGGGGGCTTCCGTTGATGTGGTGTGGATGGCTGAACAACCGCTGAGCGCCGGTCAGAGCTACGACATTAAAATCGCGGGTAAGAAAACCCGTGCCCGCGTGGACGGTATCCAGTTCCAGGTGGACATCAATAACCTGACCCAGCGCGACGTCACCGAACTGCCGCTGAATGGCATTGGTCTGGTCGACGTGACCTTTGACGAGCCGCTGGTGCTGGATCCCTACCAGCAGAACCCGGTAACGGGTGGGCTGATCTTTATCGATCGCCTCTCCAACGTGACCGTGGGTGCCGGTATGGTGCGTGAGCCAAATGAACAGGCTACGGTAGCCTCTGAGTTCAGCGCTTTTGAGCTGGAGCTGAATGCGCTGGTGCGTAAGCACTTCCCGCACTGGGGTGCGCGCGATCTGCTGGGAGGCAAGTAATGGCCGCCCATGATGAGAACGTCGTCTGGCATCCTCATCCGGTCACCGTCGCGCAGCGCGAGAAACTTCACGGTCATCGTGGCGTGGTACTGTGGTTTACCGGGCTATCCGGCTCTGGTAAATCCACGGTAGCGGGCGCGCTGGAAGAGGCGCTACACCAGCAGGGGGTCAGTACCTACCTGCTGGATGGCGACAATGTGCGCCACGGCCTGTGCAGCGATTTGGGCTTCAGCGACGACGATCGTAAAGAGAATATTCGCAGGGTGGGGGAAGTGGCCAGACTGATGGCGGATGCCGGGTTAGTGGTACTGACCGCGTTTATCTCACCGCATCGTGCCGAACGCCAGATGGTGCGCGAACGCGTCGGGCAGGATCGCTTTATCGAAGTGTTTGTCGATACGCCGCTGGAAATTTGCGAAGCGCGCGATCCCAAAGGGCTGTATAAGAAAGCGCGCGCGGGAGAGCTGCGAAACTTCACCGGCATTGACTCGGTGTACGAAGCGCCTGAATCGCCTGAAATTCACCTGGAAGGTCAACAATTGGTAACAAATTTAGTAAGCCAATTATTAGACCTGCTCAGACGGGACGATATTATCAGATCCTGAGACGGTATCGTTCGGGAGCTGTCTTCCCGAACGATGAGTCACGGTCACAGGATCAGCTATGCGCAACAGTGAGAACTACATTATTACCACCGGGTCGGAGCCGTTAGCGACCGACGACGAGACGACCTGGTCCTTTCCTGGGGCCATAGTCGGCTTCGTCTCGTGGTTGCTGGCCTTGGGCATCCCTTTTCTTATCTACGGCGGTAATACGCTGTTCTTCTTTCTCTATACCTGGCCTTTCTTCCTGGCGCTGATGCCTGTGGCGGTTGTCGTCGGTATTGCGCTGCACTCGCTGCTTAATGGCAAACTCCTTTACAGTACCGTGGTCACGATTGTGACGGTGGTTCTGATGTTTGGTCTGTTATTTTTGTGGCTCATGGGCTAACTTCAGCCATAATTCAAACCGTAAACAACTGTGTGACGATATTGAGCAAGGCGATTCTGCGGAAAAAATGTGGTACATTTGCCCGCGATGTTGCGGCATCTCTGTTACCCCGGCAAAGAGATCTGGGGGCGTTTTGGGATGATGATGCCGTTTTTCAGGGGGCAGGATGGGTAAACTAACGCTGCTGTTGCTGGCTTTGCTGATCTGGCTGCAATATTCGCTGTGGTTCGGTAAAAACGGACTGCACGACTATAGCCGGGTAAGCGATGACGTCGCGGCTCAGCAGGCAACAAACGCCAAACTTAAGGCGCGAAACGATCAACTCTTTGCTGAAATTGATGACCTCAATGGCGGGCAAGAGGCGATTGAGGAACGCGCACGCAATGAACTCAGTATGACTAAGCCGGGCGAAACTTTTTATCGTCTGGTTCCGGATGCGTCTAAACGCAATCAGGGCTCAGCACAAAACAATCGATAATCAGGCCCAGGATTACGACATGGCAGTAACTTTTTCGGACGTATGCGCCGTGGTGCCGGCTGCGGGTTTTGGCCGGCGCATGCAGACAGAATGTCCCAAGCAATACCTCTCTATTGGCGATAAAACGATCCTCGAACACTCTGTGGCGGCGCTGCTGGCGCATCCGCGGGTGACGCGCGTGATTATCGCTATCAGCCCGGGTGATGCGCGTTTCGCGCAGTTACCGCTGGCAAATCATCCGCAGATTACCGTTGTTGACGGCGGCGCCGAGCGTGCCGATTCCGTGCTGGCGGGCATTCAGGCCGCCGGTGAGGCACCATGGGTTCTGGTCCATGACGCTGCCCGTCCGTGCCTGCATCAGGATGACCTTGCGCGCCTGCTGGCGCTTAGCGAAACCAGCCGGGTAGGTGGTATTCTTGCCGCCCCGGTACGCGACACCATGAAGCGCGCTGAGCCGGGCAAGCAGGCTATCGCACACACCGTTGAGCGCGTCGATTTATGGCACGCGCTGACCCCCCAATTTTTCCCCCGCGAATTACTCCACGACTGCTTAACGCGTGCGCTTAAAGAAGGTGCGACCATCACGGACGAAGCCTCGGCGCTGGAGTATTGCGGTTTCCATCCTGAGCTGGTTGAAGGACGCGCTGATAATATAAAAGTGACGCGTCCGGAAGATTTACAGCTCGCGGAATTTTATCTTACCCGTTCGACCCATCAGGAGAAGGCATAATGCGAATTGGACACGGTTTTGATGTACACGCCTTTGGCGGAGAAGGCCCAATTATCATTGGCGGCGTACGCATTCCTTATGAAAAAGGGCTGCTTGCGCATTCTGATGGCGACGTAGCATTACATGCCCTGACCGATGCATTGTTGGGTGCTGCGGCACTGGGCGATATCGGTAAGCTGTTCCCGGACACTGACCCGGCCTTCAAAGGCGCGGACAGCCGTGCGCTGCTGCGTGAAGCCTGGCGTCGTATTCAGGCGAAAGGCTACACCCTCGGCAACGTGGATGTGACGATCATTGCCCAGGCCCCCAAAATGCTGCCGCATATCCCGCAGATGCGCGTGTTCATTGCAGAAGATCTGGGTTGCCACATGGATGATGTTAACGTCAAAGCGACGACGACAGAGAAACTGGGCTTTACCGGTCGTGGTGAAGGGATTGCCTGTGAGGCCGTGGCGCTGCTGGTGAAGGCAAGCCAATGACGGACTTCGACAACCTGACCTGGCTGCACGGTAAACCGCAGGGGAACGGGCTGCTGAAAGCCAGCCCTGAAGATTTTGTTGTGGTGGAAGACCTGGGATTCGCGCCGGATGGCGAAGGCGAACATATCCTGGTACGCATTCTGAAAAATGGCTGCAATACCCGTTTTGTGGCCGATGCGCTGGCAAAATTCCTCAAAATTCATGCCCGCGAAGTGAGCTTTGCCGGGCAGAAAGATAAACACGCCGTCACCGAACAGTGGCTCTGCGCGCGCGTGCCGGGTAATACGATGCCTGATTTAAGCAAATTTGAGCTTGAGGGCTGTAAGGTACTGGAATACGCACGCCATAAGCGCAAACTGCGTCTGGGCGCGTTGAAGGGCAACCATTTTACGCTGGTACTGCGCGAGATTTCGAACCGTGATGATGTGGAAAAACGCCTGAACGCTATCAACGCGTGCGGCGTACCAAACTATTTTGGCGCACAGCGCTTTGGTATCGGCGGCAGCAACCTGCTCGGCGCACTGCGCTGGGCGCAAAGCGATGCCCCGGTCCGCGACAGGAATAAACGCAGTTTTTGGTTGTCGGCGGCCCGCAGTGCGTTGTTTAATCAGATTGTGAGCGAACGGCTGAAAAAACCGGACGCGAATCAAGTTGTTGTCGGCGATGCGCTACAATTAGCGGGACGCGGGAGCTGGTTTGTGGCAACGGCTGAAGAAATGGCCGATGTGCAGTCGCGCGTGGATACTCAAACGCTGATGATTACCGCAGCCTTGCCCGGCACGGGCGACTGGGGTACGCAGGGCGATGCGCTGGCTGCTGAGCAGTCTGCTGTCGCTGATATGCAGGCATTACAAACACTGCTGGTGCGGGAAAAAGTCGAGGCGGCACGCCGTGCGATGCTGCTCTATCCGCAACAGTTGAGCTGGAACTGGTGGGACGACGTAACCGTCGAGTTACGCTTCTGGCTGCCGGCAGGTAGCTTTGCCACCAGTGTTGTCAGGGAACTTATCAACACGTCGGGTGATTATGCGAATATTGCTGAGTAACGATGACGGGATCCATGCGCCGGGTATACAGACCCTGGCGAAACACCTTCGCGAATTTGCGGAAGTGCAGGTCGTGGCACCCGATCGTAACCGCAGTGGAGCGTCTAACTCTCTGACGCTGGAGTCGTCGCTTCGCACCTTTACCTTTGAAAATGGTGATATCGCCGTCCAGATGGGCACGCCGACCGACTGCGTTTTTCTGGGTGTGAACGCGCTGATGCGCCCGCGCCCGGACATCGTCGTCTCCGGTATTAACGCCGGGCCCAATCTTGGCGACGATGTGATTTACTCCGGAACCGTGGCCGCCGCCATGGAAGGGCGCCATCTGGGGTTCCCTGCGCTGGCCGTTTCGTTAAACGGCCACACGCACTACGACACGGCGGCAGCGGTGACCTGTTCTCTCCTGCGGGCGCTCAATCGCGAGCCGCTGCGTACCGGGCGCATCCTCAATATTAACGTGCCGGATCTGCCGCTGAGTGAAATCAAAGGCATTCGCGTAACGCGTTGCGGAAGCCGACACCCGGCTGACCAGGTGATCCCGCAGCAGGATCCGCGTGGCAATACGCTTTACTGGATTGGTCCTCCTGGCGACAAGTGTGACGCCGGACCGGATACCGACTTTGCCGCCGTTGATGAAGGATATGTCTCGGTTACGCCGCTGCATGTAGATTTAACCGCGTATAGTGCGCATGATGTGGTGTCGGGTTGGCTGGATCGCGCAGGAGTGAACGCGCAATGGTAAGCAAACGTGTACAAACTCTTCTGGAACAGCTACGCGCTCAGGGGATCCGCGACGAGCATGTGCTCGACGCGCTCGCCCAGGTGCCGCGTGAGAAATTTGTAGACGAGGCGTTTGAACACAAAGCGTGGGAAAACGTGGCGCTGCCTATTGGGCAGGGCCAGACGATTTCACAGCCTTACATGGTGGCGCGTATGACGGAGCTGCTGGAGCTCACGCCCCATTCGCGCGTGCTGGAAATTGGCACCGGGTCGGGGTACCAAACCGCGATCCTGGCGCATCTGGTGCACCATGTTTGCTCCGTTGAGCGTATTAAAGGTTTGCAGTGGCAGGCGCGTCGTCGCCTGAAACAACTTGATTTACATAACGTTTCGACACGACACGGTGATGGATGGCAGGGTTGGCAGGCACGCGCCCCGTTTGACGCGATCATCGTGACGGCTGCTCCACCTGAAATTCCCGCTGCTCTGTTATCGCAGCTGGATGAAGGCGGCATTCTTGTTCTGCCTGTCGGGGACGAGCAACAGCTCCTGAAGCGCGTTCGTCGGCGTGGCGGCGAGTTTATTATCGATACCGTGGAAGCCGTGCGCTTTGTTCCTCTGGTAAAGGGGGAGTTGGCCTGAGACTCAGAATTATCCAGGGTTATTAAGGCAAATTCAGCGTATGGTGTGGCGCGAAAGATTCGTGTCATCACGGTAAATTTTAAGTCACTGGTAGTTAACACATTCCTGGGGGATAAATGAGCGCGGGAAGCCCTAAATTCACCATCAGCCGTGTTGCGGCATTATCACTGGTTTCGCTCTGGCTGGCAGGCTGTACAAGTTCTAATAATGCACCTGCGCCCGTCAGTTCCGTGGGGGGATCCAGCAGCTCGGGTAACACGTCCAGCGGAATGTTGATCACGCCTCCGCCTAAAATGGGTACTGCTGCGGCACAACAAAATCCGCCCATTCAGCCAATGCAGCCTCCTGTTACGCAGCCAACACAGGTTCAGCCAGTGGAACACCCTGTGCAGACTCAAAATGGCCGCATAGTGTATAACCGCCAGTATGGGAACATTCCGAAAGGTAGCTATACCGGTGGGAGCACCTATACCGTAAAACGAGGCGACACGCTGTTCTATATTGCGTGGATCACCGGGAACGATTTCCGTGACCTGGCGCAGCGTAATAACGTCCAGGCCCCGTATGGTCTGGAAGTCGGCCAGACGCTCCAGGTGGGCAATGCGACGGGTACGCCGCTCACGCCTGGCAACACCGTTTCAGCGGCCGATGTCACTGCGCAAAATAACAGCGTTAAGCCTGCACAAAAATCCACCACGGTGGTTGCTTCACAACCGGTAATTACGTATTCTGAGGATTCAGGTGATCAGACTGCTAACAAAATGTTGCCGAATAATAAAGGGACTGCGACTGTTGTCACAGCACCGACTACGGCACCTGTGGTTAGCTCTACTGAACCGACTGCCAGCAGTATGACCTCCAGTTCGCCAATTTCTGCATGGCGCTGGCCAACTGACGGCAAGGTTATCGAAAACTTCTCTTCCTCTGAGGGAGGAAATAAAGGGATCGATATCGCAGGGAATAAGGGACAGGCTATTATCGCGACCGCAGACGGTCGTGTTGTATATGCCGGTAACGCTCTGCGCGGTTACGGTAATCTTATTATCATCAAACATAACGATGATTACCTGAGTGCCTACGCCCATAACGACACAATGCTGGTCCGGGAACAACAAGAAGTTAAGGCGGGGCAAAAAATCGCTACCATGGGTAGCACCGGCACCAGTTCTACACGCTTGCATTTTGAAATTCGTTACAAGGGGAAATCCGTAAACCCGCTGCAGTATTTGCCGCAGCGATAAGTTGACGGGGCATGCCAGCCAGGGTGTCTCGTTCAGGGATCACGGGTAGGAGCCACCTTATGAGTCAGAATACGCTGAAAGTTCATGATTTAAATGAAGATGCGGAATTTGATGAGAACGGAGCAGAGGCTTTTGATGAAAAAGCCTTAGTAGAAGAGGAACCCAGTGATAACGATTTGGCTGAAGAAGAGCTGTTATCGCAGGGCGCCACACAGCGTGTACTGGACGCGACTCAGCTTTACCTTGGGGAGATTGGTTACTCCCCACTGTTAACGGCCGAAGAAGAAGTCTATTTCGCACGTCGTGCTTTGCGTGGTGATGTTGCCTCGCGCCGTCGCATGATTGAAAGTAACTTGCGTCTGGTCGTGAAAATTGCCCGTCGTTACGGCAATCGAGGTCTGGCTCTGCTGGACCTGATTGAAGAGGGCAACTTAGGTCTCATCCGCGCAGTTGAGAAGTTTGACCCGGAACGCGGGTTCCGTTTCTCAACCTACGCGACCTGGTGGATTCGTCAGACCATCGAACGGGCGATTATGAACCAAACCCGTACGATTCGCCTGCCGATTCACATCGTCAAAGAGTTGAACGTCTATCTGCGTACTGCGCGCGAGTTGTCCCATAAACTGGACCACGAGCCAAGCGCGGAAGAGATCGCCGAACAACTTGATAAACCGGTTGATGACGTAAGCCGTATGCTGCGTCTCAACGAGCGCATTACCTCTGTTGACACCCCGTTGGGTGGCGACTCCGAAAAAGCGCTGCTGGACATCCTGGCCGATGAAAAAGACAACGGTCCGGAAGACACCACGCAGGACGATGACATGAAACAGAGCATCGTCAAATGGCTGTTCGAACTGAACGCCAAACAGCGTGAAGTGCTGGCACGTCGTTTCGGTTTACTGGGGTATGAAGCTGCAACACTGGAAGACGTCGGCCGCGAAATTGGCCTGACCCGTGAACGTGTTCGTCAGATTCAGGTTGAAGGTCTGCGTCGCCTGCGTGAAATCCTGCAGGGGCAAGGTCTGAATATCGAAGCGCTGTTCCGCGAATAAGCAATCTTTCATCAAAAAAGGCCCGTCGTGAGACGGGCCTTTTTCTTTTGCGTTACGGTTGTGCCGTTTCGTGCAGCAAACGCCACGTTATCTTGCCATCCTTCTGATTGAGCACGGCGGTTGACCAGCGCACATTGACGGGCTGATCCGGGCGAGTTTGCGTTTCCCGGTAGTGAAGCACTGCGCCGTTGGCCCACGTCTGTAGCGTCGTTATCTCATCAAGAACAATCTCCAGACCAGGACGGCTGCCGCGCTGAAGGTCCAGGAAACCGACAAGCGCGTTATAGTCAAAATGGACGCCACCTGGGGTGAGCATCATAAAATCCGGCTGAAAGTGGGCGAGCAGGGCGTCAACATCCCCTTCGCCCTTACCCAACCAGTTCTCCAGCTTAACGTGAACGTCGATAATGTCCTGTTCGAAATGGGTCATGGTTTCTCCTGTTGCACCTCTGAAAGCACCTGCGTGTTGTTAAGACGAAAGACGTACACGACGGGCAGTAATGTGATGGCCGCAGCAACACTAAACATCCAGTGCCATGCGGCGAGCGGCGTGAAAAACGCCAGTGTCAGGTTCAGCACCTGCGAGAGCAGGAATGCCCCGGCAAAAAAACTGATCTGACGATTAAGATTCCATAGCGCGCTGGCGTCAGGCATATCGTCGCGCGCCGTCGTTAAAAATGCGCTGCTTTGCGCCGTACTGCTGCAAAGACTGCCGCCCGCGCCCATTAACGTAAACGCGGCGCCAGGCAACAACACTGTGGTAGTCGGGCTGACGTTAAGCAGCAGTAAAACGCCCAGCGCCTGTAACAGGCAACCCACGACAATGAGAGGCCGGGGACCCACGCGGTTAAAATAACGTCCGGTCGCGGTGATCGCCATAAACGAGGCCAGAGACCATGGCAGCATCAGCATCCCCGTTGCGGCAGGTGTCATGTGCGCCTCGCTCTGAAGATAATACATCCCCGTGACGTTCACCCCAATAAACATGCCGGGTACGCACAAATAGACAAGCATGGAAAAACGCAGCAGCGGGTCGGCCAGCAGGGGCAGGTTTAAGAGCCTGCTCGCTTTCACGGGGGCCCTCTCATTCTTAAGCCACACGCAGGCCAGGAAAAACGTTACGGCGGCGACAGGCGTTGTGGCAAAAAATATCCATCGCCAGCTGAGTGCCTGAACCAGCACTCCCCCCACGGTGGGTGAGCATGCAGGCGCAAGCAATGCAACCAGCATGACCGCTGAGGAGAGCCTGGCACGCTCATGGGGTTTAAACTGTTGCCAGGTCAGCGCTTGTCCGACCGGGATCAGTAACCCCCCTCCCATGCCCTGCAGCACTCGCCAGGCAATCAGGCTCTCAAGTGAGGATGACAAACCTGCCGCAACGGAGGCGGCGCTAAAGAGAAAAAGCGAAAGCAGAATGACATGCTTCGGCCCGAGCCTGCGCGTCAGCAGGGTGCTGAAGGGGATGACGAGCGTCAGACCGGCAATATAGCCGTTACTGACCCAGGCAAGCGATGAGGGCGTGGCGTTGAACACCTGAGCCATTGCCGGGAAAGCGACGCTGGCGATAAACATATTAATTAAATCAAGAAAAAAGCCCAGCAGATAGACAACGGCGACTTTGCTGCGATACGACATGGCGGCACCTCCAGTGAGGGGCGTATCGTATCGGGCAGGGAGGTACGGATAAACGTTATAAAGCGCGATATACTGTCAAAAAATTTTTGACAGTAATAGGGCTGACAATGATTAATTTGCAGCGTACCGCGATGTTTGTCGCCGTCGCAGATACCGGGAGTTTCACCGCCGCAGCAGAGGCAATGGGGCTGACAAAAGCGGTGGTCAGCTTCAATATCCGCCAGCTGGAAGATGAACTGGGTGTCACCCTGTTGCTGCGTTCCACCCGTCGACTGACGTTAACCGAGGCAGGGAGGCTTTTCCATCAACGGAGCGTCGCGCTTTTAAAGGACGCGGAACGCCTGAAGGACGACGTCCGTGCAAACCATGCAGGTCTCACGGGGGAGTTGCGGATCACCACCACACCGGAGTACGGCTCGCAGGTTGTGGTCCCGTTACTGGCTGAGTTTAGCCAGCAACACCCGGACCTTCGCGTGCGTCACGTTTCGTCTTCACTGCATGCCGATTTGATTTCAGAGCGCTTTGATGTCGCCATCCGGCTGGGAACCCTTGCAGATTCACGCTACCACGCGGCATTGATAACGCAGTTCACTATTTTCCCCGTAGCGACGCCCGGCTGGCTGCGTAACCATCCTGTAGAATCGCTTGAACAGCTGGCGAAAGCTGACTGGATTATTCATGAGCGCTTAGCCTCGCCGCTGCGCTGGCAGGTGAACGATGCCAGCGGTGAGCCTGCCACGCTGGAAATTAAAAAAGCACCGCGTTTGTTTGCGGACAGTGCTCAGGCGCTGATGGCCTTTGCGGTCGCGGGATGTGGCGTGGCGCTGTTGCCGGAGTGGCTGGTGCGCCATGCGCTTGATGACGGCAAGCTGGTGTCGGTTTTACCGGAATATACCTTTGCGCGGCAGGGCATCTATGCGGTTTATCCCGATGCCCCGCATGTGCCTGCGAAATGTGGGGTAGCAATCATTTCTGCACTGCACGGAGACGCTTTGATGAAAGCGTGATGTCTTGAATTACGCGGGGTGTAGGGAGTTTTAGAGGTTCTGCACTGCAGTTTTAGAAATGAGCGAAAATATCATTTTTTATGATTAATTCTGCACAAAATTGAACGGTATTAATGAGAAATCGGCTGCCGTTTGATGATTTTTTGTTAACTAACTAATATTATTGGAATTTAAAATCAAACGGCTTTTTTATCTGCTACGCTTTCAGGGGGATCATCTCGTTCCACCTTCGATAAAATCTCTCTGATGGCTGTATCTGGCCTGTTAGCTAGACGTAAAACCCCAGCCTTAACAGCTTCAGGGAGTTGAAGTAACCTCAGGTTCTCATCGTTGTCTAAGTTGAGTAATGCTGTAACTCCATTTTTATAGATAATCCTCAGTAATAGCTCCCTCTCTCCTCCGCTTAGTCGTGAAAGTACCGCGACAAACTCAGCAATACCCAAATCGGTTGTACGCGCATGATAGTTTTCACGCGTGTCATTTTCGTGCGAATTTGGGCCATCGCCTGTGGCTAGCCAACTAACAGAACAGTGGCATGCATCAGCAATAATAGCCAAGCGATCGAGGGTAGGATAGCTTTCCCCCTTGAGGTATTTTCTTATCACGGCCTCTGACATATCTGCACGCTTCGCAAGTTGGGTATTGCTTGTTATTCCGGCTATCTCCATCGCCTCCTTCAATCGCTGTGAAAAACGGTTTATTCCAGTAGCAGCAAAAATCTGCTCATGGATTTTGTCACCCATATCGTTCTTTTCTTGATAACTAATTGAATTCATTTGTGTATGTAACCTCAAAATTATCTCGCACGAAATATCTGGAAAATCCGCACGATTGTGTTGATTTTGGATTATTGTGATCGTATATTTGTGCGCATCGTTACACGCTAACGTTTAACAATAGCGTTAAACGTTTTGCACTAACTCTTGAGGATCACACAATGCATACGGCTAATCAAGAATTGCCCGCGTCCCTGATTCGTTTTTATGTGAGCGCATCCGGCAATCAGGATGCGCCTGGCCCGTTAATTCGCACATGTATTGAACTGGCTGGTACGAATTACACCAAACTAGCTGAAAGCCATGGTGTATCGGTTGATACGCTTCGCAATGCACTCTACCGCCGTGCGCCAAAGCAGGAAGGCATTATTGCTACCGCTCTGGGCCTTGCACCTGAAGATATCTGGCCAAATCGTTGGCTGAATAAATCCAGAATTATTCGGGGATAAGAGGCGACTATGGATATTTGGGTAACGGTTAAAGAATGCCTCGGTTTACCAGGCATGCCTGGCAGAGAGCAGAATATTCGTGCGAGGCTGGAAAAGGCATCTGGCGGTGCATCCGAACTCAAACGCCGCAGAGCTGGGACAAAAGCATTCGAGTTTCATGTTGATTGCCTGACCTCAGAGCAGCGGGAGTTCTTCAGGCAGCGTCATTTTCAGTCGGTGCTTGAGCAGTCCACTGAGGTTGCTGTTGTCGATGCGCCGGTGGCGGCTAAGAAAGCTGCCGTGAAGCCATCACAGGAGCTTGAGCTGATTCGCCAGTGTCCGGCCCTGCTTGATCGCAAGGTCGGCACGCTGACCGACAAGCAAAAGCAGATCGCCGATGCCCGCGCCATGCTGGCACAGGAAGTCGAAAAGCTGATTGATGCCAAAATGCCCAGGTCTCGTGCGGTTCAGTTAATTGCTGACGGTTCCCGTAATGGTTCTTTACCTGAGCGCGTTCTGCGGGCGGCTGAAGTTGCCAATGCCCGCAAGGGCAAGACCCGCACCGGTATCAGCGTGCGCTGTCTGCAGGAATGGGTTACTGCGTGTCGCGCCACTGATAACGGTGGCGAACGTCTGGCGTTACTGGCTCCCGGTCACCTGAAAGCGAAGGTGCCGGAACAGATTGGCTGGCTGGTCGATTTTCTCCCCCACTGGCGTAATCCGAATGGTCACAGCCTGCTGGCAGCTTATCGTCTTTTCAGGGACGAGTGGAATGAACGCTATGCCGACCAGCCCGCTATGCTGGCGGCGATACCGTCCTATCATGCAGTCAATCGCGCAATGAAAAAATTCCCCCGCCGTGAGCTTGCCCGTGGACGTGTGTCAGGTTCTGCTGCGCGCACACTGGAGACGTATCAGAAGCGTGACTGGTCACAGATGCCGGTTAACGGCTGCTGGATAAGTGATGGTAAGTCACTGAACATGAAGGTCGCACACCCGGCGCACGGTCAGCCGTTTACCCCTGAGCTGACGCTGATTATTGATGGCCGGACACGCTATGTCGTCGGCTGGAGCCTGTCGCTCGCTGAAAGCATGCTGGCGGTGTCTGATGCCTACCGTTACGCCATGAAGCACCACGGAAAGCCGCTGTTTGTGTATTCAGATAACGGTAGTGGTCAGACCAACCTGTCATTTGATGATGAAATCTCCGGTATTTTCCCGCGTATGGGTATCCGTCATATGACCGGTATTCCGGGTAATCCGCAGGCACGCGGCATTATTGAGCGCCTTAACGGCGTTATCCCGCTGGCCATCGCGCAGAAGTTTGCCACCTTCAACGGCACCGGCGCGGATGCAGAACATGTCCGCATTACGCAGCGCGGTATTGATTCCGCCATGAATGCACTAAAAAACGGTAAGGCGCTCAACACGATACAGAAAAAAGCGATCGCCAGACTGCCTTCCTGGCAGCAGTTGCTTGACGCCATCGCACTTGAGGTTGATGCCTACAACCATTCGCACGAACACAGTCAGTTACCGAAATATAACGGTCGTTATCTGACCCCGGCGCAGTACCGTAAGGCCGTACTGGAAGCTGAAGGTGACGAGATCGAATACCTGACCGAGCTGGAACTGCGTGAGGTGTTCATGCTGGAGCGTAAACCAACCGCCAGTCGCGGGTGGATCACCGTCAATAAAAATGAATATTTCGCGGAAGAGCTTATCAACGTGGACGGCGAGAAGGTTCGCGCAGCCTTTGATATGCATGATGCCCACGAGGTTATCGTGCGCCGGATGGATGGTTCTTATCTCTGCAGGGCAGTCTGGAACGGTAACAAAGTAGCTGCCGTCCCTGTCAGCGAGATGGAAAAAGCGCAGAAAGAGCGTACCGGACGTCGTCTTAAGCGCGTGGAAAATAAAAGAGAAGAAATACTGGCGGAAGGCCGTCAGGTGCTGGAGCACAACAGCAACTTCAATATGGGGATCACTATCGACGCCACACCGTCAGAGGACGAAGAACACCTGTTTCTTTTCCAGACTGACCGCGATGAATATATGAAGAAAACCGGCTCAGGCCGGGCATGAGGAGTTTGAATATGGAATTACGTGAACAACTGCAGGAATTAATGAGCCGCCAGAGCCTTTCTCAGGTGCACGTGGCGCGGGCAATTGGTAAAAGCACGGCGGTCATTAATCAGTATCTTCAGGGTAAATATACCGGCGATGTGGGATCCGTCAATGAATTAGTTGCCGGTTTTATTCAGCGCGAGCATGAAAAAGCGCAGGCACGGAAGATTAATTTTGGTTTTGTTCCCACGGTGTTGGCGCGTTACGGCATGGAGCTGATTACTTACGCCCATCTGGAGTGCGAAATCGGCGTGCTGACGGGGGCGGCTGGGATGGGTAAGACAATGATTATGCGCGAGTATGCAAACAAACACCGCGACGCCATTCTGCTTGAGGCTGACCCTGGCTATACCGCCCGTGTTCTGCTGGAAGAGATATGCAGCCGCCTGGGTGTCAGCAAGCGCGGCAATATTCACGACCTGATTGAGAATTGCGTGCAGGCGCTGCGCGATTCCGGTCGTCTGTTGCTGATTGACGAGGCTGAATTATTGCCTTACCGGGCGCTGGAAGTGCTGCGCCGTCTGCATGACAAGGCCGGTATCGGCATCGTTCTGGCGGGCATGCCGCGTCTGCTGGTCAACTTGCGCGGTAAGCGCGGTGAGTTTGAGCAGTTGTACAGCCGCGCCGGTCTGTCACTTCCGCTGGGTGATGCGCTGTCTCGCGATGATTTTAATCTGATCGCGGTCAGCATGATGCCTGAGGCTGCTGACGCGAAAATCAGTGATGCGTTGTTTACGTCCGCGCGGGGTAATGCGCGTCGCCTCGGTAAGCTACTACGCGGGGTGAACCGCACCTGCGAAATCAATAACACGCCAGTCAGCGTCGCGGCAGTCAAGCGATTCGCAGAAATGCTGATTCACTGAGGGAATGCCATGAATGCACTGATTAAACAGGAAGTTAAGGCGCTTCGGAATATGGGTTACAACAGTATTTTTTATTTCCCGACCACCAGTAGCTCTAAATGTGCGCAGTTTATTGATTGTTTTGTGCCGGGGCGGTTGTGTGTCGATGTGTATTCCTGGGAGCGCGAGGTCGCTGGTGTCGGTAATGATGGCAGGGACTGGGATATCGGTGCCAGCGAAGCCAGGCAACTCGTTATCCCTTTTGTTCAAACCCGTGCGGGTTTTCGTAAGGCGTACCGTCTGGCGCGGTTGTGTGTGCAGTTGCCGCGTAAATGGCGACTTTACTGAGGTAAATATCATGGTTAATCAGTTTATTGCGTTATCAGAGGCGCGTAATGCCCTTGAGGCTCAGGGGTGTGTTGTCCGCAGTTGTGTTCGTAAGCCACAGCGTCCTGTGATTACGGCGGAATGTATGACCGGTCATATTCCGTGGCCTGTTGTTGAAGTGGTAGTAAAAGAGAAAGGCGTACAGCGTGTGGTG
Source organism: Enterobacter sp. PTB (assembly GCF_051130085.1). Lineage (NCBI taxonomy): Bacteria > Pseudomonadati > Pseudomonadota > Gammaproteobacteria > Enterobacterales > Enterobacteriaceae > Enterobacter > Enterobacter sp. PTB. The sequence continues at coordinate 62,864 of NZ_JBDKEE010000014.1, forward strand.
TGTACGTCACGTATCAATGAATGCCAGGTAATCTGGAATTAATAAGGAAATCAAAATCATGTCTGTTAACAATCAAGATACATCAGTACCTGAAGGCTATATGAAAGACCGCAAAGGTCGCCTGGTGCCAGTGGCGCAGGTGTCCGATTATGACCGTGAAATGGATGAGTTTGTGCGTTCACGAGTGGCAGGGGCTAAGCTGGAGAGCCAGCGTATTGCCGACTTTAAACGCCAGTCATTTGGTGACTGTTACGCCTGGCTTGAGCTGGTTGCCGAGAAGTTCGGTCGTAAGCCAGGTGGCGTAAAGGGTAATGTGACCTTCTCCACCTTTGACGGTAGCCAGCAAATCAAGATTGCCGTGCAGGACCGTCTGACATTTGGCCCTGAACTGCAGGTGGCTAAAGACATGATTGATGAGTGCCTGAAGACCTGGTCTAAGGGCGCAGATGAGAAGCTGCTGACGCTCATTACCGATGCCTTCGATGTGGACAAAGAAGGCAAGCTAAATACGGGCCGTATTATTTCCCTGCGTCAGCTTAATATTGATGATGCACTCTGGCAGCAGGCTATGGATGCGCTGAATAAGGCTCTGGTAGTGTCTGTTACCTCAACCTACATCAACTTTAAAGAGCAGGACTGCAGCGGAAAAATGGTCAATATTCCTCTTGATATTGCGGCGGTGTGAATGGTCAGGATACCTCAAGGCTATGCGTCCGGCGATGTGCTGACAAACTGGATGGTGATTTATGGTTTGAAGCGCCGCTGGTATGAGTTCGACTTTCTGGCTCGTCGCCGTCTGATGAAGCACATCAAGAGGAGTGGCAGGTCGTGAATGCTAAAGAGTTTAATCAGGCGTTCCGTCCGGGGGATATGTTCTGGTATCAGCACTGCCCTGTTTGTTCTCTGCGTAAGGGTGTGAATCTGGTGAAGACCACGGATAACGCCATCATGGTAAACGGTAAGGTCATGGTGGAAATAAACAAACAGCCTTATTTTGTTAATGCGAGGGAGTTATTTCCGGTAGATAGGTTTTAAATCTGATTTAAACAGTAATTAATCATCGTTTAATTATGGCGTAAACCGTCAGGGGACTGCTTACGCCGAAATCAACCAAGAGGTTATTTATGAATATTCGTTCTGATGCGCAAATGGATAAAGATATTCAACGCACCACCGAAAATTACCAGCATCTGGTCGCCAGCCAGCAATCAGGTCTGCTAATGGCTGGCGCTGTGATGGGGATTATCAGTAATAGCGCCGGTATTGACCTGGAAAACGTAGAAGTGGCTGAGTTGAAGCGGATGGCTGATACGCTGCGGACGCTTAACAGCTGCCTTGATTTTGCTATTGCAGCCAGGCAGTTAAATCTGGCTGGCCTGCTGGCTCAGATGAGTGAGGGTGCCAAATGACCATCGACAAACAGGCGCTGCGTAAAGCGGCGGAGAATGCGGGGCTGAAGGCTGGAGCTTCATATTTCTCATATGGGTCAGAGCATAATTTCGAATGGCACAAAACTGCAGAGGAAGCTGTAGAGGCGGCTGAGGCTGCAATAGACGACTATCGCGGTGATGCTTGCGATGGATGGAGCGAAGAGGTTGATAGCGTGTGCTGGGGCATCATCATGCAATCGTCCACTAAGGTTGGCGAACGCCCACGCAACGAAGATGACCGCTGCGACCATGCAATCAATACTATTTGCGATTATGCGCTGCTTCCTAATGTCGAAACCCCGGCCACCGACGCCTACCTGGCTGAAGTGCGGGCGCAGGGTGTGGATGTAGCTATCGAGCACCTGATTAACAAATTCGAAGGCACAGGGCGCATTGGCGTTCCCGTAATGGCTCTGGAGTGGCTGGCGAAGGAGCTTCGCAAAGGAGTGCAGTCATGAGCAGGCTATCTAATGGATTTATCCTCCGGGCAATATGGCATGCAGTTCTCAAACAACTCCCTTCCCGTGTCACCATGAATTACTTCGGCGATGGAAAAGTAGTTGGTCTTTGCCGAAATGAACATTTCTGGATGCGTATGAGTACCCACATTTGCACCACTGGCCGCAAGCACTCATTGCGCCTTCCGCTCAGCGATAGCCAGTCTATGAACCGTATTAAGCGCCTTGTTGAGGATGGTCGCCTTGAACGCGAGCAGATGACGGGAGGCGCGTTTTATTTCAGGCTTACTGACAGTCTGAACCGACCTGCTTTTGAACGTTGTCTTGAGCTTATGCTATCGGAAGGTCTTGCGGAGAAAGCCACAAACGTCACCAATTACGATGAAATCGTAGAGCTGGTAAGCGGGAAATTAATGGCTGAGTTTGGGGATATTGATTTGAGACAGGAGGTCGCCCAATGAGCAACATCGACAAACAGGCGCTGCGTGAAGAGTTATCGAACCCGGCAATAGGAAGTAATGCCCACCTGCGAAAGTTAGCACTGGCGCTGCTGGGTGAGCTGGAAGCCGCAGAGAAGCGGATTGCTGAGCTGCAGGTGCGGGAAGTGAAACTGCCTAAGCCCATTAGTGTTCTGCATCGTAGGGATTTCGCAGATGCACACCGTTCTATCTATGCATATCCAGAGGCAGAGGTTAATGCTGCTTTATCCGATGCTGGCATCCGTATTCACGGAGAGGACTAGCCCATGAGCACAATTACCAACAACATGCTCACGCTCCGCCATTTCATTGACCGCCCTACCTGGGCAGCTGCAGCCGGTTATGAGTTCAACTATCTGGACTGCATGGCATATACAGCAGATTTTTACGGGCTGATGTTTTCGACTCTCCGCGATGCTGGCTCGGACTTTCTCGACACATCCGTTCGTGATTTGCCGATTGCTTTAGTTGCCGTGATAGCTGCTCTCTGTGGTGTCTTTGTCTGGCCGTTAATTTTCTGGCTTGTCGCCATTCCTGTCTGGATGAAGTGCAAATCAATGCGCAGGCATTATCAGTTCGGCGGCGAGATGACAGAAGTGGCCATAGTCAACCTGGATCATTGGCAACATGAATGCGAGAGAAAATGGAAGAGAACGAACCCATGAGCACTATTACCAGACAACAAGCCCAGCAAATCATTGATGCCGCTGATGCTGTTATTACCGCCCTGGCTGGAACTAACGAAGACGTTCACCGGGATAACAGCACCAAAATGGTTCAGTTGTACGATGACCTGAACGATCACTACGCACCGCCCGAAGTTGTGCGTGAGCTGGCGATCATAGCGCAGGCATCGCTCGACGCTGCGAAATGTGGACATATCAATCTTGATTGCGACGACGGCAAGGCTGTTTGTCTGCATTGCGGAAAAACGTGGGAGGTCTAAATGCAATTCACCAAAGAGCAGTTAATAGAGCACGCGAAGAAACACATCGCGCATGACGTGTGGTTGAGGAATAAATTTGGCGAAACTCACTGGCTGCCAATGCCAACTCCCCCGAAAGAGGTGAAGCCATGAAACTGTTCTGGGCTTTCTGGATTAGCGGCAACGTTTGGTTCTGGATGGTGAAATGCGTCAACGGCGGTTATCCCTTTGGTTTGTGGTTGATGCTGGTGTCGATTGCGGGGCTGTTGCCTTATCTGCTGTGGAGGGTGCTGCGATGACTTATTTCTGGACTCTGTATTACGTAGCAACTTACTTCTGGCTGGGGTATTGCCATGCCAGCGCCATGCGGGAGTTGGGTTTTGTGAAGAGTTCACCGCGCTACGTTGGTTTTCTGGTCACAATGCTGCTTTGGCCTGTGGGCGTCATGATGCTGCCTGGCTATGTTCGTGCAGTTAAGTCAGAGGATGGTGAATGGTAATGGCGAATCTCATAAAAGTGATCCACACCGGCAAAAAATCGCTGGGCTGGGATGATGAGACCTACCGCGCCGTTCTGGCGCGGGTGACCGGTAAGCGCAGTGCGCGTGACTGTTCAGTATCGGAGCTGGAGAGCGTTGTGCTCTATATGCGTGGTCAGGGTTTTGCGCCTGCAGCAAAGGTCGGGCGCAGGCCGGGTGTGGCTGTTGGGCGTAAGGCGATGCTTGGCAAGATTGAAGCGCTGCTGGCTGAAGCCGGTCGCCCGTGGGCGTATCTGGACGGTGTCACCGAGCGCATGCTGGGGGAGAAAAAACCTCTGGAGTGGCTGAATGACGATCAGGTGCGTAAAGTCATGCAGATGCTGATTGTCGAGGCGAAACGTCACGGGAGGCTCAAATGAATGCGATCAGACCGGATTACGAGCAGGTTCAGTCGCTCCTGCCGGAGTCGGTGCAGCAAATCGCGTCACTGATTGGCTTTCCGGCGACGGAGCTGCTTGTCCAGAAGCTTGGCGGCGTCATGTTCCCTGTGGGTAAAGGTTTGCGCTCTGCTGGTCAGCGTCGTATCGCCATGCTGCAGCAAATTCTCACCCCGGAACAACTGGAGAGCCTGATGCAGAATTTCAGCGGCGACATGCTGTATATTCCCCGCTGTGATGCAGCCTGGCGTGAGTGGCGTAACCGCTGCTTCCTGTCAGAAATTGACCAGTTGCAGGAACAGGGGGAATCGTTAACAATGGCACTCACGCTGACCTGCCCAAAATATGGTATCGCTTCGACCCGTGCATGGGAGCTGCTGCGCGAGCGTCATCACCGGCAGGACAGCCAGCAGCCGGACCTCTTCTGAGTTACCCACTACGCCCCCGCAGCTGATTAGCGCCCCGGCGCATCCGACACAATAACCCTCGTCAACATACGAGGGTTTTTTTATGTCCCGCTTTATCGACATGATTGTTATTCACTGTGCCGCCTGGCCTGATGGCCACTCTCTGGGCAATGCCCATGAGACCGCGGCGCAGGTTATTGACCGCTGGCACGCTGAGCGCGGTTTTCACCGTGCGCATCCTTCCATTAATCCTGAGCTGACCGCCATCGGCTATCACTACGTCATCGACTGTGACGGCACGGTGCTTTCCGGGCGCGGTGAAGAAGAAATCGGCGCTCACATTGAGGGGCACAACGCGAATTCACTCGGTATCTGTATGGTCGGCACACGCAGCTTCACGACGGCGCAGTGGCTGGCGCTGCATGACCTTGTTGCCCGTCTGCAGGACAACTACCGCAACGCCACCCTGCATGGCCATCGTGAGTATGCCAACAAAGAGTGCCCCGGCTTTGATGTGGCTGCGTGGGTGTCCGGTGGTTGTGTACCGCTGTTCGGGCATCTTTACCCGGAGAGCGTATGAGCCTGCTCCGTGCCGTTCGCGACATGCTGACCGACCCGGACACCGGGGCGCTGTCGGTATCGGTGGTCATGACCGTTGGCGCGTTTCTGGTGAGCAGCGTCATCGTGCTGGAAGCAGCCTTCGCTCACACCATGACTGACTATCTGTTCGTCGGTTATCTCGCGGTATGGGCGCTGCACTGTCACGCCACGCGGCTGATTTCCCTGACGCAGGGTAAGGCTGGAAGCGATGCGTAGTTTCTTTCCTGCGCTGTTGCTGGCGCTGGTTGTGGTCGGGTGTGCGGCGCTGCCCGCGCATCCGCTGCGTACCACCGTTCGTCTGGCAACCGACCCGGACTTTGTGCGTCTGCTGACGCTGGCCCGCCATGCGGATACCGTCAACGGCTGGCTGCAGTTTACGGAGGCTTTGCACCATGAGCACTGAAATGGTCCTGCATGTGGCGCTGTGGCTGATTGCGGCGTTCGGCAGTTTCATTGTTGCCCAGCAGAAGTATGAGCTGCACAAGCTGCGCTCCATGCTGGAAGTGATGCAGCGTGAGTACATGCGCCGCGACGATGCCTGTGACCGTATGGACCATCTGAAAGATTTGGTGATCGAGATGCGTGATCGTCTCAATCGCATAGACGAAAAACTGGACCGCAAGGCGGATAAACAAGGATTTTTATGAAAAAACAACGCAAGCCAAAGCACCGCCGTCGCGGTAACAACCTGACTGAAATCCGTCTGCTGCAGGACATGAACGCCACGCTGGCGCGTATGGAAGATCGCATCGATACCGTGGGTGACCTGTCTGTTAAGCAAGGCGCGATTGCCGGTGCGGCATCTGGCGGTCTGGTGGCCGCTGTCGTGTCCCTGTCCGTGCTGTTTCTGAAGATGAAGCACGGTCTCTGATATGGCCCATTCGCGTGAAATCAAGGACAGGGTGCGCAATGCCTATATCTACAACGGATTATCGCTGGAGCTGGCAGCGGCACAGGCCGGTATTCCGGTTTCCACCGTCACCCGCTGGAAGCGTGACGCGGCAGATAAGGGGGATAACTGGGATAAGCAGCGTGCAGCCGTACTGATCGCAGGCGGCGGTGTTGAAGATATCACCAGAATGATCCTGCTCGGAACGCTTACCGAGTATCAGGTCACGATGGAGCTGATACGAGAAAACCCGGATATCTCCCCCGCTGAGCGCGTGGAGATGCTGGCGAAGCTGGGAGACTCCTTCAGCAAGTGTATCGCCGCCAGCAAGAAGGTGCTGCCGGAGACCAGCGAACTGGCTACCGCCATGAAAACCGTGGAGCTGTTGCTGGCGTTTATCAATGAGAGCTACCCGAAACACCGGGCGGCATTTGCTGAAGTACTCGAAGCCTTCGGCAGGGTACTGGAGAAAGCGTATGGCTAACAAAATGATTTCACTGAGTAACGAGCTGTCCGTCTGCGCGGACGAGATAACCCGCGTCTGGACCACCAACAGCGGCAATGTGTATGTGAAGTTGCGCGACGGCGACACCGTGACGGTGGCCCGCCAGTATGGCGAAACGCCGTGGCAAACTGCTGAGCGCATCAGAAACCAGATTGCTGGCTGATGTTAAGACCAGCTTAACCCCTGTTTAAACGGAGATTAAAACGATGCAAAAGACCGACACTTATGCGCAAAAACTGGCGTTCGCCGAAAGCCTGATTGCCGCTGAGCATTATTATTCTGTGCCAGGCAGCACCTGCATCATCTGTGCGCTGGTAATCTGGCAGGCAATACCCGCGCCACGCTCATGAGCACGCCTGCCGGGCTTGATGGCACTGTGATCATCGAGACGATGAGCGGCGGTACGGATGATGAGACGGATGCCTCGCTGCTTTCCCGTCTGCTGGAAGTCATTCGCCGTCCGCCAGCCGGGGGCAATAAATACGATTACCACATGTGGGCGATGTCCGTCAGCGGCGTGACTCAGGCTTACGTCTACCCCTTACGCCGAGGTTACGGCACGGTTGATGTGGTGATAACGGCCAATAACGACCTGCCGTCTGCGCAGACGATTGAGGCTGTACAGACCTATATCGACGACCAGCGACCAGTCACGGCAAAAGACTGTCTGGTGCTGGCTCCGACGGAGATTCAGGTGGATGTGAATGTCGATGTGAGCCTCAGCGACTTGTCCATCGACGACGCGCGGGCGCAGATAACCAGCGCCATCAACGACTACTTTAACCGTCTGGCACCCGGCGAAGTCGCTGTGCGTAACCAGCTGGGCGGACTCATTACGGATGTGGTGGGCGTTATTGATTACGACATGAAAACCCCGACCGCTAACGTGACGCCGGTAGTGGATCAGAACACCGTGCAGTGGTGTCGTCCGGGCACGGTGAACATCGGACTGATGCCATGAACCGCGCTCAGTATCAGGATTTGCTCGGCATTCTGCTGCCACCCAAAAGCTACAACCCGCGCGGAAAACGCCTGACGGCAGAGCTGAGCGCCGAGGCGGACGTGCTGAGCGGGGCTGATAACCGCGCCATTGACGTGCTGAACGGCGTGACGCCGTTTTATGCCGCCGCTTTGCTGGCGGACTGGGAGCGCGTGCTGGCGCTGTCATCGCCGGACGATATGACCTATCAGGCCCGGCGTCAGCAGGTTCTGGCCAGGCTCAACGCCACTGGCGGACTCAGCCGGGCTTATTTCATCAATCTTGCGAAATCGCTGGGTTACGACATCACCATCGATGAGCCCGAACCCTTCAGGGCGGGCGTCGGTCGTGCGGGAGACTGCATCTGGATACCGGAAATCATCTGGGTCTGGATTGTGAATATTCAGGATGGTCAGGTGCCGGTTTATCACTTCCGGGCGGGGAATTCCCTTGCCGGTGAAGCGTTAACGTCTTACGGACAAAATTTAATTGAAGATATTTTCCGTGATTTAAAACCGGCGCACACCGAGGTTGTATTTAATTATCAGGAGAACCAGGCATGAAAGATATTATGCCTTCCATTGGCACCGAAGACGGTTTATTTCATGACGGCAATCCGGCAACCGGTGCGCAGGGTACGATTGTTTATGCTGACTGGCTGAATGACGAACAGGGCTGCACCCAGGATATTCAGCAGGAAATGAAAAATGTCCTGGCTGAAGCCGGATTTACACCAGACCCTGCAAAACAAAATCAGTTATTGCAGGCTATTCAGAAAATTGTTTCTGACGGTATCACCTCTGGTGTTAAAGATGCCACTACAGCGCAGAAAGGTATCGTCCAGCTCAGTAGCGCGACCGACAGCGACGACGAAACACACGCCGCCACACCGAAAGCGGTTAAGGCCGCTTACGATCTCGCCCACGGCAAATTATCTTCCGTGCCGGATGCCACCACTGCGGCAAAAGGTATTGTGCAGCTCAGCAGCGCGACCGACAGCGACGACGAAACACACGCCGCCACACCGAAAGCGGTTAAGGCCGCTTACGATCTCGCCCACGGCAAATTATCTTCCGTGCCGGATGCCACCACTGCGGCAAAAGGTATTGTGCAGCTCAGCAGCGCGACCGACAGCGACGACGAAACGCATGCTGCCACGCCGAAAGCAGTCAAAGCCGCTATGACGGCAGCGAATGGGGCGGCCAATACCGCTTATCCTGTGGGTGCACCTATCCCATGGCCTTCGGACGCGATACCAGGTGGATATGTCGCAATGCAGGGGCAAACCTTTACCGTAGCGACCTATCCAAAACTTGCGGCTGTTTATCCATCTGGCGTTTTCCCCGATATGCGCGGCCAGACCATTAAGGGAAAACCCGCCTCTGGTCGTAGCGTTCTGTCACTGGAGCAGGACGGCATCAGGTCACACAGCCACACGGCAACGGCGGCAGCCACTGACCTTGGAACCAAAGCGACGGGGTCGTTTGATCACGGCACAAAGAACGCCAGTTCGTTTGATTATGGTACGAAGACAACTAACACCACGGGTGCTCACGTTCATACCTACCGAAACGTCTATACAGCAGGCGCAGCAGGGCCGGACGGCGCTGGAGATCACAGTGGTACTTCCAATACCAGCAGCGCGGGGGACCATGCCCACACCGTCCCCATCGGTTCTCACGCCCACACCGTAGACATCGGTTCGCACACCCACAGCGTCGTAATGGGTTCTCACGGTCACACCGTCACCGTGGATGCATTCGGTAATACAGAAAACACCGTTAAAAACATCGCACTTAACTACATCGTGAGGCTTGCATAATGACATTCAAAATGAGCGAAGAAGACCAGACCATCACCATTTTTAACCTGCGCGCTGACACGCTTGAATTTATCGGCGCTGGCGATGCTTATATTCCGGCCCACACCGGGTTGCCCGCGTACAGCACCGATATTGAGCCACCATCAGCCCCGACAGGCAGTGTTGCGGTATTCAGTGATGCGGATTCCACCTGGTCACTGGTTGAAGACCATCGCGGTAAAACCGTATTTGATACTGAAACTGGCAATGCTGTATTTATCAGCGAGCTGGGCTCACTGCCGGAAAATACAACCTCACTTTCGCCTGATGGCCAGTACATGAAATGGGATGGCAGCAAGTGGGTGAAAGACGACGCAGCGGAGCGAGCTGCTACCGTTGCCGACGCGCAGAATACAAAATCCAGCCTGATGCAGGAGGCCAGTAGCACGATAGCGCTCCTGCAGGATGCAGTCGATCTTGATATGGCTACCGATGACGATATCCAGTCGCTTACGGCCTGGAAAACGTATCGCGTGCTGTTGAGCAGGGTTAGCCCGGAGGATGCACCAGATATCGACTGGCCAGACAGGCCGGAATAAAGAGCACCGCATTCACGGTGTGATGCCAAGTATTGAACACCCGGAGAATAAATTATGCAGGTTAAAAAACTTCAGATTGCTCGCCTCTACGATAATGGTTATTTCGTTGGGCTTGGTGTGGCGGTAGATGGCGTACTGATTGATGGCCACACTGCAGCAATAGTATCGACAACAGCCGGAGAGCCAGCAAAACTCAGTGTTGAGTTTGTCCTTGGGCTGAATGGTCAGGATGAGCTGGGGGATAGCATCAGAATTGATGTCACCTGACACTATCTCTTTAGCGGCTGTTTAACTGTCCGGGCAAAGAGCCTTGTATCCCTCAAATGTTAATTTCAGTTGGCTCAGATTGATTTCTGGGCCTCTGAGCAGGTGAATAACGGCCTGTTCGATAATAAGGCCATCATCAATCAGTTTCGCAATATTCAGCAGCATCACCTCATTGCTGATGCCGCCAAACATCTCGTCGTAATCAGCTTTATTTATTGCTGACGGGAAGATACTGGCCAGAGTCGACAGGAGGTTTAACTGTAATTCCTCTGACAGGAGCCTTTGATTCATAGACGGTTTCCTTGCTCTAAATGAAAGATAACACGGCGTTCTGCCCTGTGAGCATTATTAGCTACCACAATTCAGGTCAACAGAGGTGATTTTATGTCTTGCATATTATTTCCATGGGTTGGCGGCAAGCGTAAGCTGGCTCGCCAGATCCTCCCGTTATTCCCTGAACATATATGCTACGTTGAGCCGTTCTGTGGTGGCGCAGCGTTGTTCTTTATGAAAGAGCAATCGAAGGTAGAGGTGCTGAATGATATCAACAGCGATATTGTGAACCTGTACCGCGTCGTGCATAACCATCTGGAAGAGTTTATAAAGCAGTTTAAATGGGCGTTAACCAGCCGTGAAATATTCACCTGGGCAAAAGATACGCCACCGGAAACGCTGACTGATATTCAGCGTGCTGCCCGCTTTTATTACCTGCAGAAACTCTCTTTTGGCGCAAGGTCAGACAGTCGTTCGTTCGGCACCAGTGCTACCAGCCCCGGCAGCTTCAACCTGATACGCCTGGAGGAGACAATATCGGATGCCTGGCTGCGCCTGCAGCGGGTGACGATTGAGCATCTGGACTGGCAGGAGTGCATCCGGCGCTATGACCGCCCCGGCACGCTCTTTTACCTTGATCCGCCATACTGGAAAACCCAGGGCTATGGTGTGCCGTTCGGCATAGAGCAGTACCAGTTCATGGCTGAAGTGGTGCGGGGTATTAAGGGAAAGGCGATTATTTCAGTGAATGACCACCCGGACATGCGGGCGGTGTTTGACGGGCTGGATATTCGCAGCACCAGTACCACTTACTCTGTCGGCGGTAATAATGGCCACAGGGCGGCAGAGCTGCTTATCTGTAACTTTACCCCGGCCTGACCATAAGCGCCGGGGTTACAGCGCCGTAACCCCGGTCTGAGTCAGCATATAGTGGCCCCAGCGTGTTTTCTTCAGATAACCGGCCAGCTCCATCTGGGTAACGATGAATTCTGCGTTACCCACTTCGATGCCAGCGCAGTCGGCCAGATCGCTAAGTGGCCATGTACTGCGAACGCCAGCCCTGACCATCGAATCTCTGATGCAACGGGCCGTATCGGTCATTGGGCGTGTTCTGGCGGTCTGGATGGTCATTTTGCGCTTCCTGTGTTGTTGTCTTTGTTGGGTCAGACACTAACTCGGGTTGCGGCCACCATCCAGTCCAAGTGCAACATTGTATTGCGATGTACATCACTAATGCATGTTTCTGTTGGAATGAAAAATTCAGGAATTAATTAATAAGTCTCGCCGTTTGGCTTAGTTATGTTTTTTTTGATGTATGGAATAATGTCCTTACATCCGTCTAATGTCATATTGGTGTCAGTAGAGAACCACCCGGATACCAAGTCATATCCCTGCTGATACCTCACATAGCGCTTCAACCAAACAATGAAGTAGTTTTGGTTCTTGTCATCAGCAACCGCCCTTGCTTTCTCAATAATTTCCTGAGAGATCTGTTGTATTTTATCTTGTTCTTTTTGGCTAATGTCGTCGTCAGATAGTGCGGAATGTTCGAGACATGATTCAGCTATTCCTAAATGGTAGTAATAGCCGGTATTCCACATAATTTCATCTTTTGATGTGTTTAAAATGGCCTCATCTCTTGAATAGCAGGTGTGTGACATGCTAACGAGGACGGCAGCGGTTAGAATTTTTTTCATTAGATCACCTCAGTAGAATTCAACTAGCGGCGATACTGTCAACGGTAAACCATTGCCTTCAACCTCATATTCTTACATGACCTTTATTTGTGATTTATTCTGCACAGTGCAGAATGGCTAATTTTCAGGCCCTTCCGTTGTGCAGAATATACTGCAAAACAGTGCGAAATTTTTCGCCGCGCTACAGAAAGTGCGCACCTTTATCGACTTTATGCGCACCCGGGTTAACTAGTCGCGCATCATTTTTTTGACGAGTGCGGAGAATTGCGCCCGCTCGTCGTTGCTCAGCCGCCCTAAAAACGCCTCATCCACGTCATTGCCGAGCGGTTTACAGCTGGCAAGCAGCGCTTCACCTTCCGGCGTCAGGAAGACGAAACGACGACGCTTGTCGGCCGGATCGTGCTCGCGTTTTACCAGTCCACGCGCCTCCATGCGGCTCAGCATCTCCGCGAGCGTCGCCTTTGTGCTGACCGCCACTTCTGTCAGAGCAACTTGCTCAATCCCCGGGTTTTCGGCAATGGATCGCAATACCGCGTACTGCGGTTTGGTCAGTTCCGGCAATGCATGTTGCCAACGGGCAGTATGCTGTTGAAAAAGCTGGCGTAACAGGTGAAACGCCTCTTGTCTCAGTTCCATGAACACTCCGACGAAAAATTCTCTCCCTATGATAGCCGCTCTTGCCCAGGATTTTAACGCGGCAATTTTTAGCAATTAATGTGATCGTGTACGAACAATATTGTCAGAAACAGGATCCGGGAGTAACGTATTTAATATGTTCGTATGCGAACGAATTGATTGAGGTGCTGAATGAGATTGATAGTTGGAATGACGGGCGCAACGGGAGCGCCGCTGGGCGTAGCGTTGCTGCAGGCATTACGTGACATGCCGGAGGTGGAGACCCATCTGGTCATGTCGAAATGGGCAAAAACCACCATTGAGCTGGAGACACCCTACACCGCACAGGATGTGGCTGCGCTGGCCGATGTTGTCCACAGCCCGGCCGATCAGGCTGCCACTATCTCATCCGGCTCGTTTCGCACCGACGGCATGATCGTCATTCCCTGCAGTATGAAAACCCTGGCAGGCATTCGCGCAGGCTACGCCGAAGGACTGGTGGGCCGTGCGGCAGATGTGGTGCTGAAAGAGGGGCGCAAACTGGTGCTGGTTCCTCGTGAAACCCCGCTCAGCACCATTCATCTCGAGAATATGCTCGCACTGTCCCGTATGGGCGTGGCAATGGTGCCGCCGATGCCCGCGTATTACAACCACCCGCAGACCGCCGACGATATCACCCATCACATTGTGACCCGCGTGCTCGACCAGTTTGGTCTGGAGCACAAAAAAGCGCGCCGCTGGAACGGGTTGCGGGAAGCAAAACATTTTTCACAGGAGAATAAAGATGGCATTTGATGATTTGAGAAGCTTCCTGCAGGCGCTCGATGAGCAAGGGCAACTGCTAAAAATTGAAGAAGAGGTGAATGCAGAACCGGACCTGGCCGCGGCAGCCAATGCCACAGGCCGTATTGGTGACGGCGCACCGGCGCTGTGGTTCGATAATATTCGCGGGTTTACCGATGCCCGGGTGGTAATGAACACCATTGGTTCATGGCAGAATCACGCCATTTCTATGGGACTGCCCGCGAACACCCCCGTCAAAAAACAGATTGATGAGTTTATTCGCCGCTGGGATAAATTCCCCGTCACGCCAGAGCGCCGTGCAGATCCCGCCTGGGCTCAAAATACGGTGGAGGGTGAAGGCATTAACCTTTTCGACATCCTGCCGCTGTTCCGTCTGAACGACGGTGACGGCGGTTTTTACCTCGACAAAGCGTGCGTCGTTTCGCGCGATCCGCTTGATGCGGATAACTTCGGCAAGCAGAACGTCGGTATCTATCGCATGGAAGTGAAGGGAAAACGCAAGCTGGGTCTGCAACCGGTTCCGATGCACGATATCGCCCTGCATTTGCATAAAGCGGAAGAGCGCGGTGAAGATCTGCCGGTCGCGATTACGCTTGGCAATGATCCGATTATTACACTTATGGGCGCGACGCCGCTGAAATACGATCAATCTGAGTATGAGATGGCCGGTGCGCTGCGCGAAAGCCCCTATCCCATTGCGACGGCACCGCTGACCGGCTTTGATGTACCGTGGGGATCTGAAGTCATTCTGGAAGGGGTGATTGAAGGCCGCAAGCGCGAAATCGAAGGACCCTTTGGTGAGTTTACCGGGCACTACTCTGGTGGCCGTAACATGACGGTGGTGCGTATTGATAAAGTGTCTTACCGCACAAAACCCATTTTTGAATCCCTCTACCTCGGCATGCCGTGGACCGAAATTGACTACCTGATGGGCCCGGCTACCTGTGTACCGCTCTACCAGCAGCTGAAAGCAGAATTTCCGGAAGTGCAGGCGGTCAATGCCATGTATACACACGGTTTGCTGGCGATTATCTCCACCAAAAAACGCTACGGTGGCTTTGCCCGCGCAGTCGGCTTACGTGCTATGACCACGCCGCACGGCCTGGGCTACGTGAAGATGGTGATTATGGTGGATGAAGACGTTGACCCGTTCAACCTGCCGCAGGTGATGTGGGCGCTGTCCTCGAAGGTGAACCCGGCGGGCGATCTGGTGCAGTTGTCGAATATGTCGGTGCTTGAACTGGACCCGGGCTCCAGCCCGGCAGGCATTACCGACAAACTGATTATTGATGCCACCACGCCTGTTGCACCCGACAACCGGGGCCACTTCAGCCAGCCGGTACAGGATTTACCTGAAACCAAGGCCTGGGCCGAAAAACTGACTGCGATGCTGGCTGCACGCCAATAAGGAGGAAAAGATGATATGTCCACGTTGTGCTGATGAGCATATTGAGGTGATGGCAACATCACCGGTGAAAGGGGTCTGGACTGTCTATCAGTGCCAGCATTGTCTGTATACCTGGCGTGACACGGAGCCGCTACGCCGGACCCACCGCGATCATTATCCGCAAGCGTTTCGCATGACGCAGAAGGATATCGATGACGCACCACAGGTGCCGACGATCCCGCCGTTACTGGCCGACGATAAGCGCTAAAAAAAAGCCGGGAGGCGGTTTCGCCTTACCCGGCCTGTTTGTTTCAGATACCGCTACTTCCCGGCAGGCCCGGTAAGCATTGCGCCACCGGGTGCAGACTACACCAGGCTTTTCAGGCGATAAATCCACTCCAGCGCCTGACGCGGCGTGAGCGAGTCCGGATCGAGATTTTCCAGTGCCTCAACGGCCGGTGACGTCTCTTCTGCCGGGGCTAGCAATGACATTTGCGTGCCATCAATCTGCGTGGCCGCGGCATTCGGTGACAGGCTCTCCAGCTCACGCAATTTCTGGCGCGCACGTTTGATCACCTCTTTTGGAACCCCCGCCAGCGCGGCCACGGCCAGGCCATAGCTCTTGCTCGCGGCACCATCCTGTACGGTGTGCATAAAGGCGATGGTATCGCCGTGTTCCAGCGCATCGAGGTGGACGTTTGCCACGCCTTCCATCTTTTCTGGCAACTGTGTCAGCTCGAAATAGTGGGTTGCGAACAGCGTCATTGCCTTGATCTTATTGGCAAGGTTTTCAGCGCAGGCCCATGCCAGTGACAGACCATCATAGGTTGATGTTCCGCGCCCGACTTCATCCATCAATACCAGGCTGTATTCGGTCGCGTTATGCAGAATATTGGCGGTTTCGGTCATCTCCACCATAAAGGTTGAGCGGCCGCTGGCCAGATCGTCCGCTGCCCCGACACGGGTAAAGATACGGTCGATAGGGCCAATCTCCACTTTTTGCGCAGGAACGTAGCTGCCGATATAGGCGAGCAGAGCGATAAGCGCTGTCTGGCGCATATAGGTACTTTTACCGCCCATGTTTGGACCGGTAATGATCAGCATTCTTCTCTGCGGCGACAGGCTTAGCGGGTTAGCGATGAACGGCTCGTTCAGCACCCGTTCCACAACCGGATGACGGCCTTCGGTGATGCGAATACCGGGTTTATCGGTAAAGGTCGGGCAGGTGTAGTTCAGCGTTTCAGCGCGTTCTGCCAGGTTGACCAGCACGTCCAGCTCTGCCAGTGCGCTGGCGCTTGACTGCAGGTCTGCAAGGTGCGGCATCAGCATGTCGAACAGCTCTTCATACAGCTGTTTCTCCAGCGCCAGCGCCTTGCCTTTCGAGGTGAGAACTTTGTCCTCATACTCTTTCAGTTCAGGGATAATGTAACGCTCAGCGTTTTTCAGCGTCTGGCGGCGCACGTAGTGGATGGGGGCCAGATGGCTTTGTCCACGGCTGATCTGAATGTAGTAACCGTGAACCGCGTTATAGCCCACTTTGAGGGTATCGAGCCCAAGGCGTTCGCGCTCGCGAATTTCCAGCTTATCCAGGTAGTCCGTGGCACCGTCGGCCAGCGCACGCCATTCATCCAGCTCTTCGTTGTAGCCCGGGGCAATTACGCCGCCGTCACGCACCAAAACCGGAGGTGCGTCAATAATGGCGCGTTCGAGCAGCTCGCGCAGCTCGCTAAATTCACCCATGGTTTCACGCAGTTTCTGCACCGGCGCGCTATCCACTTCGGCGAGCAGGCTGCGCAATTCCGGCAACTGCTGGAAGGCATGACGCATGCGGGCGAGGTCGCGCGGACGTGCCGTACGCAGCGCCAGACGCGCAAGAATACGTTCCAGATCGCCGACCTGACGCAGCACGGGCTGCAGTTCACTGTAGCGATCCTGCAACGCGGCAATCGTCTGCTGACGACAGGTAAGCGTGTCGGTATCGCGAATGGGCATATGCAGCCAGCGTTTTAACATACGGCTGCCCATCGGCGTCACCGTGCTGTCGAGGACGGAAGCGAGGGTGTTTTCCACGCCTCCGGCCAGATTCTGGGTGATCTCCAGATTTCGCCGCGTCGCGGCATCCATAATGATGCTGTCCTGCTGACGCTCCATCGTGATCGAGCGGATATGCGGCAGGGTGGTGCGCTGAGTATCTTTGACGTACTGCAGCAGGCAACCCGCGGCACACAGTCCGCGCGGGGCGTTTTCCACACCAAAGCCAATCAGATCGCGGGTGCCAAACTGCAGATTCAACTGCTGGCGCGCGGTATCAATTTCGAACTCCCACAGCGGACGACGGCGCAGACCACGGCGGCCTTCAATCAGCGCCATCTCGGCAAAATCTTCGGCATAGAGCAGTTCTGCCGGGTTCGTGCGCTGCAATTCAGCCGCCATCGTTTCACGATCTGTCGGTTCGCTCAGACGAAAACGTCCGGAGCTGATATCCAGCGTCGCATAACCGAAACCTTTGCCGTCCTGCCACAGTGCCGCCAGCAGGTTATCCTGGCGCTCCTGCAGCAGGGCTTCGTCGCTGATCGTACCAGGCGTGACGATGCGCACGACTTTGCGCTCAACCGGCCCTTTTGATGTTGCCGGATCGCCGATCTGTTCGCAGATGGCGACTGACTCACCCTGATTCACCAGTTTCGCAAGGTAGTTTTCTACCGCGTGATGCGGAATACCGGCCATGGGAATGGGCTCGCCTGCAGATGCGCCACGCCGGGTCAGCGAGATGTCGAGCAGCTGCGACGCACGTCTGGCATCGTCATAAAATAGCTCGTAAAAATCGCCCATACGGTAGAACAGCAAGATTTCCGGATGCTGTGCTTTCAGCTTCAGGTACTGCTGCATCATCGGCGTATGTGCGTCGAAATTGTCGATTGTGCTCATGGAGTTATGATGTCCATTTCTTTGAAAATAATACGCTTTGGGCGGCTCAGTGGCCGTTAGTTCCTTCTATTGTCGCATGAAAAAAAGGTACGGCGCAGAAAAATGTCGCGGCTTTACGAGGTGCCTTCCTGCACTAACTCAATGACAATTTTTCCATGCTCAACACCCACTCTGACCTGCGAATGGGTGGTAAACCCCGCTTTTTCAAGCCAGTCGCCCTTTAAGCTCAGCGCCGCATGCACGCTGTAGCGTTTGGGTATCTTGGTGTTACGGTCTTCATGACGCTTTCTGAAATACCCCACTTTCAAATGACGATAGGATTTGGTGATAGCGATCTCGTGCATACGGCCTCCGGACAACGTGGACAAGGGTCATTCCTGATGCTGTATAAAATACCAGTGATTTACTGCAGGCGTGGGCTTAATACTGGAATCAGCCTTCAGAAAACAGAATGCAACACCTGAAATCAGTATCTGAAAGGCGTATTATAAATGCACTTTATTATCTGGTGAGCCGTTATGTCCGGAAAACGCATTACACGTGAGAAAGAGACGATCGCGAAAATGATCGCGCTGTATGAAACACAGTGTCCCCAGGCTTCGCAGGAAGAGGGGCATTATCAGGCGCTGAAAGCGTATGCCAATAAGCGCCTGGATAAATGCGTTTTTGGTGAGGAAAAACCCGCCTGTAAACAGTGCCCCGTTCACTGCTATCAGCCTGCCAGGCGCGAAGAGATGAAGCAGGTGATGCGCTGGGCTGGCCCACGTATGTTATGGCGTCATCCCATCCTGACGGTACGCCACCTGATGGATGACCGTCGCCCGGTACCGGAATTACCGGAAAAGTATCGCCCGAAAAAGTAACCGTTCAGGCGCTTCGCTGACAACCGTATCCCAACGCCTGCATGCGGGATCTCAGCCAGAATGACGCTACACCAGGCTCTCTTTATCAATCCCGAGACGTTTCATCCGCGAGAGCAGCGTGGTGCGTTTTAGCCCCAGTCGCTGGGCGGCACCTTTCGGTCCGGCCACGACACCGTTAGTTTCTTTCAGCACGCGCATGATCAGCTGATATTCGTCTTCACCTTCCTGCGCCACGTCGGTGGCTGTAACCGGGGTTTCGGGCAGGGAAACTTCGGGCAGGGAGAGTTGCAGTACGTTACCGCGCGTCAGCAATACCGCACGTTCAATGACGTTTTCCAGTTCACGGACGTTACCCGGCCACTCCATCGAGGAGAGGGTACGTAGCGTCTCGGCGGGGATACTGTCGATGTTGCGGCCCATCCGGCGGGCTATTTTGGCGGTAAACGCTTTGACCAGCAGAGGGATATCTTCCGGCCGTTCACGCAGGGGCGGCAGGCAGATTGGGAAGACGTTCAGGCGATAATAGAGGTCGCTTCGAAACTCGCGGTCGGCGACCATTTTTTTCAGATCGCGGTTGGTGGCGGCAATGAGCCGCACGTCAGTCTGGATAAGTTTGTTACTGCCAAGACGTTCAAACTCCTGCTCCTGCAGGACGCGCAGCAGTTTGGGCTGCAACTCCAGAGGCATGTCACCCACTTCATCAAGGAACAACGAGCTTTTGTCCGCCAGCTCGAAACGGCCCAGGCGCTGGCTGCTGGCACCGGTAAACGCGCCGCGTTCGTGGCCAAAGAGATCGCTTTCCAGCAGGCCTGCGGGCATAGCGGCGCAGTTCATCTTCACCATGCGGCGGCTGTTACGGTTGCTGAGGTTGTGGATCGCACGGGCAATCAGCTCTTTACCGGTGCCGGTTTCACCGAGGATCAGCACCGTACTGTCACTTTGCGCCACCATCTCCACCTGTTTCAGCACGCTGTACATGGCATCGCTGCGGCCGATGATTTCGCCAAACTCGCTGTCCACGTTATTGAGCTGTTCCGTCAGCGCCAGGTTTTCATCCACCAGCCGTTCTTTCAGACGGTGGATCTCCTGATAGGCCAGCGCGTTATCCAGTGCGATGGAGATACGCTCGGCAATCTGGCGCAGCAGTTTCAGGTTGGCGGTGGTAAAGACGCCCTCTTCACACTGCGCCAGCTTCAGGACACCAAGCATAGTATTGCCGGACATCAGCGGCAGCAGGCACAGCGTCTGGATTTTATTCCCCCAGGTGTTAAACAGCATCCGCTCATAAGGCGCGAGCGCATCCTGCTCGTTGAGATTGAGCAGCAGGATCTCTTTGCTTTTAAATACCCGCTCAGAGAGCGTGCCCGCCTCATCCACTTCACTCTGTTCGTGGGCGGGGTTTGCCTCATCAAGATAGTGGGTGGAGTAGATGTTCAGCTTGCCTTTCCGGTGCCCCCGGAGCGCAATACTGATGGCGTCGATTTTGAAATAGTGGTGGATCTCTTTTGAGACTTCGCTGACCAGCTCATCCATATCGAGGCGCGAAAGCACCGCGTTGGTGATGGCCACCAGGATCCGGAAATTGTCACGTTCGCGGCTCAGCAGGTCGTAATCCACATTATTGGTGACGCGGCTTTGAATTTGCTCTGCGACCACGGCCACAATCTGGGTGAAGGTGTGCAGACGCTCGTATTCCGCCTCGCTCCACGGCTGGTCGGTGTGACGAATAAACTCGCAGCCGCCGAAGATATGCCCTTCCACCGCCAGTGGCAGCAGGCTGTAGTGGCCGAAAGGCGGGTATAACTGACTCTGCGCCAGCATCGGCCACGCTTCGCGGAATTCCTCAAAATTGCAGTGCAGCGCCTCCGGGCGGGAAAGAATACGCCGGACAGGACCATGAGCGAGGTAGGTTTCATCCTCGTACTCAAACGCTTTGCCATTGTCGCGCGTTGAATAGTAGCTCGCGCGATGGCTTGCGCTATGCCAGAGCACAATTGCGGCGCTGTCTGCCAGCGCTGATTGCCTGACCAGCCGCGTCAGGGCATCGCTCAGCGCGCCAAGATCGGGCTGCTGTAAAAGTGTGCGCGTAATGTCAAACAGGCCCTGCTGTCCAAGATCGCTCATCGGTGTATACGGCATATTGCTTTCCAATAGAAACTGGCAAAAAAGAGAAAGTCAGTGCTGACCGCTTTTGGCGCGGTTCTAGCAAATGCGGGGTAAAGGTTCCGCGTGCGGCAGATCCAGCGTACGCTTGACGCCATACAGCCCGGTCAGGCGCACCCCTTTGCGCTCAACCACTTCACCAATCAGCGCGGCCTCTTTCCCGAAAGGATGTGCCCGCAGCTGTTCAAGTACGGATTCGGCCGCCGCACGCTCCACGCCAATGACCAGCTTGCCTTCATTTGCAAAGTTTAGCGGGTCGAGCCCGAGGAGTTCGCACAAGCCGCGAACGGCAGGCTTAACGGGCAGCGCGCGTTCAGTGAGTTCAATACCCAGACCGCAGCGTGCCGCGAACTCATGTACCACGGCGTTAACCCCGCCGCGGGTCGCATCGCGCAGGGCTTTCACGCCTGGAAGGGAACGCAGGGTCTGGATAAGCGGGGTCAGTACCGCGCAATCACTGCGTAATTCTCCGTCCAGCCCCAGGCCTTCACGCAGGTTCAGGATCGTCGCCCCGTGGCAGCCCAGCGATCCGCTGACGATCAGCACGTCGCCGACGGCAAGCTGCTGCGCGCCCCAGTGAATGTCGGCAGGGATCGCCCCCA
Organism: Enterobacter sp. PTB; assembly: GCF_051130085.1. Classification (NCBI taxonomy): domain Bacteria; kingdom Pseudomonadati; phylum Pseudomonadota; class Gammaproteobacteria; order Enterobacterales; family Enterobacteriaceae; genus Enterobacter; species Enterobacter sp. PTB. Next base: position 84,450 of record NZ_JBDKEE010000014.1, read on the forward strand.
TGCCGGCGGTATTGATGAACAGTTTGTCGGCTGCGCCACGCTGGACCACTTTGGTGTCGCCGGTGACGATGGCGATACCCGCCTCGCGTGCCGTGTGCGCCATGCTGCTGACGACCGCAGAGAGCGTCTCCATCGGCAGCCCCTCTTCAAGGATAAAGCCGCAGGAGAGAAAGCGCGGAACAGCGCCGCTGACGGCCACGTCGTTTGCCGTGCCGCAGACCGCGAGCTTGCCGATATCGCCGCCCGGGAAGAACAGCGGGTCAATCACGTAGCTGTCGGTGGAAAAGGCCAGCCTGTCGCCCTGCGCGGTCAGGGTGGAGAGGTCAATGCGGGCCTGATCCTCCTGTTCCGCCAGCCAGGGGTTATCAAACGCGTCCATAAACAGACGGTTAATCAGCTGCTGCATCGCCAGGCCGCCGCTGCCGTGTGCCATTTCAACCGTATTCATGCTTCAGACTCCTGATTGCGATACTGATACCACGCGGCACACGCCCCTTCGGAAGAGACCATCAGCGCGCCAAAAGCCGTTTGCGGGTTACAGGTGTTGCCAAATAACGGGCAGTGATGGGGTTTGCATTTACCGGTGAGCACTTCGCCACAGCGGGCCCGCGGATCGTCACACACCTGTTGCGGCTGCGGGCGGAAGTGGGCTTCGGCGTCGAACGACCGGTAGGCTGGCGTCAGGCGCACGCCGGACTCTGCAATCAGCCCCAGACCACGCCATTCGCTGTCGCCCTCGACGCTAAATACCTCGGCTATCGCCTGCTGGGCCACCACATTTCCACTGTCGGGGACGACACGGCGGTACTGATTTTCTACTGCACTCTGGGCTGCTATTTTCTGCTCAACCAGCATGGTCACGCCTTGCAGTAGATCAAGAGGTTCGAAACCAGCCACCACTAAAGGCCGTTCGAACTGTTCAGCGATAAAGCCGTAGGCCGCCGTCCCGATAACCATGCTGACATGGCCCGGCGCCAGAAAAGCGTCAATTCCGTTGTCCGGCTCTTCAAGCAGGCTGCGTAACGTCGGGATGAGCGTAATGTGCTGGCAAAAAAAGAAAAAGTTATCAATGTTGCGGGCTTTGGCCTGCTGCAGCGTGATGGCCGTGGCGGGCATGGTGGTTTCAAAACCAAGCCCGAAAAAGACGACCTTGCGACCGGGGTTATGGGTGGCCAGCGTCAGGGCGTCCATCGGCGAGTACACGATCCTGATATCCGCGCCCTGGGCTTTTGCCTGCAGCAGCGAGCCGTTTTTGCCCGGCACGCGCATCGCATCGCCAAAGGTACAGAAAATCACGTCAGGCTGGTGGGCTATCTCAAGGCAGGCGTCGATGCGTCCCATCGGCAGGACGCACACCGGGCAGCCGGGGCCATGGATAAACTCGATGTTTTCCGGCAGAAGCTGGTCGAGGCCAAATTTAAAGATGGCATGTGTGTGCCCGCCGCAGACTTCCATAATACGCAGCGGCTTTTCGGCGGTATAGCTCAGCCGTGCCGCCCGTGTTTTCAGATGGTCAATCAGCTGCATCACCTGCTCAGGCGCGCGATATTCATCAACGTAGCGCATGGTTTACCGCTCCTCGCCGTACAGCAATGCCCCGACGTCCGGCTCCACGTCGAACATATTCTGAAGGGCAGCAAGCGTGTCGCGGGCCTCCGCTTCGTTGATGATGCTCATGGCAAACCCCACGTGCACCAGCACCCACTGACCGAGGCGTGAGGCGCCGGTTTCGTCGGTGCTGCCGACAAGCGTCAGGTCGACGTCGCGCAATATGCCACACACCTCAACGCGGGCCTGATTCCCGTCAATGGCGTGAATTTGTCCGGGGACGCCTATGCACATCGTTCGCTCTCCAGCCAGTTCAGCCAGGCGTCCATCCCGTCGCCGCGGGTGGCGGACACCAGCATGATGTCAATCTCCGGGTTCACTTCACGGGCATAGGCCATGCATTTATCCACGTCGAAATTCAGGTATGGCAGCAGGTCAACTTTGTTCAGCAACATCAGCGAAGCGGCGGCAAACATATGCGGATATTTAAGCGGCTTGTCTTCACCTTCGGTCACCGAGAGCACCGCGACCTTATGTCGCTCACCGAGATCGAAGCTGGCCGGACAGACCAGGTTGCCCACGTTCTCAATAAACAGGATGCCGTTGTCCGCCAGCGGCAAGCGCGGCGTGGCGTCGGCAATCATTTGTGCATCCAGATGGCAGCCTTTACCCGTATTAACCTGAATGGCGGGCGTGCCGGTTTCGCGTATACGCGCGGCGTCGTTCACCGTCTGCTGATCGCCTTCGATCACCGCGCAGGAGATGCGCCCGTTCAGGCGGTGGAGCGTTTGTGTCAGCAGCGTGGTTTTGCCGGAGCCGGGGCTGGAGACCAGGTTCAGGACCAGCTGTTTACGCGTGGCAAAGCGGGCGCGGTTGCGTGCTGCAATCTGGTTGTTTTTATCCAGAACGTTGATTTCCACCTCCAGCATCTGACGCTGGCTGAGCCCCGGCGCGTGGGTACCGGCGACGCCATGCCCGTAATGCAGGTCGCCCGCAGCGGAGTGTCGGGGGGCGAAGGTGATACCGGTTAATGCCGCTGCAGGACGAGGGGCAGGTGAAAAGGGTGCGGAGCGAAACGCGGCGTGAGGACGGTGTTCATCCCCTTCTATATACAGGTTGCCTTCAGCGCAACCGCAGGTACTACACATATTTTACTCCTTCTCGATTTCGAGACGTTGGATCTGCATGCCGTCATCCGCCACGATGCGAAGCTCGCTGCTCTGGCACTGCGGACAGCGCTGAACCTTCGATGAAAGCAGAGTGACGTATTGCTGACACTGCGCGCACCAGCACTCCGCCTGCTGTTCTTCAATATGCAGTTCACAGCCTTCCGCCAGCGTGCCGCGGCACACCAGCTCAAAGCAGAAGGTCAGGGCGCTGGTTTCAACGCAGGAAAAGGCCCCGACCTGTAGCCAGACACCGGTGACGCGTTTTGCATTGTTTGCCCGCGCCTGCTGTTCAATTAACTCGACGGCCCGCTGGCAGAGGGTGATTTCGTGCATGACGCCTCCTCAATGAATTGCCCCGATAATGCAATAACGGTGCCAGCTTGATTTTTGTTAAGGCGTGACGATGTCAATGCTGTCGAAATGACACGTCGACACGGCGCGGTTGACACGCTTCTTTTGATTAAAATACTTAAAAATCAATGCATTAAAAACTGGCATGGAATCTGCTTAACAGCCGCTATCTCCATTAACCGGATACCTTTTATGACTATTTGGGAAATTAGCGAAAAAGCGGATTACATTGCGCAGCGCCATCAGCAGTTACAGGAGCAGTGGCACCTTTACTGCAACTCTCTGGTTCAGGGCATCACCCTGTCAAAAGCCCGTCTTCACCACGCCATGAGCTGTGCAGCGCAGGGGGATATGCGCTTTGTGCTCTTCGGCCATTTCACGATAAACGTCACCCTGGCAGACACCTTCAACAGCCACACCATCGAGTACTACGTCGAAACAAAAGAAGGTGAAAAACAGTGTATTGCGAAGGCGCAGCTGATGGCCGACGGGATGGTCGATGGTCACGTCAGTAACCGCGATCGCCAGCAGGTGCTGGAGCACTATCTGGAAAAAATCGCGCCGGTTTATAACGGCCTGTACGCCGCTGTTGAACACGATCTCCCGGTCAACCTGAAACAGCTGATGGATGGAAATACCTCAGCGAACGTGGCCTGACCATTGCGTGTCGAGAAGTGTCGACAAGACAGTTTTTCGTCAAAAATGACTATCACCAGAGGATGACCCGGTGAACCGTTTTGTAATTGCTGACTCGACGGTCTGTATTGGCTGTCGAACCTGTGAGGCGGCCTGTTCGGAAACGCACCGTCAGCACGGGCTACAGTCCATGCCGCGCTTGCGCGTCATGCGTAATGAAAAAGAGTCTGCGCCGCAGCTCTGCCACCACTGTGAAGATGCCCCCTGCGCGGGAGTCTGTCCTGTTAATGCCATCACCCGTGTCGAGGGGGCGGTGCAGCTGAATGAAAGTCTGTGCGTGAGCTGCAAACTGTGCGGCATTGCCTGCCCGTTCGGCGCGATTGAATTTTCCGGCAGCCGTCCGCTGCATATCCCGGCGAATGCCAACTCCCCGAAAGCGCCGCCAGCGCCACCTGCGCCGGCGAAGGTGAGCACGCTGCTTGACTGGGTTCCCGGCGTGCGTGCCGTTGCGGTCAAATGTGACCTGTGCAGCTTTGATGAACAAGGGCCAGCCTGTGTGCGCACCTGCCCGACGAAGGCGCTGATTCTGGTCAATATTCGCGACATCGTTCGCACCAGTAAACGTAAGCGTGAGCTGACCATTAACAGTGATTTCGGCGATCTTTCTCTGCTTCAGGCGCTGAACGAGGGGGCGAAATGAACGCGGTGATGATGATTACCAGCGCGGTGGCCTATTTTGCCGCCGCTGCTGTGTTGGCCTTGATCTTCTCTTTCCATAAAACCCTGAGCGGATGGATAGCCGGTATCGGCGGGGCGGTTGGCAGCGTGATGACGCTGGTGGCCGGTGGCCTCGTGTTAACAGGCGGACAATCTGTCGAAGCGGTGATGCCGCTGATACGGCACACCGTTGAAATTACGCCGCTGAATGCCATCTGGCTGGTGACCTTTGGTCTGTGCGGCGTGTTTATCAGCCTGTTTAATATTGACTGGCACCGCCATCAGCACACTCAGCCCAACGGTCTGCTGGTCAATCTGCTGATGGCCGCGGCGGTCTGTACCGTGACTGCCAGCAACCTCGGCGCGCTGGTGGTGATGGCCGAGATCATGGCGCTGTGCGGCGTATTCCTTACGGGCTGTAGCACCTCCGGCAAACTGTGGTTTGCGCTGGGGCGTCTTGGCACGTTGCTGCTGGCACTGGCCTGCTGGCTGGTGTGGCAGCGCTTCGGCACGCTGGACTTCTCCGCCCTTAACGGTCAGTCGCTGGGGAATGATGTCTGGCTCCTTGGCGTGATCGGCTTTGGCCTGCTGGCCGGGATTATCCCGCTGCACGGCTGGGTGCCACAGGCACATGCACATGCCTCCGCGCCTGCCGCAGCGCTCTTCTCGACGGTTGTCATGAAGGTTGGTCTGTTCGGCATTCTGACGATAACGCTCACCGGTGGGCAGCCACCGCTGTGGTGGGGCGTTGTGCTGCTGGTCGCCGGGATGATCACCGCCTTCATCGGCGGCCTGTACGCCCTGATGGAGCACAATATCCAGCGTCTGCTGGCGTACCACACCCTTGAGAACATCGGCATTATCCTGCTGGGTATTGGCGCAGGCGTTACCGGGCTGGCGCTCAATCAACCGGCGCTGATTGCGGCCGGCTTTATCGGCGGCCTGTATCACCTGATCAACCACAGCCTGTTTAAAAGCACCCTGTTCCTCGGGGCCGGTAGCGTCTGGTTCCGCACCGGTCATCGCGATATCGAAAAACTCGGCGGCATCGGCAAAAAAATGCCCGTTATCTCTCTGTGCATGCTGGTGGGGCTGATGGCAATGGCTGCGCTGCCGCCGCTGAACGGCTTTGCCGGCGAGTGGGTTATCTATCAGTCCTTCTTCGCACTCGGTCAGAGCGAGGTGTTTATCGCCCGGATGCTCGGCCCGCTGCTGGCGGTTGGGCTGGCGATAACCGGTGCGCTGGCGGTGATGTGTATGGCTAAAGTCTACGGCGTGACCTTCCTGGGTGCACCGCGCACGCGTGAGGCCGAAAACGCCTGCTGTGCACCGGCATTGATGGGGGCGAGCGTTGTCGCGCTGGCGCTGTGCTGCATCGCGGGCGGGGTAGCCGCCCCGTGGCTTCTGCCGCTGTTGGGTAACGCCATTCCTCTGCCGCTCACCACGGCGCATACCACGGTGTCCCAGCCGATGATTGCGCTGCTGCTGATTGCCGCGCCGCTGCTGCCGTTCGTGCTGATGCTGTTCTTCAGACGCGACCGCCTCTCCTCTCGATCACGCGGTACCGCCTGGGCTTGCGGTTACGCACACGAGCAATCCATGGTGATCACAGCGCACGGCTTTGCCATGCCGGTCAAAGAGAACTTTGCCGCGGTGCTGAAACTGCGGGACTGGCTTAACCCGGTGGGGTGGGTGCCGGGCTGGCAGAGCGCTGCCGTGCCCGTGCTGTTCCGCCGACTGGCGTTGATCGAGCTGGCGGTACTGGTTGTGATTGTGATTTCACGAGGAGCCTGACATGAGTCTGTTACTGGCAATACTTCAGGCGCTGGTGCTATTTGCCATGGCGCCGTTGCTCTCCGGGGTGAGCCGCGTGGCGCGTGCCCGGATGCATAACCGTCGCGGGCCTGGTGTACTCCAGGAGTACCGTGATTTGTTCAAGCTGATGGGACGTCAGAGCGTTTCCCCGGACGCGGCAGGATGGGTCTTTCGCCTGACACCGTTTGTGCTGGCTGGCGTCATGCTCACCATCGCCACGGCGTTACCGGTCGTCACCGTCGGGTCACCGCTGCCGGTGCTGGGCGATCTCATTACGCTTATCTACCTCTTCGCCATCGCGCGTTTCTTCTTCGCGATTGCCGGCCTCGATACCGGCAGCCCGTTTACCGGGATTGGTGCCAGCCGCGAGGCCATGCTCGGCGTGCTGGTTGAGCCGATCCTGCTGCTCGGCCTGTGGGTCGCTGCGCAGGTCGCGGGGTCAACCCATATTAGCTTTATCACTCATACCGTGTATCACTGGCCCGTGGACCGTTCCCTTCCGTTGCTTTTGGCGCTCTGCGCCTGCGCATTCGCGACGTTTATCGAGATGGGCAAACTGCCGTTCGACCTCGCGGAAGCGGAGCAGGAGCTGCAGGAAGGTCCGTTGACCGAGTACAGCGGTTACGGCTTTGCGGTGCTGAAATGGGGCATCAGCCTCAAACAGCTGGTGGTGCTGCAGATGTTTGTCGGTGTCTTCTTCCCGTGGGGGCAGATGACGCACTTTTCCGCGGCCGGCCTGGTGTTGGCGGTGGTCGTTGCCGCGCTCAAGCTACTTGTCGGCGTGCTGGTGATTGCCCTGTTTGAGAACAGCATGGCGCGTCTGCGTTTTGTGGCGACGTCGCGCATCACCTGGGCCGGTTTTGGTTTTGCATTTTTAGCGTTCGTCTCCTTGCTGGTGGCGTGATTAAAGAGAGTTTTTATGTCTGAAGAAAAGAAAGGTCAGCAGTATCTCGCCGCGTTGCACCAGGCCTTCCCGGGCGTGGTGCTGGAGGAGTCCTGGCAAACCAAAGACCAGATAACGGTGACCGTGAAAGTGAACTACCTGCCGGAAGTGGTGGAGTTTCTCTACTACCAGCAGGGTGGCTGGCTGTCGGTGTTGTTCGGCAACGACGAGCGTCAGCTGTGCGGAAACTATGCGGTTTACTACGTGATGTCGATGGAGCAGGGCGAGAAGTGCTGGCTCACCGTGCGTGTCGAAGTGGATCCCAACAAACCGGAATACCCGTCTGTCACCCCGCGCGTGCCCGCCGCCGTCTGGGGCGAGCGTGAAGTGCGCGATATGTATGGTCTGGTCCCGGTTGGGCTTCCGGATGAGCGCCGTCTGGTACTGCCGGACGACTGGCCAGACGAACTCTATCCCCTGCGCAAAGACAGCATGGATTACCGTCAGCGTCCGGCTCCGACCACCGACAGCGAGACTTACGCGTTCATCAATGAGCTCGGCAGCAAAAAGAACAACGTGGTGCCGATAGGCCCGCTGCACGTCACGTCTGACGAGCCGGGCCACTTCCGCCTGTTTGTCGACGGCGAGAATATTATTGATGCCGACTACCGCCTGTTCTACGTCCATCGCGGGATGGAAAAACTGGCGGAAACCCGGATGGGATATAACGAAGTGACGTTCCTCTCTGACCGCGTGTGCGGCATCTGCGGGTTTGCCCACAGTACCGCCTACACCACCTCGGTGGAGAACGGCATGGGGATTGTGGTGCCGGAACGCGCGCAGATGATCCGCGCCATCCTGCTGGAAGTGGAGCGTCTGCACTCGCACCTGCTGAACCTCGGTCTGGCCTGTCACTTTGTCGGTTTTGACTCCGGCTTTATGCAGTTTTTCCGCGTACGTGAAGCCTCCATGAAGATGGCGGAGATCCTGACCGGGGCGCGTAAAACATACGGTCTGAACCTGATCGGCGGGATTCGTCGCGATCTGCTGAAAGATGACATGATCCAGACCCGCCAGCTGGCGCAGCAGATGCGTCGCGACGTTCAGGAGCTGGTGGATATGCTGCTCAGCACGCCGAACATTGAGCAGCGTACCGTCGGTATTGGCCGGCTGGATCCGCAAATCGCCCGCGATTTCAGTAACGTTGGCCCCATGGTTCGCGCCAGCGGCCACGCCCGCGATACCCGCGCCGATCATCCGTTCGTCGGCTACGGCCTGCTGCCTATGACCGTGCACAGCGAGCAGGGTTGCGACGTTATTTCGCGTCTGAAGGTGCGTATCAACGAGGTCTTCACCGCGCTGAACATGATCGACTTCGGTCTGGATAATCTGCCGGGCGGTCCGCTGATGGTTGAGGGCTTCACCTACATTCCAAACCGCTTTGCGCTGGGGTTTGCCGAAGCCCCGCGTGGAGACGATATCCACTGGAGCATGACCGGTGACAACCAGAAGCTCTACCGCTGGCGCTGCCGTGCGGCAACCTACGCCAACTGGCCAACCCTGCGCTACATGCTGCGCGGCAATACGGTATCCGATGCGCCGCTGATCATTGGCAGCCTCGATCCGTGCTATTCCTGCACCGACCGCATGACGGTGGTGGATGTGCGCAAGAAGAAAAGCCAGGTGGTGCCATACAAAGAGCTGGAGCGCTACAGCATCGAGCGTAAGAACTCACCGCTGAAATAGGGGATTTTGTGCAGGCTGATGCCCTCACCCTGACCCTCTTTTTGATGAGAGATCCGGGGTGCGGAGCACAGGCTGCACATAAGCAGGAGTCAACATGTTTACCTTCATCAAAAAAGTGATCAAAACCGGGACGGTGACCAGTCGCTATCCGCTGGAGCCGATGCCGGTCGATAAAAACTTTCGCGGCAAGCCGGAGCACAATCCGCAACAGTGCATCGGCTGTGCTGCCTGCGTTAACGCGTGCCCGTCAAATGCCCTGACGGTGGAAACCGATCTGAAAACGGGCGAGCTGGCCTGGCAGTTCAACCTCGGGCGCTGCATTTTCTGCGGCCGCTGCGAGGAGGTTTGCCCGACGGTGGCGATCCGTCTTTCGCAGGAGTACGAGCTGGCGGTCTGGAAGAAAGAGGATTTCTTGCAGCAGTCGCGTTTCGCGCTCTGCAACTGCCGTGTCTGCAAACGCCCGTTTGCCGTACAAAAAGAGATCGACTACGCCATCGCGCTGTTGCAGCACAACGGTGATGCCCGCGCGGAGCATCATCGCGAAAGCTTTGAAACCTGCCCGGACTGCAAACGGCAGAAATGCCTGCTGCCGTCGGACCGCATCGATATTACCCGTCATATGAGAGAGGCCAGCTGATGGAAAACCTGATCGGCCCACGCGACGCTAACGGCATTCCGGTGCCGATGACGGTGGAGGAATCCATCGCCAGCATGAAGGCCTCGCTGCTGAAAAACATTAAACGTTCGGCCTATGTGTACCGCGTGGACTGCGGCGGCTGCAACGGCTGTGAGATTGAGATCTTTGCCACGCTGTCGCCCCTGTTCGACGCCGAACGCTTCGGTATTAAAGTGGTGCCTTCGCCGCGTCATGCGGACATTTTGCTGTTTACCGGTGCCGTTACCCGTGCCATGAGATCGCCAGCATTGCGTGCCTGGCAGTCCGCACCGGATCCAAAAATTTGTATCTCTTACGGTGCCTGCGGCAACAGTGGCGGCATCTTCCATGACCTGTACTGCGTCTGGGGCGGCACCGATAAAATTGTTCCGGTGGATGTCTACATTCCCGGTTGTCCGCCAACGCCTGCGGCCACGCTGTACGGTTTTGCCATGGCGCTCGGGCTGCTGGAGCAGAAAATACATGCCCGTGAACCGGGTGAGCGCGACAACCAGGCTGCCGCAATTCTGCACCCGGATATGGTGCAGCCGCTGCGCGTGAAGGTCGATCGCACGGCGCGCCGGCTCGCGGGGTATCGCTATGGTCGCCAGATTGCCGACGATTATCTGCGTCTGCTGAGTCAGGGCGATCATCAGGTCACGCGCTGGCTGGAGGCGGAAAACGATCCCCGTCTTAATGAGATCGTCGCGAACCTGAATCAGGTGGTGGAAGAGGCGCGTATCCGATGAGTGAAACGGTGGTGTTCAGTCAGCTGAGCCGTAAGTTTATTGATGAGAACGATGCCACGCCGGATGCGGCGCAGCAGGTGGTCTATTACAGCCTGGCCATTGGGCATCACCTCGGGGTGATAGATTGTCTCGAAACGGCATTAAGCTGCCCGTGGCCTGACTATCTGGCGTGGATCGCCACGCTGGCGGAGGGCAGTACGGCGCGCCGCAAAATGGAAGGCGTGCCGAAGTACGGTGAGATCGTTATCGACGCCAACCACATTGCGATGCTCGCCAGTGCTTTCGACGCCGCGCTGAGCGTGCAAACCCCGCAGCAGCAGGCCTGGAGCAAAATTTTGCTCAGCATGCTGCATGATATTCATCAGGAGAGTGCCATCTACCTGATGGTGAGGAGATTACGTGACTGATGTTTTACTGTGTGTCGGCAACAGCATGATGGGCGACGACGGCGCGGGCCCGCTGCTTGCACAAATGTGTGCCGCGCATCCGCAGGGTGAATGGGTGGTTATTGACGGCGGCAGCGCACCGGAAAACGATGTGGTGGCGATCCGTGAGCTGCACCCGGACAGGCTGCTGATTGTGGATGCAACCGATATGGGACTTAATCCGGGGGAAACCCGCCTGATTGATCCGGATGACATCGCCGAGATGTTTATGATGACCACCCACAATATGCCGCTGAACTATCTGGTCGATCAGATTAAAGACGACGTGGGTGAGGTATTGTTTCTGGGTATTCAGCCGGACATCGTTGGGTTTTATTATCCGATGACGCCGCCGGTGAAAGAGGCCGTCGAAGAGGTTTACTCCCGGCTTGCCGGATGGCATGGGGACGGCGGTTTTTCCCGACTGTGAGCAGTGCCGGGTGGTGGTAGCTTCCACCCGGCCTGGACACCTCCTCGTCCGCATCCTGTGGGAGAGGGCGGAGGAGAGAGCAACAGCCTACGCCAGATCCGCGCCGTTACTTGCAATGACCTTCTTATACCACCAGAACGATTTCTTACGCGTTCTGTCCAGCGTACCGTTGCCCGCGTCATCGCGGTCAACATAGACAAACCCGTAGCGTTTGCTCATCTCACCCGTGGATGCGGCCACCAGGTCAATACAGCCCCAGGTGGTGTAGCCCATCAGCGGCACACCGTCTTCTATGGCATCGCCCATCGCACGAATATGTTCGCGCAGGTAGCTGATACGGTAGTCGTCATTAATCTCACCGTGTTCATCCATGACGTCTTTCGCGCCGAGGCCGTTTTCCACCAGGAACAGTGGCTTCTGATAGCGGTCGTACATCATGTTCATGGTGATGCGCAGCCCCAGTGGGTCGATACCCCAGCCCCATTCGCTGACCTGGATGTGCGGGTTGCGCAGGGATTTCACTATATTCGCCGCATTGGTATTACTGGCGTTCATGTCCGCCGACGCGCAGCGCGAGGCGTAATAGCTGAACGACACAAAATCGACGGTGTTTTTCAGCAGTTCATCGTCGCCAGGGTCTTTGACAATCACCACCCCTTTTTCGCGGAACACGCGGGCAGAATAGGCCGGGTAGCTGCCGCGCGCCTGCACGTCGATAAAGAACAGGTTTTCGCGGTCTTTCTCCAGCGCCATCCACACGTCTTCCGGTTTGCAGGAGTAGGGGTAGAAGTTGCCGCCGGCCAGCATGCAGCCGACCTGGTTTTCCGGGTTGACCTCATGGGCGATTTTGGTCGCCAGCGCGCTTGCCACCAGTTCGTGATGCGCGGCCTGATATTTCACCTGATCTTCGTTCTCACCCTCTTCAAACACCAGCCCCGCGCCGGAGAACGGGCTGTGCAGCATGATGTTGATTTCGTTGAAGGTGAGCCAGTACTTCACCAGACCGTTAAATTCTTCGAAACAGGTACGGGCATAGCGGGCGAAGAAATCGACCATCTTGCGGTTGCGCCAGGATCCATACTCCGTGACCAGATGCATCGGTACGTCGAAATGGCACAGGGTGACCAACGGTTCGATGTTGTATTTTTTGCACTCTTCGAACACTGCGCGGTAGAAGGCAATCCCCTCTTTATTGGGCAGTGGCTCATCGCCGTTCGGGTAGAGGCGGCTCCAGGCAATTGAGGTACGAAATACCGTAAAGCCCATCTCCGCCATCAGGGCGATGTCTTCTTTGTAGCGATGGTAAAAATCAATCGCCTCGTGGCTCGGGTAAAACTCGTCGTCACGCAACGTAAAACGTTTTTCCTTACCGACCTTCACCGCCAGACGATTCGCGCCGTGGGGGATCATATCGACCGTCGTCAGCCCTTTGCCGCCTTCACGGTAAGCCCCTTCACTCTGGTTGGCGGCAAGCGCGCCGCCCCATAAAAATCCTTGTGGAAAAACAGACATCTTTACCTCGCTATAAATTTAGACTTGTGCTGCTTTGGCCTGAACCGGAGCGTTCTGCAGGGCGCGTGCTTTCTCAGCCTCGTCTTCGACCGGGATATCTTCAAAACCTAAAATCAGGGTCAGAACAAACGAGAGCACAACCGCCAGCGCCATGACTCCGAATACCCAGACGATGGTCATCGGGTTGGCCGGATCGAAGAACTGTACGCTGGTAAACAGCCCCGGCGCCGCCATTGAGTGGCTGGCAAGACCGGCTATGCCAGCCACTGCCCCGCAGATGAAGCCGCTGATAAGGCTCGCAATCAGCGGGCGTTTCAGACGTACCGCCACACCATAGAGGGCAGGTTCTGAAATGCCTGCCATGATGGCAGAAGCCGCTGCCGCCAGCGCCGTCTGGCGCAGTTCCGGGTTTTTCGTTTTCCACGCCACCGCCAGCGATGAACCGCCGAGCGACAGGTTGGCTCCGATTTCCGACGGCATAACCATTCCCTCTTTGCCCGTCTCGGCAATGGTCTGAATGATCGTCGGCGTAAATACGCGGTGCATCCCGGTCATCACCAGCAGCGGCCAGAGGGCGCCCATAATGGCCACGGAGAGCCAGCCCAGATAGCCGTGAATAGTGTAGACCAGCGCTGAAATCGCGCTCCCGATCCAGATCCCGAGCGGCCCTATCAGCACAATGGCGAGCGGGGCGGCAATCAGAACGATCAGCATCGGTTTAAGGAAGTTTTTCGTGACCGCCGGCGTAATACGATCAACCCAGCGTTCGATGTACGACAGGCACCAGGTCATCACCAGCGCCGGGATGACCGTGTAGGTGTATTTCACTGCCGTCACCGGAATAAAGGCGAATTCAACGTGCTCGCCCTGTGCGGCTTTCGCCATCAGTTCGATAAAGCCCGGGTGTACCAGCACGCCCGCGATGGCAATCGCCAGCGACATGTTGGTTTTGAATTTCACTGCGGCAGAGGCGGCGACCATCAGCGGCAGGAAGAAGAACGCGCCATCGCCAATCAGCGTCAGAAGGGTGAGCGTCGGTGCCCCTTTTTCCAGCGCGCCGGTCATCTCCAGGATCATTGCCAGCAGTTTGACCATTGAACCGCCGATGATTGCCGGGATCAACGGTGACATGGTGCCGATCAGCGCATCGAGGATCCCGGCACCGATGCGGCGCAGGGTCATTTTTTGCGGGCCTTCCGGTACGGCAGGCTGCAGGTCGGTGGGCAGCAGGCTCACCACTTCGCGGTAGGCCTGAGACACGGTGTTGCCAATGATCACCTGGCACTGGTTGTCGTTGCGGACCACGCCGAGCACGCCGTTAATGCTTTTCAGGCGCGGGGCATCGGTGAGGCTTTCGTCTTTGAGGACGAAACGCAGTCGCGTCATGCAGTGGGTGACGGCGACGATGTTGTCTCTGCCGCCGAGCGCGCTGACAACGTCATTCGCCAGCGCAGCGTAATTTTTGGCCATCGGATGTAATCCTGTTATCGTTGTGAGAAATGTAGGAAACCGGTTCCACATAATCATCAATAGTTTCTTTGAATGAAACAAGATCACATTTTGTACATTTTTTCATTTCGTGATGATGATCACCAGAAGGGGCGAAAAGCGTGATATCGCCGCTGCGACAATTTTTCTGCAGTGCAGTACACTGCGCCCTGGTAGTTTCAAACGGAAGATTACGATGACCACGATGCTTGAAGTCGCGAAGCGGGCAGGCGTTTCGAAAGCGACGGTTTCCAGGGTATTGTCGGGCAATGGCTACGTCAGCCAGGAGACCAAAGACCGGGTGTTTCAGGCGATTGAAGAGAGCGGCTATCGCCCGAATTTGCTGGCACGAAATCTGGCGACCAAACGTACCCAGACGCTGGGTCTGGTGGTCACCAACACCCTTTATCACGGCGTCTATTTTAGCGAACTGCTCTTTCACGCCGCCCGCATGACGGAAGAGAAAGGGCGGCAGCTGATCCTGGCGGACGGTAAGCACAGTGCGGATGAAGAGCGCGAGGCCATTCAGTATTTGCTCGATATGCGCTGTGACGCGGTGATCATTTACCCGCGTTTCCTGAGCGTGGATGAGATGGACGACATCGTTGAGAAATGCGAACAGCCGATTATGGTCCTTAACCGCCGCTTACGGAAAAACAGCAGTCACAGCGTCTGGTCAGATCATAAAGCCTCCTGCCAGGACGCCGTGTCGCAGCTGATTCAGAAAGGGCACCGGGAGATTGCGTTTATCACCGGTTCGCTGGATTCCCCCACGGGCGTTGAGCGTCTCTCGGGCTACAAAGACGCCCTGGCACAGCACCAGATCCCGCTGCGCCCGTCGCTGATTGCGCAGGGGAAATGGAACCCGGCCAGCGGTGCGGCGGCGGTGTCTGAGCTGCTTTCGCGCGGTGAAACCTTTTCGGCGCTGGTGGCGAGTAATGACGATATGGCGATTGGTGCCATGAAACAGCTGCACGATCGCGGGATCGCCACCCCGGATGCCGTGTCGGTGATTGGCTTTGACGATGTTGCCATCGCCCCCTACATCGTCCCCTCGCTCTCCAGCGTGCGCATTCCGGTGACGGAGATGATCAAAGAGACCATTAGCCGCCTGATCTTCCTGCTGGATGGCGGTGAGTTTAAGTACCAGCAAACCTTCTCCGGCGAGCTTATCCTGCGTGACTCGGTCATTGACGGGCCTCACCGCTGATGTCGACAGCTGTCATCGTCAGAAGTGACGATGACAGCCCTGCTGTCATTTTATAAACTGCATAAAATCAACAGGTTAATAATTGGCACGGTTTATGTATATCTCCGCGCAGGACTGTAATGCTGGAGAAGCAGATGAACCGTTTTATTATGGCCGATGCCAGTAAATGCATTGGCTGCCGTACCTGTGAAGTGGCGTGTGTGGTTTCCCATCAGGCGGAGCAGGATTGCGCGTCGCTCACCCCTGATACCTTTTTACCGCGGATCCACGTCATTAAAGGCGTGAATATCTCCACTGCCGCTATCTGTCGCCAGTGTGAGGATGCGCCGTGCGCTAACGTCTGCCCAAACGGGGCCATCAAACGTGAGAAAGGATTCGTGCATGTGATGCAGGAGCGCTGCATCGGCTGCAAAACCTGTGTGGTTGCCTGCCCGTACGGTGCGATGGAAGTCGTGGTGCGTCCGGTTGTGCGCAACAGCGGCATGGGGCTGAGCGTGCGCGCGGAAAAAGCGGAAGCCAATAAATGCGACCTCTGCTACCACCGTGACGCCGGCCCGGCCTGTATGGAAGCCTGCCCGACGCACGCCCTGGTCTGCGTGGATCGCGACAAGCTTGAGCAGATGAGCGCGGAAAAACGCCGTCGTGCCGCGTTCGACACGTCATCGTCACTGCTGTTTTAAGTCGCGATGGGCGATAACGGCGTACAGTTGCGGGTGCGCGGCAAGGTGCAGGGGGTAGGGTTTCGTCCCTTCGTCTGGCAGCTGGCGCATCAGCTACAGCTGACGGGTGACGTTTGTAATGACGGAGAGGGCGTGCTGGTGCGTCTCGCGGGTAATGGGGGGGCCTTTACCGCGAGGCTGCATCAGGACTGCCCACCGCTGGCACGTATCGATGCTGTCGACAGCCAGCCGTTTACCTGGGCAACGGTGCCGCAGGCGTTCACCATTCGCCATAGCGCGGGCGGAGCGATGGACACCCAGATTGTGCCGGATGCCGCTACCTGCCCGGCGTGCCTGGCTGAAATGCGCGATCCCCGAGCGCGGCGTTATCGCTATCCGTTTATCAACTGTACCCATTGCGGTCCACGTTTTACCATCATTCGCGCCATGCCCTATGACCGCCCGGCCACGTCAATGGCGGCATTTCCCCTCTGTGAGCCGTGTGAAACCGAGTACCGCAATCCCGCTGACCGCCGTTTTCACGCGCAGCCGGTAGCCTGTTCGGATTGTGGACCCGAGCTGGAATGGCGCGCGGGCGAGACCGTTGCCACCCGCGAGTCTGCGCTGAGTGCGGCGGTCCACATGCTCAAAAATGGCGGGATTGTCGCCATCAAAGGGCTGGGCGGTTTTCACCTTGCCTGTGACGCATCCAACGCGCAGGCGGTGGCAACCCTGCGGGCGCGCAAACAGCGCCCGATGAAGCCACTGGCGGTCATGATCCCGCAGGCGGAGGGAGTGCCGGAATCAGTGCAAACGCTGCTGCGCTCGCCTGCAGCGCCCATCGTGCTCACGCCAAAAGCATGGTGTCCTCCGCTTCCTGACGCGATTGCGCCAGGGCTGGACACCGTTGGCCTGATGCTGCCCGCTAACCCGCTACAGCATGTGCTGATGATGGACTGTCAGCGCGCGCTGGTGATGACCTCCGGCAACCTCAGCGGGCGTCCGCCGGCCATCACCTGCCAGCAGGCACTGGATGAACTGGGCGACATCGCTGACGGATTCCTGCTGCACAACCGCGACATCCTGCAGCGTATGGATGATTCCGTGATGGATCAGGACGGTATGATGCTGCGCCGCGCGCGCGGTTTTGTGCCGGATGCCATCACGCTGCCCGCCGGTTTCAGCGCTGTCCCGGCGATGGTGTGCACCGGTGCTGATATGAAAAATACCTTCTGTCTGGTGCGCGGTAACCAGGCGGTACTGAGTCAGCACTTTGGCGATCTGAGTGACGACGGTGTCGAGGCCCAGTGGCGTTCTGCGCTGTCGATGATGCAGCAGATCTATGCGTTTCAGCCGCAGCGCGTGGTATGCGATGCCCATCCGGGCTATCACGCCCGACAGTGGGCGCAAGCCCAGGCTTTGCCGATCGACACCGTGCTTCACCACCACGCTCACGCGGCGGCATGCATGGCAGAAAACGGCTGGCCGCTTGAGGGCGGAGATGTCATTGCCCTGACGCTGGATGGGATCGGCATGGGTGAAAACGGCGCGCTGTGGGGCGGGGAGTGCCTGCGGGTAAACTATCTCGACTGCGAACGTCTGGGCGGTCTGCCTGCGGTTGCGCTGCCGGGCGGGGACAGGGCTGCCATGCAGCCGTGGCGCAATTTACTCGCCCACTGCCTGGCGTTTGTGCCGGACTGGCGGCAGTACCCGGAAACGCGTGACGTTCAGCGGCAAAACTGGCCGCTGCTGGCTACGGCCATTCAGCGCGGTTTAAACGCGCCGCTGGCCTCATCCTGCGGACGTCTGTTCGACGCGGTGGCCTGCGCGCTCGGCATCACGTCAGAAACCCAGAGCTATGAAGGTGAGGCCGCCTGCCGGCTTGAAACGCTGGCCGCGCAGTGCCACGACGTTCAACACCCGGTTACGCTTCAGGCCGAAAACCTTACGCGCTTCTGGCAACAGTGGCTGAACTGGCAGGCGGAACCCTGCGAGCGGGCATGGGCGTTTCACGATGCGCTGGCGAAAGGGCTGGCGGAGCTTGTCACCTCCCATGCCCGGCGACTGGGGCTTTCCACCGTATGCTTCAGCGGCGGCGTGTTACATAACCGTCTGCTGCGCGCGCGACTGCGCCATTACCTCTCAGACTTCACGCTGCTTTTTCCTCATCATCTGCCGTCAGGTGACGGCGCTATCTCCTTCGGGCAGGCGGTGGTTGCTGCCGCCCGGTCATGTTCACAAAGGATGTAAAATGTTACGACTCTTACGCAATGAACCCCGCGCGGCGTTTCTGCTGCTGGCTCTGGTAATGGCTAATCTTCTGGCATGGGGCTGGGCATGGCAAACCTTCAGCGGCAGTACGGCGCTGATGGCCGCCAGCCTGCTGGCCTGGTGTTATGGACTCCGTCATGCGGTGGATGCCGACCACATCGCGGCCATTGATACCGTCACGCGTAAGATGATGCAGCAGGGTAAACGCCCTTCCGGCGTGGGGGCGTGGTTCTCTCTGGGACACTCCACCATTGTGGTGCTGGCCTCCATTGCCATTGCGGCCACCGCCACGGCGTTTCAGAAGAATATGGCATGGTTTCATGAAACCGGCAGCCTGATTGGCACCGCCGTTTCTGCAACGTTTCTGCTGGCGATGGCGCTGGTCAATCTGGTGATTTTGCGCGGCGTGTGGCGTAATTTTCAGGCGCTGAAGAACGGTCAGGTCACGCGTGACGACATCCCGCTTCCGGCATCAGGCGGAGTCATGAACTGGCTGTTTGGCGCAACGTTCCGCCTGGTGAACAAGAGCTGGCAGATGTACCTGGTCGGTTTCCTGTTTGGTCTGGGGTTTGATACCGCGACGGAAATCGGTGTGCTTGGGATTTCAGCTGCCAGCGCGTCAAACGGGATGTCAGTCTGGTCCATCATGATCTTCCCGGCGCTGTTTGCCAGCGGTATGGCGCTGGTCGATACCCTCGACAATCTGCTGATGGTCGGCGCTTACGGCTGGGCGTTTAATAAGCCGCAGCGCAAGCTTTACTACAACATGACCATCACCGGCACCTCTGTGGTGGTGGCGCTGTTTATCGGCGGGCTGGAAGCTCTGGGTTTGTTGATGGATAAGTTTGCCCTCAGCGGAGGCCTCTGGGATCGCATTGGCGCAGTTAATGACAACCTCGGTAACGCCGGGTTCGTGGTGGTCGGGCTGTTCGTTGCCTGCTGGCTGATTTCCATGATCAACTATCGCTGGCGCGGCTACGATGCGCTTGTCGTGCGTTCCTGACGCGGCGTCTGAACATCATTGTCGTTATCTGGCTAAACGACGTTGAAAAAAAAGCCCCGGGACATCGGGGCTGTGGACCATAAAATCCAAAGGTTACGTTAGCGTGGCAGGCGAATCAGCGTTAAGCGGGTAATGATTTCAGCAGAGTGAAAGCCTCTTTCATCCGGTCTTCGCTCACCACAAAGGCGCGCATCTGTCCTTCGCTGTCGCACCCACGAGCCACCATTCCCTGAGGTTCAATGGTGAGTTGCCAGTGCAGGTCCGGACGCTCGGTTTCGCCTGCCAGGTGTAGCGGGAGCGCTGGCGTTTTTACTTTTACCAGCATGGCGGGTAATTTCAGTGGCGCACTGCCGCCAGACAGGTTTTTCGCGAGGTACATGGCGCTCAGTTGAATGGGCTGCAGGAAGGGCAGGACCTGTCCGTTAATTTCAGCGCAGTCACCCAGGGCGTAAATATCGGGCTGCGTGGTTTGCAGGTAGCTGTCTACCTTCACGCCACGGCCTGTTTCCGCACCGGCGCGATGCGCCAGCGCCGTTTCCGGACGCAGGCCCGTGGCGGCAACCACCACATCCACCTCAACGCTGCGGCTGCGGTCGAGCGTTACATGAATCCCACTCCCGGTTTTCTTCAGGCTTTGCAGCTGGGATTTCAGCAGCAGATGTACGCCCATATCGGTCAGACGATGCTGTAAGCGACTACTTACTTCTGCGGGCATCAGCGCCGACAAAATGCTTGCCGCATGGTCGGCCAGGGTGACGGTTTTGCCCGCCCGGCTAAAGTCCATCGCCAGCTCTGTGCCAATCAACCCTGCGCCGACAATCATCACCCGCTTTGCGTCACGCAGCAGGGTTTCACTGGCCTGATACGCCTGCTGGCTGTTGAGGGTGATCATCAGTTCCCGGCCTTCCACCGGCGGCACAAAAGCAGACGCCCCTGTCGCCAGCACCAGTTTGTCGTACTGCCAGGTTTTGTCTTTTGCTTTCACCACATGGGCGGCGGCGTCGATATCGGTTATCCAGGTGTGCGGAAATAACCGCAGACTAAACTGTTCCGCGAACGCCCCCGCGGTCTGGCGGGTGAGGTCTTCGGCTCGCTGATTCTGGCTGATAACGTGGCTTAAATCAGGCTTGTTGTACTCGTCCATGCTGTCGGCGGCAATGAGCGTCAACGGCACGCGGGCGTCTTGCTTGCGAATGTTTTTCACCAGCTGGCGGGCGGCAAAGCCCGAGCCGATGATAACGATACCGTTGTTCATTGTGCCTCCGTCGCCAGTTCGTCAAAGACCTCTTTTCCCAGGGAACATTCCGGGCAGAGGAAATTGTCCGGCACGTCGCTCCAGGGGGTACCGGGGGCAACATCCTGCAGCGGCTCGCCCTGTGCCGGGTCGTAAATCCACTGGCAGATGCTGCACTGCATGCGAGGGCCACCGTCAGCGACGGCTGTGGCGCAGGCTTGCTGCGGCGCGGGGTTTTTAGCGTTCATGTCGGGGAGCGGCGCGAGCGCCCACTGACGCGCAATGTCACGGCCATGCTGGCGGCACAATTCAAGCGCGTCGATGTCCGGACGCCATTTCGCCTTCAGGCTCATGGACATCTCGAAACCGGCATCCTGCAAACGCGTGGAGAGCCGGTCTACTGCGCCGCCGCTCCAGCCGTGGGAGCCAAATGCGCTGGCCCGTTTATTACGAAAGCGCAGGCCGGTCATCTCTTCCACAAGGCCCGCAATTTTCGGCATCATCACGTTGTTCATCGTGGAGGTGCCCACCAGCACGCCCTTGGAGCGGAAGACGTTGGTCAGGATCTCGTTTTTATCGCTACGCGCCACGTTGAAGATTTTCACCGCCACGTTCGGGTCGACTTCGTTAATACCCTGCGCAATGGCGTCCGCCATCATGCGGGTATTATTAGACATGGTGTCGTAGAAAAGCGTGATACGGTCTTCCTGGTAATCCGCGGCCCATTTGAGGTACAGCTCCACGATCTGGGTGGGGTTTTCGCGCCACACCACGCCGTGAGAGGTGGCAATCATATCCACGGGCAGGTTAAAGCCGAGGATTTCGGTGATTTTTGGCGTCACCAGACGGCTGAACGGCGTCAGGATATTGGCGTAGTAGCGCTGACATTGTTCGAATAGCTCGGTTTGATCCACTTCATCGTTGAACAGGCGCTCGTCACAATAGTGCTGGCCGAAGGCATCGTTGCTGAACAGCACCGCATCGCCGGTCATGTAGGTCATCATACTGTCGGGCCAGTGCAGCATCGGGGTTTCAACGAAGATCAGCTGTTTGCCGTTGCCGATATCCAGCGTGTCGCCGGTTTTGACGGTGTGGAAATTCCACTCCGGGTGGTGGTGATGGCCGTTAATCGAGTCGATGGCGTTGGTGGTGCAGTAAATCGGGGTGTCGGGAATGCAGGACATTAACTCGGTCAGCGCCCCGGCATGATCCTCTTCCGCATGGTTAATGATGATGTAGTCGATATCCGCAAGATCGATTTCGCTGCGCAGATTTTGCACGAACTCCCGGCTGAATTTGTGATCGACGGTATCGATGAGCACGTTTTTGCCTTCACGGATGAGATAGCTGTTATAGCTGCTGCCGCGCAGCGTTTTGTACTCCGTTCCGTGGAAGTCACGCACTTCCCAGTCACGTTGGCCAACCCAATGAATGTTATTTTTAACCAGAATAGACATAGCAACCTCAATTAATACGGCGTTTTTCAAATAAGATGTCTAGCCTTTATCAAGTTGCGTGCCAGTTTTTCATGTTGATGTTTTTTATGGTTTTTTAATTTTATCATCCGTAATGGGTAGTCAATATGACTATCTGATTTATGGTCATTGTGACAATATGAATGGTCAAAATGACAGTGAGGCGCAGATGAGCTTTTCCGTGGACGTACTGGCAAAAATTGCCATTGAACTGCAAACCGGTATCGGTCATCAGGACCGTTTTCAGCGGCTGATTTCGACGCTGCGCCACGTGCTGGCGTGCGATGCGTCGGCACTGCTGCGCTACGACGCCCGGCAGTTTATTCCGCTGGCTATCGACGGGCTGGCGCAGGACGTTCTTGGGCGACGCTTCTCCCTGGAAGGCCATCCGCGTCTGGAAACCATCGCCCGGGCCGGTGACGTGGTGCGCTTTCCGGCGGACAGTGATTTGCCCGACCCTTACGACGGGCTGATCCCGGCGCAGGAGAGCCTGAAAGTTCATGCCTGTATCGGTCTGCCGCTGTTTGCCGGACAAAACCTGATTGGGGCATTAACCCTCGACGGCCTGTCGCCGGATCAGTTCGACACCTTTAGCGATGAAGAGCTGCGGCTGATTGCCGCGCTGGCCGCCGGTGCGCTGAATAACGCGCTGCTGATCGAACAGCTGGAGAGCCAGAACATCCTTCCTGGCAGCCCGTCGGCGTTTGAACCGGTGGCACACACGGAGATGATTGGGCTGTCACCGGGGATGGTGCAGCTAAAAAAAGAGATCGATATCGTGGCGGCCTCGGATTTAAACGTGCTGATTTTCGGGGAAACCGGCACCGGTAAAGAGCTGGTGGCGAAGGGCATCCACGAAGCCTCGCCGCGCGCGGTCAACCCGCTGGTGTACCTCAACTGCGCCGCGCTGCCGGAAAGCGTGGCGGAAAGTGAGCTGTTTGGTCACGTCAAAGGGGCGTTTACCGGGGCGATCAGCAACCGCAGCGGCAAATTCGAAATGGCGGATAACGGCACGTTGTTCCTCGATGAAATTGGCGAACTGTCGCTGTCGCTTCAGGCCAAACTGCTGCGCGTCCTGCAGTACGGTGATATTCAGCGCGTCGGCGACGATCGCAGCCTGAGAGTCAACGTGCGTGTGCTGGCGGCAACCAACCGTGACCTGCGCGAAGAGGTATTGGCCGGGAATTTCCGCGCTGACCTGTACCATCGTCTGAGCGTGTTTCCGCTTACCGTGCCGCCGCTACGCGAGCGCAGCGACGATGTGGTGCTGCTGGCGGGGTTTTTCTGCGAGCAATGCCGGTTACGAATGGGGCTTTCCCGCGTGGTATTAAGCCCCGGCGCGCGAGCCCATCTGATGCGCTACGGCTGGCCGGGTAACGTGCGCGAACTGGAACATGCGATTCACCGCGCCGTGGTGCTGGCGCGGGCGACACGTTCGGGAGATGAGGTGGTGATCCACGCGCGGCATTTCGCATTGCACGATGACACCGCTTCGTTCGTTACGCCTGCCGCGCCGGAAATGGCCCATGAGAACCTGCGGGAAGCAACAGAAGCGTTTCAGCGTCAGACGATCGCCCGCGCGCTGGAGCAGAATAACCGCAGCTGGGCGGCGTGCGCGCGAGCGCTGGAAATGGACGTCGCCAACCTGCACCGGCTGGCGAAACGTCTGGGACTCAAAGGTTAAATAATCCCGGCCTGGTAGAAATCCTGCAGGTTGATGGCGCCGCACAGCGTGCCGTGCTCATCCACCACCGGCGCGGCGGTGATTTTGCGTTTCATCAGCACCTCTTTGGCTTCGATGGCGCGGCTCTCGGCGTTCAGGGTCAGCCCGCCCCGGGTCATCGCTTCCGAAACCTGGGATTCCAGCTTGCCGCCGCCCACCAGCCAGCGGCGCAGGTCGCCGTCGGTAAACACGCCTTTAACGCTACCGGTTTCATCGCATACCGCTACCAGACCCAGCCCGGTGCGGCTCAGTTCCAGCATCGCATCCATTACGCTGGTGTTGAGTTTGACCTGCGGAATGGCCTCGTCGGTCCGCATCAGATGATGAACTTTATTGAGCAGTCGCGCACCGAGCGCGCCCGCCGGGTGCGAGCGGGCAAAATCTTCTTCGTTAAACCCGCGTGCCTGCATTACCGCCATTGCCAGCGCGTCGCCCATCATCAGCGTATTCACGGTGCTGGAGGTGGGGGCGAGGTGCATCGGGCAGGCTTCGCGCTCAACGGAGATATCAAGCGTGGCCTTTGCCGCCAGTGCCAGCGGTGAGCGGGATTTACCGGTCATCGCCAGCAGCGCGACCGATTTTTCCTGCAGACGCGGGATGATGAGATCCAGCTCTTTGGCCGAACCGGAGTAGGAGATAAACAGCATCACGTCGCGGCTTTCAATCATCCCTAGATCGCCGTGCAGCGCTTCGGCCGGATGCACGAAGAACGCCGGTGTGCCGGTGCTGGCAAGCGTAGCGGCAATCTTTTTGCCGATATGACCGGACTTGCCGATCCCGGAGACCACCACTTTACCTTCGCACTGGATAATGGTGTTTGCCGCGCGCACAAAATCCTCGCCCAGACGTTCCGGCAGGCGGCTGGCTTCCTGCAGCTCCAGCATCAGGGTCTGGCGGCCTGCGTTTAACAGAAAATCACTCATCTCTCTCTCCGGTTACAATCACGTCGATCCCTTTCTCTTCCAGCGCTTTTTTGAACGCCGGGTCGATACCTGCGTCGGTAATGAGCTTATCGACGCTTTCAAGGCTGCAGACAATGTTGGGACTTTTACGGCCAAACTTCGACGAGTCTGCCATCAAAATCACTTCGCGCGCGGCGTTGCACATCGCTTTGCTGACGCTGAACACCTCGTTAAAGGTCGTCACGCCGGCGTTCAAATCGATACCGTCCGTGCCCATAAAGAGTTTATCAAAGCTGAAGTGTTCAAAGGCGTTTTCCGCCAGTTGACCGTGAAACGACGCAGATTTTTTACGGAACGTCCCGCCGGGCATCAGAATGGTTTGCTCGCTGTCGAACTCCGACAGGGCGTTGACGATGTGCAGACTGTTGGTCATCACCGTGATGTTGTTAAAGCGGCTGAGCATCGGGATCATCTGCAGCACGGTGCTGCCTGCATCAAGGATAATGGAGTCGCCATCATGGATAAATTTTACGGCGGCCTCGGCAATCAGCGCTTTCTGGTGAGTATTGATCAGCGTTTTGTGATCGATAGGCGGGTCGGCTTCATCTTTGTTGAGCATCACGCCGCCGTAGGTTCGGATGACTGCACCAGAGTTTTCGAGCAATACCAGATCCTTTCGTATTGTCGTGCCGGTGGTGTCAAAGTAGTGGGCCAGTTCTTCTACCGAGCATTTTCCCTGCTTTTGCAGATGCTCCAGAATGGCCGCCTGACGCTGACGTGGTTTCATAGGCGCTCAATTCCTTAGGTTGCGAAATGATAATTTCGCAAGCTTATCGCGTTCACAACGAAATTATCCATGTTTCAGATTAAGCGCTAATGATAGAGCATTCTGACAGAGCGAATCATGGGGAAAGATCACATCGGGTTGTAATTCCTGCAGCGATATCCCGTTAATCGCCTGGATTTTCGCCGGGCGGGCAAAAACGGTCATCCCGCGCATGATGAGGGAATCGCAGACCCTATTGTGTTCGTCCAGCGCAATGGCAACCACCACGCGCGGTTTGAAACGCCCGCCGGAACGCCCGACGCCCACGCGCCCTTTCTGACACAGGGCATCAAACGCGCGGTTAAACTGGCGGATTTGCCAGCCGCCAAAGATCAGCTGGCACATCCAGGCGATGGCGGCAACGGTAATGAGTGCGGTAACCATACGAGCTCCTTGTTGTTCCCTCTCCCGAAGGAGAGGGGGATACGGGCATCAGCGTGTTCGATCAGAACATCACCTGCCCGCCGGTGACATTAATGGACTGCCCGGTGCAGTAAGAGGCTTTGGGGCTGGCATAAAACAGCAGCATGTTCAGCACGTCCTGATAATCGCAGCCGCGCTTCAGCGGCACTTTGTCGATGTAATACTGCTCCACTTCCTCCTCTTTCAGCCCGAGCTTGGTGGCATATTGCGGCAGCAGGGACTGGAACATCGGCGATTTCAGCAGGTTGCCCAGCATCAGCGAGTGAACGGTAATGCCATATTCGGCCAGATCGAGGGCCAGAGATTGCGTCAGCCCTACGCCGCCAAATTTCGCCGCGCTGTAACCGGAGTTGTGTTTGCTGCCCACTTTGCCCGATTTCGAGTTGATCTGGATGATGCGCCCCTGAATGCCATCGCGGATCATCAGACGGGAAAACTCGCGTGCGCAGAGGAAATAGCCCACCAGGTTAACCTGCAGGGAGCGGTCGAAATCCCCCAGTTCGAAATCGCTGATAAAGGCCGCTTTGGCTATCCCTGCGCTGTATACCAGCAGGTCGGTACGGCCAAAAATCTCGTCCACGCCGCGGGCCAGCGCCATCACGCTCTGCTCGCTGGTGGCATCAGCACCAAATCCGTAGGCCATCCCTTCACCCAATTCGGTGTTGATGGTGTCCGCCACGCGTGCGGCTTTTTCACTCTGAATATCCACTACCGCCACGCGGTAACCCTCTGCAGCAAGCCCACGGCAGAGGAACTCGCCTAAGGTTTGTCCCCCACCAATGACAACGGCAACCTGACTCATATCTTTCTCCTTAAATTACGCAACAAACTTCAACGTGCAGCCTGGGGTGACAGCCTGCGGAACCGGGCCATCCACATGAACCGTACCGGGATATTCCGCCTGCGGCTGGCCATCAAAACGCAAAGTGATATGGCCGAGCTCCCGCAGGTTTTGTTCGGCCACGTCGCCGACGGCGGTCACGGCGTAGCGCGCGTCGCCCAACTCCAGCTGGCTCCCGGCCTTCAGCTCACCGTTCATCTCGCCGTGACAGTGGATAAAGCAAAACTCTTCGATATCCGCGGGCGCACCTTCGCGGAAGGTAATCAGCATCTTGTCGCTGAGCGCATCGGCCGCGCTCTGGCCAATGCGGGTGATGGTGGTCTGGTAAATTACGGTCATCACAGGAACCTCTTATTGGTAAATAAAGCCGGAGACAAACCAGGCAATCAGCACCGTCGGTGCGCCGGTCAGGAAACGGCTGACCAGTACAGACGGCACGCCAACGCGCACGGTGTCCTGGCGCGCTTCTGCCAGCGACAGCCCGACAGGAATGAAATCACACGCTGCCTGGGCGTTAATGGCAAACAGGGCGGGCAGAGCCAGATGCGGGGGAATGTTGCCAAGGCCAATCTGCACGCCAATCAGCACGCCGATAACCTGCGCAATGACCGCGCCTGGGCCGAGAAACGGCGACAGCAGCGGGAAGGAGCAGATCAGCGCCAGCGTCACCAGCCCGAGCGGGTGGCTCGCCAGCGGGGCGAGGCCATGGGCAATCCAGTCGCCAAGACCCGAGGCCATGATGATGCCGATCAGCGCCGAAACGAATGCCATAAACGGCAGAATGGTTTTCAGCACCGTGTCGATGGTGTCGCGCCCGGACTGGAACAGCACGGCCACGGCAGAGCCCATCCCCATTCCGACTTTTGCCAGCAGGCCGTCACTCTGTTCGGTGATTTTTTTACTCGTGTCGTAATCACGCGGGGCCGCTTTCTGAGGGGCAGCAGACCCCTGTGCCAGGTGAATGTTTTCCTCCTTCACGCCGGAGACATAAATGTCCTCCAGGATGTACTGCGCCAGCGGACCTGATTTACCGGTGGAATGGATATTCACGGTAGGAATACGCCGCTTGGGGTAGATGCCGCAGCGCAGCGTGCCGCCGCAGTCAATCACCGCCACGCCAATTTCCGCTTCAGGCGGTTCGCCCTCTTTGAAGCCGTCGACCGCTTCCCAGCCGGTCAGCTCACGCAGTTTGTCGACAATGGCCGGACGTGTGCCTGCGGTGATATAGACGATTTTTTTGCCTTCAGTGGCGTCGAATTCCAGTGGGCCGCCCCAGCCGCCCGTTCCTTTTTCAATGCGAATACGGCTCATGCTGCGGCTCCTGAAAGATGGACTTTCTGTTCAAGCTGGATACCCATTTTCTTCTCGAAAATGGCGGTGGTGAGGTCCGTGACCCAGCCGCGGAAAAAGTTGGTGACCAGACCGACCAGCAGATAACTCACCGCCAGCGGACCGAGCGGCAGGCCAAGCGTGGTCAGGCCGCTGGCAATGCCCAGATAGACAAACAGCTCGCCGGGGTTGATATGCGGGAACAGGCCATTCATGGAGTGGCAGCTGTAGGAGGCTGCGGCGTAATAGCTGGGTTTGTACTTTTCAGGCATAAAGCGGCCGAGGCTCAGCGTCATCGGGTTGCAAAAAACAAACGTACCGATGAAGGGCAGAACCAGGTAACGGGACAGCGGATTGCCGGCGCAGCGCTGGGCAAAACGTTCAATGCGTTGCTGGCCGATAAAGTTAATCAGCGCGTTCATGATGACCAGCAGGCTAATCAGCAGGGGCAGGATCCCGGTCACCATGCCGGTGAACACTTCTCCGCCTTTCTGAAACAGCCCGATGAACCACTCGGCGCCGTGGGTGATGGTTTCTATCATTCTTCTCTCCTGTGGGGCTTTTTTGTTTTTGTATAACCGAGGCTAATAATAATCACTTTGAAAGGTTTTAAAGTGTTAATTAGATCTCACAATGAAAGAAAAATGGATTATTTTGAAAGTTAATTGCCAGTGGGAGTCTTGGGTGGACGAAAATTGCACAGGTTTGCGATGGGGAGCGTAAAGATTTTGTGGGGGAGGTGCGTACCACTTCCTTGAGGTGTTGCGGATGCTTTACCATACTGGGTTCTTATCGAACCCGTTAAATGGATGTCACATGTTCAAGCGTCGTTATGCAGCGTTGTTACCTGCGCTTATTCTGCTGTCTGCCTGTAGTAGCAAACCCAAGACCGAAGCCGTGCAGCAAACGGCTGGCGCGCCTTCCGGAGGATTCCTGCTGGAGCCGCAGCATAATATGATGCAGATGGGCGGCGACTTTGCGAATAACCCGGCGGCCGAGCAGTTCATCGATAAAATGGTGAGCAAACACGGTTTTGACCGCCAGCAACTGCATGAAATTCTGTCGCAGGCGAAGCGACTGGATTATGTTCTGCGTTTGATGGATCGCCAGGCACCGACGGCTCAGGTACCGACCGGGCCAAATGGCGCATGGCTGCGTTATCGCAAACAGTTCATTACGCCGGATAACGTGCAAAATGGCGTGGTCTTCTGGAACCAATATGAAGATGCGCTGAACCGTGCGTGGCAGGTGTATGGCGTACCGCCTGAAATCATCGTCGGGATTATCGGCGTGGAAACCCGCTGGGGCCGCGTGATGGGCAAAACCCGTATCCTCGATGCGCTGGCGACGCTCTCCTTTAACTACCCGCGTCGCGCTGAATATTTCTCGTCTGAGCTGGAAACCTTCCTGCTGATGGCGCGCAATGAACAAGATGACCCGTTAGATCTCAAAGGCTCGTTTGCCGGTGCGATGGGCTACGGCCAGTTTATGCCGTCCTCCTATAAGCAATATGCCGTCGACTTTAACGGAGATGGCCACATTAACCTGTGGGATCCGGTGGATGCCATCGGCAGCGTGGCGAACTACTTTAAAGCGCACGGCTGGGTGCCGGGCGGTCAGGTGGCGGTGCAGGCTAACGGCCAGGCACCAGGGCTTGAGAACGGCTTTAAAACCAACTACAGCGTTTCGCAGCTGGCCGCTGCAGGCTTAACGCCAACGCAGCCGCTGGGAAATACGCAACAGGCGAGCCTGCTGCGTCTGGATGTCGGTACGGGTTATCAGTACTGGTACGGGCTGCCTAACTTCTACACCATCACCCGCTATAACCACAGCACTCACTATGCGATGGCCGTATGGCAGCTGGGGCTGGCGGTGTCACAGGCGCGCGTGCCTGCCGCGTCGCCGTTCAGTCAGTAACGCTTGATGTTCAACCCTCTTCCACCGGGAGAGGGTTGGGCTGATATCCAGAAACATTTCGCCACACTCCCGTTAATCTTCGCTCATTTACATCCGCATTATCTTTCATTATTGTTATGTTATAACATTAGATGTGGTGATGAGATGTCTACTTCCTTTTTTTCTCTGTCTGCGCCGGTCCGGCTTCTGATGGCGCTGGCGCTGATTGTCTTTATCGGACTGGCCGTGTGCTGGGCGGTGGCATTGCCATGATTGTAATGAACCAACTTACGGCGGGTTACGACCGCGAGCCGGTCACGCGTCCTCTTTCCGGGGTGATTGAATGCGGGAGCATGACCGCCATCCTCGGGGCCAACGGCTGCGGTAAATCAACGCTTCTGAAAACCCTCGCCGGGTTTATCCCGCCGGTAAGCGGCCGTTTTCACTGGCAGAAAAAACGCCCGGTAATGGGCTGGCTGGCACAGCGTCATGCCCTGGAGGCGCAATTTCCGCTAACCGTGCAGGATGTGGTCAGCATGGGCTGCTGGCCTGAAGCATCGCTTTTTTCTGGCCTTCGCCGTGAAATGCGGCTGCGCATTGCCGGTGCGCTTGAGCGGGTGGGGCTTGGAACGATGGCGCTAACGACCATTGATGAACTCTCCGGCGGTCAGTTTCAGCGCATGCTGTTCGCACGGGTATTAGTGCAGCAGGCACCGCTGGTCATGCTCGATGAGCCCTTTACCGGCGTTGATGAAGCTACCTGTAATGTGCTGATGGACCTGATGCTGGAAATGTATATGCAGGGGCAAACGGTGCTTGCGGTGCTGCACGACAGCGAGCGTGTATCGCGCCACTTCCCGCAGACGTTACGGCTGGACGCTGACATTCCCCAGTGGAAAACCGAGCGGGTGAGGGTGGCATGATCTGGCATATCTTTTTTCAGCCTTTTATTGAGTATGGCTTTATGCGCCGCGCGCT
Source organism: Enterobacter sp. PTB (assembly GCF_051130085.1). Lineage (NCBI taxonomy): Bacteria > Pseudomonadati > Pseudomonadota > Gammaproteobacteria > Enterobacterales > Enterobacteriaceae > Enterobacter > Enterobacter sp. PTB. The sequence continues at coordinate 115,344 of NZ_JBDKEE010000014.1, forward strand.
GGTGGTTTGCCTGGCGTTGTCCGTCAGTACCACTGCTCTGGGCGTTTTCCTTCAGCTGCGCCGGATGAGTCTGATGGGCGATGCCCTCTCTCACGCCATTTTGCCCGGTGTCGCGGTGGGGTATTTGCTCAGCGGTATGTCGCTGCTGGCCATGAGCGTGGGAGGCTTTATTGCCGGTATTACCGTGGCGCTGGTGGCCGGGCTGGTCAGCCGTCGAACGCCGCTTAAAGAGGACGCCAGTTTTGCCGGGTTCTATCTTGGCTCGCTGGCGCTGGGCGTCACGCTGGTATCACTGCGCGGTTCGAGCGTCGATCTTCTGCACCTGCTGTTTGGCTCCATCCTGGCGGTGGATAACGATGCCGCGCTGTTTGTGGCAGGCGTTTGCATGTTCACCCTTATCACGCTGGCGATTTTCTACCGTGGGCTGGTGACCGAGGCCTTTGACACCGCCTGGCTGCAGGTAAACGCCCGCCATGTTCCCGGCTTATTACACGGCCTGTTTCTGGCGCTGCTGGTGCTTAACCTCGTTGCCGGTTTTCAGGTGCTTGGCACGTTGATGGCGGTCGGGCTGATGATGCTCCCTGCGGTAGCGGCACGCTGCTGGGCACGCACCTTACCCGGACTGTTATTGATGGCGGGTATCAGCGGTATTTTCTGCGCGTGGCTCGGACTCAGTCTCTCCTGGGCCGCCAGCCTGCCCGCGGGGCCGTCCATCGTGCTTACCGCCAGCGCGCTGTTCTTTATTTCCATTTTATTTGGCACGCGCAGCAGGCTGGCTGGCAGCCTGCGTGCGCTTTTTTAACGGAAGGGGAAACGATGAAACGTACGGGATTCGTAGTGGCGCTCGCGCTGGGGATGATGTCGCAAACGGTGATGGCGAAAACGCTCAATGTGGTGACCAGCTTTTCCATACTGGGGGATATGACCCGGGAGGTGGGCGGTGACCATGTGAACGTCACGACGCTGGTGGGTCCGGACGGCGATCCGCATACCTTCGAGCCCTCGCCAAAAGATAGCGCGGCGCTAAGCAAGGCAGATGTTGTGGTGGTCAATGGTCTGGGACTGGAAGGGTGGCTGGATCGCCTGGTGAAAGCCTCCGGGTTCAAAGGCCAGCTGGTGGTGGCGTCGCGTGGTGTGCAGACGCATACCCTCGAAGAAGAGGGCAAAACCGTCACTGACCCGCACGCCTGGAACAGCGCGGCGAACGGGGCGCTGTACGCGCAAAATATTCTCAACGGGCTGGTGAAAGCCGACCCAGAAGATAAAACCGCGCTGGAAGCGACCGGAAAACCGTACATCGCGCAGCTTAAGCAGCTGGATAGCTGGGCCAAAACGCGTTTTAGCCAGATCCCGCTGGTGAAACGTAAAGTGCTGACCAGCCATGACGCGTTCGGCTATTTCAGCCGCGCCTACGGGGTGACGTTTATGGCGCCCCAGGGGTTGTCGTCAGAGAGCGAGGCCAGCGCGGCACAGGTTGCTGAGATCATTAATCAGATTAAAGCGGACGGCGTGAAAAGCTGGTTTATGGAAAACCAGCTCGACCCGCGGCTGGTTAAACAGATTGCTACAGCCACCGGCGCGCAGCCGGGAGGCGAGCTTTACCCGGAAGCGCTCTCGGCAAAAGGGGGCGTGGCAGAGACCTACGTTAAGGCGTTCCGCCACAATGTGGATACCCTCGCTGACAGCATGAGATAATCCTCGCCACCGCCGGTGCGCTCGCATCGGCTTTTTTCTGAAGCCCCCTCGTAAATCCTGCAGCGCATCCCCATATCTGACGAGAAAGTGCTATCTTGTGCTGCATGTTTTTCTAAGGCCTGGAGCGAGAATGACTGACCATGAATTGATGCAGCTTAGCGAAGTGGTAGGGCTGGCGCTTAAGCAACGCGGGGCGACCCTCACCACCGCGGAGTCCTGCACCGGCGGCTGGGTGGCGAAAGCGATTACCGATATTGCCGGCAGTTCCGCCTGGTTTGAACGTGGTTTTGTGACCTACAGTAATGAAGCTAAAGCGCAAATGATCGGCGTGCGGGAATCTACGCTCGAACAGCATGGCGCGGTCAGCGAGCCGGTGGTGATTGAGATGGCTATTGGTGCGCTCAAAGAGGCGCGCGCGGATTATGCAATATCGATTAGCGGCATCGCGGGCCCGGACGGGGGCAGTGACGTGAAGCCTGTCGGCACCGTCTGGTTTGGTTTTGCTACCGCCAGAGGTGAAGGGATCACCCGCCGGGAGTGCTTTAGCGGCGATCGCGAAAGCGTGCGTCGTCAGGCAACCGTTTATGCATTAAAAACGCTCTGGCAACAATTTCTACAAAATACTTGATACTGTATGACCATACAGTATAATTGCACCAACAGAACAGAAATCCACGGTGAAGCACAGTCGCTTCTCCCGGCATGACAGGAGTAATAATGGCTATCGACGAAAACAAACAGAAAGCGTTGGCGGCAGCACTGGGCCAGATCGAAAAGCAATTCGGTAAAGGCTCCATCATGCGCCTGGGTGAAGACCGTTCCATGGATGTGGAAACTATCTCCACCGGTTCGCTTTCTCTGGATATCGCGCTGGGCGCTGGCGGCCTGCCAATGGGCCGTATCGTAGAAATCTACGGGCCTGAGTCCTCAGGTAAAACAACCCTGACGCTGCAGGTTATCGCTGCGGCACAGCGTGAAGGTAAAACCTGTGCGTTTATCGATGCCGAGCACGCGCTGGACCCTGTTTATGCTCGTAAGCTGGGCGTTGATATTGACAACCTGCTGTGTTCTCAGCCGGACACCGGTGAGCAGGCGCTGGAAATTTGTGACGCGCTGGCACGTTCCGGTGCGGTTGACGTTATCGTGGTCGACTCCGTTGCCGCTCTGACGCCAAAAGCTGAAATCGAAGGCGAAATTGGTGACTCTCACATGGGCCTCGCGGCACGTATGATGAGCCAGGCAATGCGTAAGCTGGCCGGTAACCTGAAGCAGTCCAACACGCTGCTGATCTTCATCAACCAGATCCGTATGAAAATTGGTGTGATGTTCGGTAACCCGGAAACCACTACCGGTGGTAACGCGCTGAAATTCTACGCGTCTGTCCGTCTGGATATCCGCCGTATCGGCGCGGTGAAAGAGGGTGAAAACGTAGTGGGTAGCGAAACCCGCGTGAAGGTTGTGAAGAACAAAATCGCAGCGCCGTTCAAACAGGCTGAATTCCAGATCCTCTACGGTGAAGGCATCAACTTCTACGGCGAACTGGTTGACCTGGGCGTGAAAGAGAAGCTGATTGAAAAAGCGGGCGCATGGTACAGCTACAACGGCGACAAGATTGGTCAGGGTAAAGCAAATGCAATCTCCTGGCTGAAAGAGAACCCGGCTGCGGCGAAAGAAATTGAGAAGAAAGTGCGTGAGCTTCTGCTGAACAACCAGGACGGTACGCCTGATTTCGTGGTGGATAACGCGGGTGCTGAAGAAACCAACGAAGATTTCTAATTCTCTCGTTTAAAGATGAAGGGCTGCTAATGCAGCCCTTTTTGCATTTCTGAATCAGCAGGTTTTTTATGAGTGAATCGACTTCACGCCGCCCTGCCTATGCACGCTTACTGGACCGTGCGGTGCGCATTCTTGCCGTCCGTGACCACAGCGAACAGGAGTTGCGGCGAAAACTGTCGGCCCCCGTAATGAGTAAAAACGGGCCGGAAGAGATTGATGCGACTGCGGAAGATTACGACCGCGTCATTGCCTGGTGCTATGAGCACCGCTATCTGGATGACGAGCGTTTCGCTTCCCGGTTTCTTGCCAGCCGTGGCCGCAAAGGATATGGCCCCGCGCGTATCCGCCAGGAGCTGAACCAGAAAGGGGTCGCCCGTGAAACCATTGAAAAGGCCATGCGCGAATGCGACACAGACTGGTGCGCGCTGGCAAAAGAACAGGCCATTCGCAAGTACGGCGAACCCTTGCCACGTGAATTTTCAGAAAAAGTTAAAATCCAGCGCTTTTTGCTCTACCGCGGCTTTCTGATGGAAGATATTCAGGATATCTGGCGTAATTTTGCGGATTGAACGCATGCGGGATTTTACTTCCCACTAAAGAAAACTTATCTTATTCCCACTTTTTCCAGTAGCTGGTCTGTCCAACGTTTTACCGATACAGGCTTGCTACGACATTTCGTTAGCTTGATTTCAGGATAATTATGAGCAAGAGCACCGCTGAGATCCGTCAGGCGTTTCTCGATTTTTTCCATAGTAAGGGACATCAGGTAGTTGCCAGCAGCTCCCTGGTACCGAACAACGATCCGACTCTGCTGTTTACCAACGCCGGGATGAACCAGTTCAAGGATGTGTTCCTTGGTCTCGACAAACGTAATTATTCCCGCGCCACAACCTCACAGCGTTGCGTGCGTGCGGGCGGTAAACACAACGACCTGGAAAACGTCGGTTACACCGCGCGTCACCACACGTTCTTCGAAATGCTGGGTAACTTCAGCTTCGGCGACTATTTCAAACACGATGCCATTCAATATGCGTGGGAACTGCTGACCGGTGAAAACTGGTTCAACCTGCCGAAAGATCGTCTGTGGGTTACCGTCTATGAAACCGATGACGAAGCCTACGAAATCTGGGAAAAAGAGGTTGGTATCCCGCGCGAGCGTATTATTCGCATCGGTGATAACAAAGGCGCACCTTATGCGTCTGACAACTTCTGGCAGATGGGCGATACCGGTCCTTGCGGTCCGTGCACCGAGATCTTCTACGATCACGGCGACCATATCTGGGGTGGTCCTCCAGGTAGCCCGGAAGAAGACGGCGATCGCTACATTGAGATCTGGAACATCGTCTTCATGCAGTTCAACCGTCAGGCTGACGGTACGATGGAGCCGCTGCCGAAACCGTCCGTTGATACCGGTATGGGTCTGGAGCGTATCGCGGCTGTTCTGCAGCACGTTAACTCCAACTACGAAATTGACCTGTTCAGCACTCTGATTAAAGCCGTTGCGCAAGTGACGGGTGCAACCGATCTGAACAACAAATCGCTGCGCGTTATTGCAGACCATATCCGTTCCTGCGCGTTCCTGATTGCCGACGGCGTGATCCCGTCGAATGAAAACCGTGGCTATGTGCTGCGTCGTATCATTCGTCGTGCTATCCGTCACGGCAACATGCTGGGCGCGAAGGACACCTTCTTCTATAAACTCGTTGGGCCACTGATTGGCGTGATGGGCGCAGCCGGTGATGAGCTGAAACGTCAGCAGGCGCAGGTTGAGCAGGTTCTGAAAACGGAAGAAGAGCAGTTTGCTCGTACTCTGGAGCGCGGACTGGCGCTGCTGGATGAAGAGCTGGCGAAACTTAAGGGCGATACGCTGGACGGCGAAACCGCTTTCCGCCTGTATGACACCTACGGTTTCCCGGTTGACCTGACGGCGGACGTTTGCCGTGAGCGCAACATTAAAGTGGACGAAGCAGGCTTTGAAGCCGCAATGGAAGAGCAGCGCCGCCGTGCGCGCGAGTCCAGCGGTTTTGGTGCTGACTACAACGCGATGATCCGCGTTGATGGCGCATCAGAATTCAAAGGCTACGAAAATCTGGAACTGACTGGCAAAGTGACCGCCCTGTTTGTTGACGGTAAAGCCGTAGACAGCATCAACGCGGGTCAGGATGCGGTTGTCATTCTGGACAAAACGCCGTTCTACGCGGAATCCGGCGGCCAGGTTGGCGATAAAGGCGAACTGAAAGGCAACGGTTTCAGCTTCAGCGTAAGCGACACGCAGAAATACGGTCAGGCGATTGGCCATCAGGGCAAACTGACTGCCGGTTCTCTGAAAGTGGGCGAGGGTGTCCAGGCGAACGTTGATGAAGCTCGTCGTGCGCGCATTCGTTTGAACCACTCAGCTACGCACCTGATGCACGCTGCCCTGCGTGAAGTTCTGGGAACGCACGTTGCACAGAAAGGTTCTCTGGTTAACGATAAAGTGCTGCGCTTCGACTTCTCTCATTTTGAAGCGATGAAGCCGTCTGAAATCCGTGCGGTGGAAGATCTGGTGAATGCGCAGATCCGTCGTAACCTGCCAATCGAAACCCATATCATGGATCTCGAGGCGGCGAAGAAGAAAGGCGCGATGGCACTGTTCGGCGAGAAATACGACGACCGCGTTCGCGTGCTGAGCATGGGCGACTTCTCGACTGAACTCTGCGGCGGGACGCATGCCTCCCGTACCGGCGACATTGGTCTGTTCCGCATTGTTTCCGAATCAGGAACGGCGGCGGGCGTGCGTCGTATTGAAGCGGTAACCGGTGAGGGCGCAATTGCCAGCCTGCATGCGCAGAGCGATCAGCTGCACGACATCGCGCAGTTGTTGAAAGGTGATAGCCAGAACCTGGGCGAGAAAGTGCGAGTTGCGCTGGATCGCACGCGTCAGCTGGAAAAAGAGCTGCAGCAGCTGAAAGAGCAGGCTGCGGCGCAGGAGAGTGCAAACCTCTCCAGCAAAGCTGTAGACATTAAGGGAGTCAAACTGCTGGTCAGCGATCTGGCGGGCGTTGAGCCTAAGATGCTGCGTACTATGGTCGACGATCTGAAGAACCAGCTCGGTTCCACAGTTATCGTGCTGGCGACAGTGGCAGAAGGTAAGGTTTCTCTGATTGCGGGCGTCTCTAAGGATGTGACAGACCGCGTAAAAGCAGGGGAACTGATTGGTATGGTCGCCCAGCAGGTGGGCGGTAAGGGTGGCGGTCGTCCGGACATGGCGCAAGCCGGTGGTACGGATGCGGCGGCACTTCCTGCGGCATTGGCCAGTGTTGAAAGCTGGGTGAGCGCGAAACTGTAATAACTACAAAGCACAAGCAGACGCCATAGCGGTAACGTTATGGCGTCTTGTTCACTGCGCTATCGATAACGATAAAGTCAGGTTGAGTTTGTGTATATCGGCTAAACTTACGTTTAACAGAATGTGATGCCGTGACTGCTTACACTTTACGTGTTTGTCATCGCTTACTTTTTGGCGTTATATGATGGATAATGCCGGGATACAAGAGACCCGACTCTTTTAATCTTTCAAGGAGCAAAGAATGCTGATTCTGACTCGTCGAGTTGGTGAGACCCTCATGATTGGGGATGAGGTCACCGTGACAGTTTTAGGGGTAAAGGGTAACCAGGTACGTATTGGTGTAAACGCTCCTAAAGAAGTATCTGTCCACCGTGAAGAGATCTACCAGCGTATCCAGGCTGAAAAATCCCAGCAGTCCAGTTACTGATATTGTCGCGTCTCGCTGTCGGGCGAGACGCAACCTCTCCCGCCATTTTTCCTGCTTAAAGTTACCGTTTAATTTCAATCGCTCTGTTTTTAACCACTCTCTTACCCTTAACTCGCCTCAACATCACTATTCTGTCATCAGTTTTCTGAGAAGATGCCTGCAAAATCCGCTTATAAAACACCCTCTTTGCAGCTTTTGCATGCGAATTGCGTGTGATTTGTGCAAACGATAAAAGCTTTTGGAAAATTGTTTGACTTATAAGTCCCAGAAAGTAATATATGCGCCACGCAGCGACGAGAAGCTCTTAACGAGTTACTCGGAGCACTCGAAAGAGGCGTTGTGTGGTGAGGTGGCCGAGAGGCTGAAGGCGCTCCCCTGCTAAGGGAGTATGCGGTCAAAAGCTGCATCCGGGGTTCGAATCCCCGCCTCACCGCCATTTTGCATCCGTAGCTCAGCTGGATAGAGTACTCGGCTACGAACCGAGCGGTCGGAGG
>NZ_JBDKEE010000150.1:0-351 GCF_051130085.1 Enterobacter sp. PTB
ATACTGCGCGTGCCGTCATGGACGCTCTGGGCCAGCCCGCACCCGCTCAGCAGAGTACACAGCAGCGGGAGCAGAGCCCGCCGGAGGTTCATGATTTTCATGGTGTTTCCTGTTCAAAACGATACTGGCCGTACTGCGCCGGGGGCAGTACAGCCACAGACAGACCTTCATAGCGGCCCGTACTGACGGTGATCTCACGGCTCGCTGAGGTTTCACGTCCCTGATGCCCCAGGACGCCGGTCTGGCCGAGGCGAACCCGATGCTCCCGGCGTAGCCGGGGTTCCGGTATCAGGGAAAGCGGCACACGAAGCTGAAGACGGACATCGCTGCGATACCCGAGGTACACCCGCA
>NZ_JBDKEE010000151.1:0-350 GCF_051130085.1 Enterobacter sp. PTB
GCCAGAACGGTACCACTGATGCAGTCGCTGTACGACTGGGTACAGCAACAGATGAGCATGCTGTCGCGTCACTCAGATATGGCGAAGGCGTTCGCGTACCTGCTGAAACAGTGGGATGCTCTGAACGAATACTGCCGCAATGGCTGGGTGGAGATAGACAACAATCTGTGCGAGAACGCGCTCCGGGTGGTAGCGCTGGGGCGCCGTAACTACATGTTCTTCGGCTCCGATGGTGGTGGCGACAGCGCAGCAGTGATGTACAGCCTGATCGGAAGCTGCAAACTCAACGGCATCAAGCCGGAAGCCTGGCTGCGCCACGTGATCAGCGTCATCAATACCTGGCCTGCCAA
>NZ_JBDKEE010000152.1:0-349 GCF_051130085.1 Enterobacter sp. PTB
CCGTGCTGTTAACGCCTCTGGTCCGGGCGGACACCATGTCGATACTGCCCTGCGAGGCGACAGATATTGCGGTGCATACCGATGACCCGGGCGGTGTTTACGACGAAGTGTCGCAAAGCGGCACGACCCTGGTGTTACACAACACTGGCCCCGGAGCCTGTATGCTTCCGCCGCGACCGGTCCTGACCTTCAGCGATGCCGCACATCACCCGATGCTCGTTGAGCGACGCACCGTCCGGGGCATGAATCCCGGCCCGGTGCTGCCGCCGGTGATAGTGCCTGCCGATGGCGAGCTGCAGATACTGCTGAGCCGGGTGTCCAGCGGTGCGTCTGAAGGTGGCAACTGTAT
>NZ_JBDKEE010000153.1:0-340 GCF_051130085.1 Enterobacter sp. PTB
TCACCAAGGAAATCGACGCCTCCAGCCCGTACCTGTACAAGGCGGTGACCACCGGCCAGACCCTGACGTCCGCTGAGTTCAAATGGTACAAAATCAACGACGCCGGTCAGGAGGTGGAGTACTTCAACACGAAGCTTGAGAACGTGAAGGTGGTGAAGGTGAACCCGGTGATGCACGACATCAAGGATCCGTCCTACGAGAAGCACAACCATCTGGAGCAGCTTGAGCTGCGCTACGAAAAAATCACCTGGACCTACAAGGATGGCAACATCATTCATTCCGATTCCTGGAACGAACGCGCCACCGCGTAACACATCAGCAGACGGGGTTATCCCTGTCT
>NZ_JBDKEE010000154.1:0-339 GCF_051130085.1 Enterobacter sp. PTB
TGACGATGCCGCGCGTGCTGGGCCGCCTGCCGTATGGCCCGGATACCGTCCCGGTGCGCAGCTTCAACTATGTGGAAGAGGTCAAAGGTCCGGATCACGATAAATATCTGTGGACGAACGCCTCTTTCGCTTTCGCTGCCAACATGGCTCGCAGCTTTGCGAACAACGGCTGGTGCGTGCAGATCCGTGGTCCACAGGCCGGGGGCGCGGTGGAAGACCTGCCTGTCCACCTTTACGACCTCGGTACCGGCAGCCAGGTCAAGATCCCGTCCGAAATCATGATATCCGAAACCCGCGAGTTTGATTTTTCGAATCTCGGATTAATACCGCTAAGTTACT
>NZ_JBDKEE010000155.1:0-330 GCF_051130085.1 Enterobacter sp. PTB
CGGTCCCGGAAGCCCTCACCCGGCTGGCGGCGCAGGAGAATGCCCTGGTGCTGGAGGAGGAAGCCCTGCTGGAAGACCAGGCGGTGGGCCAGTCCGTACCCGATACCCGGTTAGCGGAGATTGCGCAGCAGACCCGCCAGCTCACCACGGAACAGCAGTTGCTCGAAACCCGCTACCAGGAAGAGAAAGCGCTGGTCACGCAGCTGCTGGAAAGCCGCCATGCGCCCGAATCACAACCACAGACTGCAGAACTGCAGCAACGGCTGCACACCCTGCAGCAGAACAGCCCGCTGCTGTGCCCGGATGTCGATGTACGGATGGTGGCGGAGG
>NZ_JBDKEE010000156.1:0-322 GCF_051130085.1 Enterobacter sp. PTB
TAATGCCATTGCCCATAACTACGCCCAGTCAGGGATCGGTGATATCCATTATACAAACCATACAAAACGCAGCGCATTACAGAAAGCAATAACATACCTGGCTAAAGTAGATACGGCAGTCCGACTGACGTTACCCAAAGGGGGGCGTACATTTGGGCGCAGTGAATACGTTGTACGGCAGGGGAAAAAGCGTGGGCGGCCACGGTTGGCTGTTGAAACAACGGAGAGCAGGTCAGCCGGTATTGCCACACCAGATTAGAAACCCGCTATCTGCCCGGATACCCGCACGCAACATCTGGACAGCGAAAACAAACGCGAGGGC
>NZ_JBDKEE010000157.1:0-321 GCF_051130085.1 Enterobacter sp. PTB
TGGGCAGCGCGGGTTTGTTCGATATCAACCGCAAGGGGTTATCGCGAAAAGTCTGCGCCTGCGTAGCCAGGTGTAGTCGTGAAGGCGGATGGGCGCTGACGAACGGTAAGGCGGTCTTCCTCGTTAAGCCATCAGTACACCGTCAGGCCATCGTGACCACCATACCAATGGAAGAACACCCGCAGTCTGACAGTAAAGCTGCCAACAGAAAAACCAGAGCTCAGGGGTACTGATGAAAAGAACACCAGTGCAGTTATCTTTCGAAGAATTTATGCGTCAGCAATACGGCGACCGCTACGATCTGACGATAGACGACTACGG
>NZ_JBDKEE010000158.1:0-321 GCF_051130085.1 Enterobacter sp. PTB
GGCGCGGTGGCAACAGTAACGATCACCAGCACCATCCTTGAGCGCAGCAAACATAGCCGGGTTGTCGATACCGTTCAGCTTCTGACGCCGGAAGTTATCAGTGAACATCGAGGTTGCATTTTCATGAAGACCGCTATTTCCGGCCGACCAAAAGAAGTGCAGCGAGCCTACGAAACAGCGAAGCGGGAGGCAAGGCAATGAACACAATCGAGTCGGTAGCAATGCCGGCCTATCCGGCAGAGCCCCACATGAGTCTCTCGGGTTCCGTCTACTATCGCCACTACCGGATCACCACCCACGCCATAGAGCGTTACATCGAGC
>NZ_JBDKEE010000159.1:0-316 GCF_051130085.1 Enterobacter sp. PTB
TTTCCCTGAAGCTCTTCCATTTGATATACTCCGCGCGATCGAAGAAATTGGTGATGTCCTTAATGGCCGCCACCTCTTCAATCGTGTTTTTCATGAAGAACTTCGGCCCCACCGAGCCAATGAACGGCATATGGGCGGCGGCAGACACTTTCGAGATGTTACGCAGCAGGGCGATATCCTGCGAAGACGCATCAAACTCGTAGGCAGAGATTAATGCTGCAATAGGCTCTCCACCAGGCTGATCGTACTCATCCGAGTAAACGTGCTGGTATAATCCACTCTGGATAATTTCCGGCGCATCCTCAAAATCTTCCCG